>PUMZ01000314.1 GCA_003551565.1 Candidatus Brocadiaceae bacterium | reverse complement strand
CGCCGCTGTATTCTTATACGCGAAGCGCAGCCTGACACCGCAGATGCACCGCTGGAGGCTTGCCCCAAGGGCAAAGCGCTGTTTTCAACGTGACAAAACAGAGGGCGATTTTAAGAAATAGTATCATTCACATAAAACATTCAGTGTTACAGCCGGTTATGTTAATAATTACCGTTGCTTTGTGAGAAATGCAGGCTAAGGCAGAACGAACTCATGTTCCGGATGCTTGACGGTCAACACGGGACATGGCGCTTTACGCACGACTTTTTCGGCGACACTCCCTATGAGCAGATGCTTCAGGCCGCTGTGTCCGTGCGTGCCCAGCACGATCAGGTCGAACTCGTCTTCTTTGGCCTTCCTTACCACTTCGATAAAAGGCGCTCCAACCGTCACATGGCCGCTGATATCGAATCCCTCGCCACTGTGTTTCTTCACCAGCTTATCCATCCTTTCCCGGCATTGCGTCCGGATCTCATCAACCGGAAAATAAAGCTCCGGGATGCCGGCGGTTGAATAAGAAGGCAAAAAAGGCATTTCCACCACATGCAGCAGTACGAGACGGCTGCCGTATGCTTCGGCAAAAGCTCTGGCATAATGCAGTGCATGGTCGGAACTTTCACTGAAATCAACCGGGCACAGAATCTTTTCTATCGCGATGTGCATCCAACCATCCTCCACTTTAGAAAGTTTTAACAGCTCAATTCTTTTCAACAACGGATATGGAAAGAATTAATAGTACGGCAGACGATTTTGTTTTTCCAGTACCTCGTGAGTTTATTAAGGATGCACACCAAAGGCAGGCGCTATTTCAGGAAATAAAGCTTAGCAAAAAACCTTAACTATGTCTTTGGTTTATCAAGTATGCGGGTCAAGCGCCGGAACGTTCCTCGACCTCCGTCAGGCGGTAATACCGGGGGATCAGCTCCATTGGTGGAATGCTCCGGCCCTTATTCGTTCGTGCGATGCCGAGTTTGACAACGGCCTCGGCGCATGGGCGTGAATAATCCGTATTCTCCGGCGGCAGAGAAAAACGGGATACCCCGAATATTTCCGGGTAACTGTCCACACCGCTCCCGAACACCATGGCCCCCGCGGGCAGGCGTCCGGCCAAACGGTCCGGAGTGTCGATCATCACCCCACCGCAAGCCGTCCAGCCGTCCGGGGTTTTTTGGAACATTCGACCGTAAACCCCACCCCGGCGCGCGTCCCGGAGAGGGCAGATGTAATTGCACGGAACATCATCCACATCAACGTTCTGTGCAAGCACTTCCAGCGAACAGATCCCCGCAACGTCCCATCCCAGAACATAAGCAAGCGTTTTTGCACAGGTCACACCGACCCGCAGCCCCGTAAAAGAGCCCGGCCCCGCACTCACGGCGACAGAATCGATGCGATCCTTCCCGATCCCGCAACGGCGAAGCACGCTGTCAATGTGGGAGAATATATCCCTGGCGTGTCGCGCTCCGTCAGCAAAGCATTCACCTTCCAGCATGCCGCTTTCAGAGCCCAAAGCGACGCTTCCCGAACCGGAACTCGTCTCAATGCCGAGTATATACATTGATTGTCCTGCCGAAAAATGGTTGGATTTTCAGGACATCCGCAATGCACTCATGTACGCGTTTGCTGCCGGCCTCAAAACTTGCAATATCTGCGGCGGGCGGCCCGGCTGAATTCTGGTGGGCGAGGGGGGATTCGAACCCCCACAGTCCGTTGTGGACCACTGGATTTTAAGTCCAGAGCGTCTGCCATTCCGCCACTCGCCCGGGTTGTGTTACGATCTTGCTCTGTACGAGAAGGTTCGCGCACGATCGGGCAACGGCTGTGCGGAACCCGGAGCCTGCCACAACTCCCGGAATTGCGTCGGGACTCACAAAGTTGTTGCATAGCGGCAAGAAGCGCACTACTGCCCGCCACAGACAGCAGAGCCTGCGCCAGCCACCTAACAGTTGCCGTCCCCACCGTAGCGGCGGCTCATATCTTCCAGCGACAGGTTCTCGACGCTGCCTGCGAGCCCGGCCGATCCGAATTCATTGACAAGAAACTCCACGTGAACCGCTATACGTTCTTTGATCAGCTCCATCAGGTCGATAAATGCCTGGATACCGCTTTCGGCCGGGGGTTCGCGCAGTATGTCGAACGGCTTCACAGCACCAAAGTAATCCCGCGGGTCGATAGCATCGAGCTGGGAGTCAAGCACTTCCCTGGCCCCTTTGAGCGCATCCACTTCCGCTGCGGAGGGGTTGTCACGGAAGAACTTGCGCGTCGTGGCGGTGATGCCCAGGCGCAGGTCGGTGTCGATGTTGATCTTCCGCAGTCCGAACTCTATGCCTTCCTTGATCTTCTCCAGAGGCACACCCCGGGCGCCCTGGATATTCCCTCCGAGAGAATTGATCTCCTCGACCAGCTCCTGCGGCACGGTTGAGGAGCCGTGCCCGACCAGAAAGTGGTCGTCAACCAGTCCGGCCGCCTCCATGTTCCTGTAGCTGTCCCGTACGATTTCGGTTTTGAGGTCGCTGATATTCGTTCCTTTATTGGGTCCGTGCGAGGTGCCGTAGGCGATGGCCAGTGCGTCGGCGCCGGTGCGCCGGAAAAACTCCACGACTTTTTCCGGCTTTGCATAGACGGTCTCCTCGCTGGAGACATCCTCTTCCACGCCGGCAAGCTGCCCGTACTCGCCCTCCACCCCCACTCCCTTGGGATGGGCGTAAGCGACCATCCCGCGCGTGACGGCGACATTCAGGTGGAACTCCTCCTCGCTTGCATCGATCATGATGCCGCTGTAACCGCTGTCGGCACATTCTTCGCCTTTCTCGACGTTACCGTGGTCCAGATGCAGCGCCACCGGCAGGGTGTGCCCGCTGTCCTCCATTGCCCGGGTCAGCATGTAGAATATTTTGTCGGGGCCGCCCTGGAACTTATTGGCGCCTTTGGACGCCTGGATGATCGCCGGCGCATCCGCGCGCCTCAGGCCTTCCAGTACGCCCTGGGCCTGGGTGAAAAAGTTGACGTTGAATGCGCCGATCGCCGCGGAACCGCCCTGTTGTGAGGCTTTCTCCGCCGCCTGCAATACCGTAAAAAATGGACTCAGCCTGTAGTCGCTCATAATAACTCCTTCTTGTGTTACAGAAAAAACTGCACCTCTGGAAAATTCACATTGATGCACCATTATACGTCAGTATTCAGTGAACCCCGTTGTTTCCCACCGGCACAGGGCACGGTGGGAATGAGTTGACGTAGTTCACTGAGAATTTACCAAATATACGGGAAAAATCCCTTTTTGTCAACCGGTCACATACGGACTCGCTTTGACCGCATCGGGCACATTGACCCGCGGGTAGCGCCGGTTGGAAAAATGGGGTATTGCCGCCGGGCCGCCGATCAGGTAGATGAACTCGTCGATGAAGTCCTGCGTGGGTCCGGCGATGCCGTTGATGTACTCCTGCGGGACGCCCCGCTCCCGGGCGGCGATGTTTTCCATCTCCGTCAGCCCCGTTGTTGTCCTGCAGCACTCGCGGTTGAATATGACCGATTTGCCCGAATGGCCTTCCCGCAACGCATCCACACATGCGGCGCCCACCAGGTAGGCTTCCGAGGCATCGACCGAAGACATCATGCAGCTGCGCTGGATGTGCTGTGGCACCAGGGCTACCTCCTTGACGTTCCCGTGAATGCTTTCCACCTTCAGCTCCTCACTGCACAGCTGCGCGAGGAAAAGGGCCGGAGAGAACGAAGCAGCCCGGCCGTGCTGGATGTTGCCGTGCTGGTCGCGCTCCACCCGGTCGGAATAAACTTCGGCAATGCTCTTTTTCGTCTCGCGCTCGGTCAGATCCTCCTGCACCACCACCACTGCTTCACCCAGGCGGGAGAGCGTGTCGGAAAGCGTGTCCAGAAATTCCTGCTTGTCGAACAGCACCTCCTTGGAGAGTATGATATGCGGCGGACGGTCGGGGATGAGGTCGCCTTTCGGGTCGACCTTTGAGAACGCCGTGCCCTGGGCCAGCCAGCCCGCTTTGCGTCCCATGACCTGGTAAATTGCCACCGGCGCCGTGTCCCAACCCGCTTCGATTCCGCTTTCGGTCCGGAAGTTGCCCTTCGTCCGGTAAGAACTGTAGTCGTTGTGAACGTTTTTCAGGGCGGTCGCATTGTAGAGTGCGGCCGACCCGTAGCCCGGACAATGGTGCGTCACCGGCAGGTCGTTGTCCACCGTCTTGATGCCATGGATACCCAGGACATCGGAGAACTCCGCCAGGCCCTTGAGCTGATCGGCGGAGTCGTTGCCCCCGAAGTATACCACGGCATCGATGCCCAGCGCTTCCAGATTCTCCGCCATCTTCCTGTACTGCTCTTCCCCGGGCTTGATGCGGGTGGTTCTCAGGCATGCACCGGGGCCGTTGAATGCGAACGACATCGGGTCCAGTGTGGTGAGATCAACGATATTGCCCTCAATGTTCGCGTTCAAAAGTCCCTCCAGCCCGTTGATCATCCCGTAAACTTCCCATCCGGCCGCCTGCGCGCGATCAATTGCACCGGCCACTTCCCAGTCGATGACGGGGGTCGGGCCGCCGGACTCTCCCAGAATAATTCGCTTCTTATCCGTCATATCGTTCCTCCTCAAAAGGTTAAAGTCGATTGACATCGTGTCTGAAAAAACAGCATTCCTGTGTCCCTGTGTCGAAGGCGCCATTATCACTGCAGTCGTGCGTTGCAGCTCCGGGAAAAGTCGGGAACGTAACTGATCAGTGAATTGTCCGATGAAAAAGGCAGGCAAGATGCCGGCACCATAACAGCAGGCGCGGCGAAATTGCCGGCCGGTACGTGGTTCACTGAATAGGGATTGAAACTTCACCGATCCCCGTGGATGGGCCTTCAAGTTTGACAATACAGCGGAGGCGACAGTATATAAGAAAAAAAGGAATCGAGCAAATGACTGCCGCCAGGGGGTCACCATCTACCTTGGGCATCCCTGCCTTTCCTCTTGTGTTGTTTGACAACCGCTCCCTTTTTGGGTATATTAAAGGTGCATTGTGCGGGGATGGTTCGTTTGGTTTTTTTGCTGTTGTTTCCTTCTTTTTTTGAGGTGAGGAATGAAGATAATGAGACACAGAGATTTTACGTTGATCGAGTTGTTGATCGTGATCGCTATCATCTCCATATTGGCGGCAATGCTGATGCCCGCGCTGGGGCGTGCACTGGAACGGGCGCGGAGGGCTTCCTGTGCAAACAACCAGAACCAGGTCGGACTCTCCCTCCAGATGTTCAGCCATGACAACAACGGGCGGCTTCCGGTGAGGGACGATGATACGTACTCCGGCACCCTGGGCGCGTTCCTGGAGCTGATGGACGGCGAGTACCTGGAGAACGAGCAGCTGATCAACTGCCCTTCGAACAACGTGGATGTTGAACTCCGTGAAGATGGCGACCCGGACAACGGTGCCGAGTACAACGATGTCGCCTACTATATGGACTGGACCACGCTCGGGCAGCGGCATTCGACGCGTGCGCTCCTCGCCGACAGAAGCGGACGGATTCAGGGTGAAGGCGATCCGGGAGGCTTTGGCTGGTCGGTCAACCACGGCGTGGACGGTGTGAACGTGCTCTTCGACGACCGTCACGTCGCGTTCGTGCGGAGTGAGGGTGGCGATGATATTCTCAACCCGTACCATGAAGATGATAATATCTACGAGGAGAACGACGCGGACGAGTACCGTAGGGCATGGATTCGCTTCTATGATGAAGTGGACATCAGCGCTTACGATGATGTTGACCCATGATCGTCTGTGGGCTCCGGGGCCCCTGCGGCCGACGGACCGGCGATGGATGGAGCACGGCTTCAGGCGGTCTGGTCTCACTTCCCATACCGCTTTTTGTGTTCGTGCTTTTTTGAGAGGATGGGAAGGTGGGGCGTTCTCTGATGCCCCGGACGGAACATCCGTTGCGGGCATAAGTGCATCGGATGGTGTTGCTAATGTGTTTGCGGTGGCTTCGATCGCTCAGTAACGTTCTAACCCGTACTTGACAGCCCGAGTGTTGTGTTGTATAACTCACACTGCCCGCTCAGGGCGGATGCGGGAAGTCGTCACTTGACACCGTTTCCGTTTTGGCGTATAATGCCATTCATGGAGTGAAGGAGTTTTACGACCGTTAAAAATGTGACTTTAGATTTTTGTGGCGTTGTAGCTGTATCTTTACTTTTCTCTTTTTTTTGGAGGTGTAGTAACATGAGGAGGAGATTTTTCACATTGATCGAGTTGTTGATCGTAATCGCTATTATAGCGATATTGGCGGCGATGCTGATGCCCGCGCTCCGGCGTGCACGTGAGCAGGCAATGAGGGCGTCGTGTTCGGGCAACCTGAACCAGGTCGGCCTTATGCTCACGGAATACGACCATGATAACGGCGGTCGCATCCCGAACATAAGGATGGACGGTATCGGGACCAGCGGCGATGTGTTCATCGGCTATGGTGGACCAAATGATCCTGACGACGTCATGGATGCTGATCTCGATAACCCATACTGGACAGACAGATACGAGAGCAGCAGCCTGGAGGGGCTTGATTTCAGCCCGGAGGAAGTGGAGTTTGCAGAGAACGAAGGTATTTACTACGATTTGGGGATGGACCGGGACCAGCCCAGATACCTCGATACACGGCAGATTCTGCGCTGCCCCTCGAACCCGCCGGGCCAGATGGAGGACGCCGATCCGAAGGAGGAAGGGGATCTGAGCTATTACGCAGATCCCGCCACGCACACCCAGCGCAACCCGATGCGGGCCATTGCGGCCGACAGGAATTACAGGGAAACGGGGGCGGATTTGGACTGGCAGGATAACCACGGCCAGGACGGAGTGAACGTGCTGTTCGAAGACCGGCACGTGACATTCGTCAGAGACGATACCGTCGGCGCCTCCGGCGTGATAGCGAATCCTTACCTTGATGAGGATACCGATATCTACGACGATACAGCCGGCGACGCCGTCAGGGACCATTATCGCCATGCGTGGATCAGGTGGGTTTCCTACTTCGAAGGCGATACATACGAAGTTAATGGCGACAACTACGTTGCGATAAGGGATACCAACACACGCCCTCCGGGTGAAGATTGGGAACTGGAATAATAATGTAACCTTGCGGGGCGTCGCTGACGCCGGTGCGCAAGGTGGAAACATAACGTTCAGAACGCGGGCGTCCGGCCATCAGCCGGGTGCCCGCGTTTTTTCAATTGGCCTGGGAAAGCAGCCGAAAAGGTTGCAAGAGGTTCGTAGTGAGCCCCTTTTGGGGCTCCGGAGTCTGCAAAACGCCACGTTAACCCGGTGACGCCTGCCTGCCGGCAGGCAGGCTTAAAAACGTCCACTACGAGTCGGGTTTTCGGCCATGCCCCTGGCACGCGAAAGAGTGTGTGGTGGACCGTGTGGACTTAGCCCGCGTTTTTCATAAACCAAAAGCTTAAATTAAGATAAGCAATGCATCAACAGTATGATGGGTCGCTTTTTTCTGGGGTTCAGATTCTAAAGTGTGGGTTTGTGGGCGCCAGGGCGATTTGCTATGAAACAGTTCGATAACCATCAACATAAAATGCACGGTGCCGAACGGCAGGCGCTCGTCGCGCTGATCAGGCGGCTCGGCGCGCCGATGGAGCCGCAGGACGCCGATCAGGCGCCGCGGCTGAAGGAACTGCCGGGCGTGCGCGCCGTGCTCTTCGACGTCTATGGCACGCTGTTCGTCTCCGGCAGCGGCGACATATCCGTCGCCACGGGCGGCGAGGCACCTGGGGCCTGTGCGCTCGAGAGTGCGCTGGCGGGCGCGGGGTTCGGGATCGAAAGCGCCGGGGCCGCACGCGAGGGCGCCGCTCTGTTTTACCGGCTGATCCGGAGCCGGCACGAACAGATGAAGGCCGGCGGGACGGACTGCCCGGAGGTCGATGTGCGCCGCATCTGGACGGAGGTGCTCGGGCGGCTCCACGAGGAAAGACGCGTTACGGGCGATATCACCCCGAAGTCGGTGCGGCATCTCGCGGCGGAATACGAATGCCGTGTCAATCCAGTATGGCCGATGCCGGATGCTGCCGGGGTTTTGGCGGAACTTGCAACGCGCGGGATGGCGCTCGGGATCGTCTCGAACGCGCAGTTTTACACCCCGCTGCTGTTCGATGCGTTTTTGGGCGGCAGCCCGGAGGAGCTCGGGCTGGAGGATGCGCTCTGCGTCTGGTCCTGGCGTGCGGGCCGCGCGAAACCGTCCCCAGCGCTCCACGTCCGGGCCGCCGCGGAGCTGACAGACCGGCATGGCATCACCGCCGGGGAAGCGCTGTATGTCGGCAACGATATGCTGAACGATATTTATGCGGCACAGTGTGCCGGATTCAGGACCGCGCTGTACGCCGGCGACCGGCGCTCGCTGCGCCTGCGACGGTCGGAGGCACGCTGCAAGGGCGTTGAGCCGGATGTGGTGCTGACCCGGCTCGGGGAGATCCCGGACGTGGTGGACCGGGTGGACTGAGTGGACGGGGCTGCCGTTCAGTCCACCCCGTCACCCGACTGATCCTGTCCGGGCGCTGTGAGTTGCCGGGCGGCGCGTCGTATGTTATCATGGCTTGGCCGTACCGTTTTTTTAACTTTTACCTGCGGAGAGTCCGACACAATGGAGCAAGCGCTCAGGGATTTGATTGAATTGTCCACCGCCATCGGCGCCGATCCGGCGCTGGTTCAGGGCGGGGGCGGCAACACGAGCACGAAAGATGACAACAGGCGGATGTATGTTAAGGCCAGCGGCGTTGCACTGAAGGATATGAACGCCGAAGAGGGCTACCGTATCGTGGATCTGGACAGATGTTGCGAGATCCTTTCCGACGACTCGCTGGGGGAGCTGCCGCCCGTGGAGCGGGAGCAGGAGATCGCCGTGCGACTCGGGGCGGCCTGTATCGACGGGGAAGGGGAGTCCCGCGGCAGGCCTTCTGTCGAGACCAACCTGCACGCGCTGCTGGGCCGGTGTGTGGCGCATACGCATCCGGCCGCGGTGAATGCCATCCTCTGTTCGGAGGGGACCGAAACGATTCTGTCGGACCTCTACGGCGACATGGATCCGCCTTACCTGTTTGTGGAGTATGTGGATTTCGGTTACCCGCTGGCACGCCGGATGGAGCGTGCAATCAGCAGTTACAGGGAGAGCCACGGCGCGATGCCGGCGGTCATTTTTCTGGAGAACCACGGCCTGTTCGCCAGCGCCGGCAGCGTCGAAGATGTGCTGTCGATCACCGGCGAGGTGGTCGGCAGGGCGGAGCGGCATCTGCGGGATGCAGCCCGCTCTGTCCGCGAGCGGGAGCTGCCCGTTATGGAATCCTCACAACGTGATGAACTGATACTCTGTGTTGCGGCCGAGTTGCGCGGTGTTTACGCCGGGTTGATGGATGCTCCCGTGCTGGTCGCGCACGATCTGGGTGAGGAGGTGCGGGCTTTTCTCCATTCGCCCCGGCCGCAGCGGCTGGCCGAGACGCCCTCGCTTGTTCCGGAGCAGCAGGTGTATTGCAACGGTGCGCCGCTGTGGGTGGATTTCAGCGCGGACCACGTGGCTCTTCGCCGCGAGGTAAGAGAGACCGTTGAGGCGGCCGCAGAGGGGCCCGGGACTCCGGTCTGCGTGCTTGTCGATGGTATCGGCATGTTCACGGCGGGTGCGGGCGTGAAGTTGCTGGATACGGCCATGGCGAACATGCGGGCGGCGTTGAAAATTCTGGTCGGCGCCGATCTGTGCGGGACGCCGCGTTCGCTTCCGCAGGAGGCGATCGCGCATATCAGGGAATCGGAATGGGAAAAATACCGGCACGCGATGTATGAAACGGGCGGGGAGGCGTCGGGCCTGAGCGGAAAGGTGGCCGTGGTCAGCGGCGCCGGCAGCGGCCTGGGGCGCGGCATATCGATAGGATTGGCCCGGGAGGGCATGCATGTGGTTGCGGCGGATATCGACGGGGAAGGTGCGCGGGAGACGGTGCGGCGCATCGGCGAGGCGGGCGGGGATGCGCTCGCCCTGCAGGTGGATGTCACCGACGAGGATGGTGTGAGCGGCCTGTATGTTGAGGTGGTGAAACGGCGGGGCGGTGTGGACCTGCTGGTGAACTGTGCCTCGGTTGCCCCGCCGCTTCCGCTGCTGGAGTTTCCGGCCGATGCGTTCCGCCGTGCGCTGGAGATCAACCTGACCGGGTACATGCTGATGGCGCGCGAGGCGGCGCGTGTGATGCAGCGTCAGGGCGCGGGCGGGAGCATCATCAATCTTTCCTCCAAAAGCGCGCTGGAGCCGTCGAAGAACAACAGCGCATACAATGCAACGAAGGCGGGCGAGGTGCACATGGCGCGCGGCTGGGCGCTGGAGCTGGCGCAGCACGGCATCAGGGTCAACAGCGTCTGTCCGGGCAACGTGTTCCAGGAATCGAAGATATGGAGCGAAGAATACATCGCGGCGGTGGCGGAGAAAAGGGGGATCAGCCCGGAGGAGGTCATTCCGCATTATATCGGCATGACGGCGCTGCAACAGGAGATCACGTGGGACGACGTGGCCGGGGCGGTCCTGTTTCTGGCCGGCGACGGCGCCGCGAAGATCACCGGGCAGACGCTGGTGGTGGATGCGGGACAGGTGTTTGTGCGGTAGGGCGGTGGACGGGGTGGACAGGGTGGACATAAAAAGGATCTGTCCACCGGGTCCACTCTGTCCACCCTGTCCATAGCTTTTTTTGAAGTTTTCAACCGGCGGTTCGGCACTTTTCCAGGGCGGTATTGAGCCGCTGCATGCATTCGTCCCGGCCGAGGATTTCCATGGTTTCGAACAGCGGCGTGCTCACCCGCCGGCAGGTTATCGCCACCCTGAGCGGCATATAGACGTCGCGGCGTTTCCAGCCGCCCGATTCGCAGAAATCCTGCAGTGCCTCTTCGAGCGGTTCGGTTTCCCACTGCTTCACTGATTCCAGGGTATCTCCCAGTGCATGGAGCACTTTGGCGGCGAAGGCGAGGTCGCGTTTTTTGGGCGTGAGCGCATCGGCATCGTAGGGTTCGGCGGTGAAGAAGAATCCGGTCAACGCGTCGAACTCCGAGAGTGTGGTCATACGTTCCCGCACGAGCTGGAGAATTCCAAGCAGGAGTTCCCCCGGCCGGTCACCGTGCGAGGTGTAGCCGCCATCGACGATTCTACCGAGCAGCTCTTCCGGCGGGAGTGATCGTATATACTCGCCGTTGAGCCAGTCGAGTTTTTGCAGGTCGAAGACCGGTCCGCTTTTTTTCACTCTGTCCCATGAGAAGTTCTGTATCATCTCCTGCAGGGTGAACATCTCTTTTTCTTCTCCGATCGACCAGCCCATCAGCGCAAGGAAGTTCAGCAGCGCCTCCGGCAGGTAGCCCTTGCTCCTGTACCATTCGATGGAGACGGGGTTTTTGCGTTTGCTTATTTTCGATTTATCTTTATTTCTCAGCAGCGGCAGGTGGATGAAAGCAGGCAAGTCCCACCCGAAAGCCTTGTAGAGGAGCACGTGTTTGGGGGTGGAGGTGAGCCATTCCTCGGCCCTGATCACGTGCGTTATTTTCATCAGGTGGTCATCGACGACGTTGGCCAGGTGGTAGGTGGGATATCCGTCGCTTTTGAGCAGAACCTGGTCGTCGATCTCCGGGTTTTTGAAGCTGATCGTTCCCCGGATATAATCCTCGTACTGGGTCTGGCCTTCGGACGGCACTTTGAGCCGGACGGTGCTGGGGGTGTCGGCATCAAGTTTTTCCTGCACCTCGTCGGTGTCCAGCGCGCGGCAGAGCCCGTCGTATCCTGTGGGGCGTTTCTGTGCCTGCTGTGCTTTTCGCATTGCGGCGAGCCGTTCGGGCGTGCAGAAGCATCTGTAGGCGCTGCCGCTTTCCAGCAGCCTCTCCGCATATTTTTTGTAGATACCGAACCTTTCGCTCTGCCTGTAGGGTGCGTGCGGACCGCCGATATCCGGCCCTTCGTCCCACTGCAGTCCGAGCCAGCTGAGCGCGTTCAGGATGGCTTCTTCGCTCCCGGTGGTGGAGCGTGAACGGTCGGTATCTTCGATTCGGAGAACAAAACGTCCTTCGCAATGCTTTGCGAACGCGTAGTCGAAGAGGGTGACATA
Source organism: Candidatus Brocadiaceae bacterium (assembly GCA_003551565.1). GTDB lineage: Bacteria > Planctomycetota > Brocadiia > SM23-32 > SM23-32 > PUMZ01. Next base: position 16,055 of record PUMZ01000314.1, on the reverse strand, counting down.
GGCGGTTCCTACATGCGGCACCCCGGTGGGCGAGGGCGCCGAGCGGACTCTTACAGGTTGTGATGTCGGTTTCATGAGAGTTTCTCTGTGTATCAGGTGTTCCGGTTGTGACGAGCAGCCCGGACGAAAAGGTTGTAACGGGTTTTGAATTGCGCCCCTTCTGTGGCTCCGCAGTCCGGGCAACGCCACGCGCTACCCCGGGAACGCATGCCTGCAGCAGACATGTTTGAAAGCGTCCGCTGCGAGCCGGGTTTTCGGCCGGGCTGCCGGCGCGCATAGTATGAGTCTTTTGCAAGCGGCCAGTGCGGTCATTGCGGCAGACGGATGCAGTTTCTGAACTCCGCGAGGCGCCGTTCGATGTCCTGGCGTTCGATGGCGCACAGCCGGTCTGAGCCGAACGATTCGATTGTAAAGGATGCCACCACGGTCCCGTAAGCCAGGGCGAGGCTCAAGGACTGCGCATTAACGTTTCCGGTCTCCGCCAGTTTGCCGAGCATGCCTCCCGCGAACGAATCGCCGGCGCCTGTGGGGTCATAAACCGACGCGGTGGGGTAGCCCGGAAGCGCGAAGACGGTTCCGGGCCCGAGCAGCATCGCGCCGTGTTCGGCTTTTTTGATCACGCACCAGCGCGGGCCCCGGTTGCAGATCCAGCGTCCGGCCTCGAGCAGGTTATGTTCTCCGCTGACCTGGCGCGCCTCGTCGTCGTTCAAAACGATACCGTCTACACTTGCCATCAGTTCCATCAGCGCCTCCCGCTCGGTTTCGATCCACAGATTCATGGTATCGGCCATAACAAAGGTGTCGTCCGGGAGCTGCCCTCGCACATGCAACTGAGTGACCGGGCTGGAATTGGCGAGGAAGGCGAAAGGCGAGTCCTTGAAGGCGTCCGGCACATCCGGCATAAACTCGCCCAGGACATTGAGCTGGACGTCGAGGGTTTGCGCTTCATTCATGGCGCCCTCATAGCGGCCTTCCCAGCGGAAGGTTTTTCCCGGTTTTTCTGCCAGTCCTGCCAGATCGATGGATTGATCCTCCAGCAGTTGTTTGTACTGCGCGGGGAAATCCTCCCCCACCACGCCGACCAGGCGGACGGGGGCAAAAAACGAGGCCGCCAGCGAGAAATAGACCGAGGAACCGCCGAGTATGGAATCGACGTGCCCCTGCGGGGTCTGTATACTGTCGAACGCAACCGATCCAACAACAAGCAAAGACATAGGCATTTCTCCTGATAGGTTTACATTGCGGGTATATCGACGAACTCGCCGCTCTGTGCCGATTGGTGGCAGCACAGGCATGTCAGCGCCGAGCGGATACCGTCTGAAAGGGTCGAGCGCGAGACGTTCTCTCCGCGCATTGTGCGGATAAAATCGTACGCCAGCTCGAGATCACCGCCGCCGTGTCCGTCGCTCTCTTCGAGTTCGAAGGTTTCCCTGCCCGGCCGGTGGTGGCGGACGAACGTCAGTTTATTCTTATACCAATCGAACCATACCGTCCCCTTCGGGCCGATAATGGTTGCGCCACGCGCGCCCGCCGTGCCACGGACGGTAAAGTTTTGCGCGTAAGTCACCTGAGCACCGCTTTCGTATTCAATGAGGCAGGATGAAGCGTCTTCGTTGCAGCCGGTGCTGTCATCTCCGATATCTTCGCCAAAACAGCAGGGATGATCGTTATCCTGCACTTCTTTTCCCTGACGCCGTCCGTAAAATTTCCGGAACGGGCTCTCCGGGCAGGTTTCGTATTCACCGCAGTTGTTGCAGGTGAGCCCGGCCGGTTGATCGCCCCCGTAAACATGTCCCCTTATGAACATCGCCGCCACTCTTGTGGGGCGGCCGCCGATCAGGTAGGTGATATAATCGATATCATGCGTGGCTTTCTGCAAAAAAAGTCCCTGTGTGATGGAATAATCCCTGTACCAGCTGTCGAAATAAACGCTTCCGTAGGGAACATTGTTGACGGCCTGCACCTGCTCGACGGTGCCGATCGCACCGTCCTCGATAATCTCTTTCGCACGTTCAACCAGGGACGACAAACGCAGGGGGAACGCAACGACCGAGGGGGAAGATGATCTTTTATGGGCGTCGTTCAGAAGCCTGAGCTGTTCCATCGAGGTGCTGACGGGTTTTTCGAGAAAAAGTGGCAACCCCCGCTCGAGCACTTTTATCGCCAGCGGCGTATGATGGTTGCAGCGGGTGCCCACCATGACCCCGTCGAGGCGTTCGGAGTCGAGCATTTCCCCGGCGTCGGTATAGAACACCGTCTTACCCGTTCCGTTGCCGAGTCGCGCTTTGCATCCCCGGATATCGGTATCCGCCACCGCCGAAAGTTCAACGCCCCGTTTCAAGCGTTCAATATTTCGCAGGTTCACCATTGCCCGGCGGCCCAGACCGATGACTCCCAACCTCAACATCATACTCGCCTCCATCCATGTATCCGATATTTGATAGCCTGTCGAAAATCGTAGTTGCGCGGTGACAGGGTCGTTCACGGAATAGCTGTTTCCCCGCACTCTCCTATGGCGCGATACCGTTCGTAACGATCCTGCAGCAGTTGTTCGACGGGGATGCCCGACAGTTCATCAAGAGTTGTGCTCAGGAACCCTGAGATATTTTCAGCCGCCGCCACGGGATCACGGTGCGCACCGCCGGGCGGTTCGGGTATAATTGTATCGACAATGCCGAATTCTTTCATATCGCCCGCGGTTATCCTCAAGGCCCTGGCCGCCTCATCGGCCTTTGAAGCGTCGTGGAAGAGGATAGCGGCGCATCCTTCGGGAGATATCACCGAATAATACGCGTTTTCCAGCATGCCGTGCCGGTCGCCCACTCCTATGCCGAGCGCTCCGCCGCTGCAGCCTTCGCCCGTAATGACCGTGATCACCGGCGTGCGGAGTCCCGCCATCTGGAAGATGTTCTCTGCGATCGCCATACCCTGTCCGCGCTCCTCCGCCTCCACGGCCGGCGCGGCGCCGGGGGTATCGATAAGACATACGACGGGAAGCCGGAATTTTTCCGCCACTTTCATTTTTCCCAGCGCCTTTCGGTAACCTTCCGGTTGGGGCATACCGAAGTTTGTCATGACCTTTTCCTTCGTATCCCTGCCTTTCTGCTGTGCTATGACCATGACACGGCGCCCATCAAGGGAAGCAAATCCGGTCACTATCGCCTGGTCGTCCCCGTAACGGCGGTCACCGTGCAACTCGATGAACTCGTCGAAAATCGCTTTGATATAATCACGCGACTGCGGACGGTCGGGATGACGTGCAAGTTTGACCCTCTGGTGCGGGGTCAAATTGTCGACGATCTCGCCCAGTATTTTCTCCCGTTGTTTGAGCAATCGGGCAAGCCGGGCCTGCAGTTCTTCTCCGTTCTCCGCGCCGTCATGAAGCTCCTGTTCCAACTGCTTGACCTGCACGTCGAGTTCCCTGACAGGCTCTTCAAAATCGTAGGCGAACGTGTCGTTTTTCGCTGTATGATCCATATCGCTCTTGTGACTCCAAAAAAACGGCGTGCAGCGTACCGATGGGGCAAGAACTCACAAACACCCATCAACCCCTGCCGTATATGTCCAGTAAAACCCGTTCGTTTCCACCGGAACAGACCCGGTGGAAAACCTCCTGAAATAAGCGCTCTAACGCGGGTCCCGGCATGCGCTACGATGACGAAACGCCCGTATCATTGTATACGTACTCTTCCATTGGATCAAACGCCGGAGAAATTGTACAATAGCGGGTGGCGTCACACGGGGCCGCGCCGGCGCCGAGCAAATGGCAAATTCAAAATTATGATGGCCGATTCCAGTCACATGTCCGAGAAATACATGCAGCAGGCGCTTCGCCTGGCCGCCGCCGGCGAGGGATACGTCGAGCCGAATCCGATGGTGGGTGCGGTGATTACGGATGCGGATAACGGGAGGGTGCTTGGGGAGGGGTTCCACCGTCGCTTCGGCGCCCCCCATGCGGAGGTGGAGGCGATACGTAACGCAAGAGAATCCGGTAACCCGATCAGTGGGGCGAATCTTTATGTCAACCTCGAACCCTGCGCACATCGGGGCAAAACCCCGCCATGCACCGACGCTCTCATTGAAGCCGGATTCGGGAAGGTGTATATTGCCGCTGAGGATCCGATGTGGAAAAAACATGCTGCGGCGCGCGGGGGGGGAGGTCGACGCGGAATCGACGCTCTGCGTGCGGCGAAGGTGGATGTCAACGTCGGCCTGTGCCGCGAGGCCGCTCTGATGTTGAACGCGGCGTTTTATAAGCGGGCCGCACAGAATATGCCGCTTGTGACGGCAAAATGGGCGATGAGCGCCGACGGGAAGATCGCGACAAGGACCGGGTCGTCGCGATGGATCAGCTCCCCGCAGTCACGCGACCTGGTCCACCGGTTGCGTGGAAAAGTGGATGCCATACTCATCGGCGCCGGGACGGCAAGCTGCGATGATCCGCATCTGACGTGCCGGGAAGGCGAACTGCGCCGTACCGCTCTGCGCGTGGTGCTGTGCGGTGAGACGGCGCCCGGGGAGGGGTCCAACCTGGTCCGGACGGCAAGGCATATCCCGCTTCTTCTGGCCTTCCCCGAGTCCCAACCGCCGCCCGGGGGGAAAAAGCTGGAAGCACTCGGCTGTGAGATGATGCCGCTGGCGCCGATCGACAGCCGCAGCCCCGCAAGGGTCGATCCACGGGCTCTGCTGCACGAGCTGGCCCGGCGCGGGGCCGCCAACATACTGGTCGAAGGCGGCAGCACGGTACTGGGCTGCTTTTTCGATGCCGGGCTGATCGACAGGGCCATGATCTACATTGCGCCTTTTATCGTCGGCGGCGCATCGGCTGTGACGCCTTTGGGCGGTCAGGGAGTGGATAGCATAAAACATGCCGCCCCACTGGTGGGCCCCGTCGTTGTTCAGGGAGACAGGTCCATTCCGGACGGACCTTTTACCGACGTCAAACCGGTCGGGAAAGACATCATGCTTTGCGGCTGGCTCCGGGACCCGAGGAACTGGATTTCCGACTCGTTTTCCGGCTCCGTCTTGAACAAGCGTCAGGGGCGTGGCCGAAAACCGGCCTCGTAGCGGGCGTTTCCAGGCGTCCGTGAGTCAGCGCAGTCTTTTCCGGGGATCCGGAGTTTTTGGAGGAGCTCACTGCGAACCTGTTGTAAAACTTTTCGTCCCGTCTTCTGAGCGCTTTATAGCGGTGCAACGGCAACAAATTGTCGATGTATACAATAACGTCTTTTCCCGTTTGTCGCTGCCGTTCTGCTGATTTTTTTCAAGTGTCTTTTTAAAAAAGAATCAGCTTTTTGGTAAGTTCTTTTTTTGGAAAAAACAGAAAATCTGCCGGCAACATACCATTGCAAATTTCACCATGTTCATCGAATATCTATTGCAGGCGCCCGTTGTGGTCAAGGTTTTGGGCACGCTTTCATTCATTTTGATACTCAACGCGTTGAGCAAGAAGCTGCTTCTGTCGCTGGTCTGCGGCGCGGCAATGCTGGCCCTGTGGACGGGTCAGGAGCCGGGGGCGATGGCGGAAATCAGCTTCCACCGCAGTATATCGCTCAACAACATCCTGCTTTTGCTGACAGTCTGCCAGGTGATGTGGCTGAGCCGGCAGATGCAGATTTCGGGTGTTATGGACGAGCTGGTCGGCCGTGTAAGGCAAAAAATATCCAAGCGCGGCGCTATGGCCGCGCTTCCGGCGCTGATCGGTTTTTTGCCCATGCCCGGCGGCGCTCTTTTTTCGGCGCCAATGCTGGACAGCTGTGACCCGGAAAACCATGCCGACGCTTCCATCAAGGCCAGAACCAATCACTGGTTCCGCCACGTGTGGGAATGCTGGTGGCCCATGTTCCCGGGGGTGTTGTTGACCATGGAACTGACCGGTTTCGACGTGCCGCAGATGCTGATGCTGGGTCTGCCCATCAGTCTTGCCGCCATCCTCGCCGGCTACCTGCTCCTGCTGCGGAGGATACCCGACCCTTCCGGCGATCCCCGCCCCACGCTCCACGGGGACACGAGCTATTTTGGGGTGCTCAAGCTGCTCAAACCCATCATTGTTGTCATTATCACTTACGCGGCAATACGCACGGGTCACGCCATCGCAAGGGGCCATTTCACGGCCCTTCCCGGTCTCAACCGGTACCTGCCGATGAACGTCGGGCTGTTTCTGGCCATGGCCGTCCTGCAGGTGGAACGGCCGCTCCGGGGCAACGACTGGAAAGAGGTCCTGTTATCCAGGCAGGTGCTGAATATGGCGCTGATCGTGCTGGCGGTGAGGATCTATGGTGCGTTCATCGAGGCGGAAACTCCCGGAGGATATGATTTGGTCGAACAGATGCGTTCGGAGCTTTCCAACTGGGGTATACCCGTGAGGGCGGTCATCATGATCCTGCCGTTTATCACCGGGCTGGCCACCGGGATGGCGGTCGGATATATCGGCGCCAGTTTCCCTATCGTGCTGCATCTGATCGGTGCGGACCCGTCCTTCGGCGAGATGCTTTCAATGACGGTACTGGCCTACGGGTTCGGCTATATGGGCTTTTTCCTCTCCCCCGTGCATGTCTGCCTGGTGGTGACCTGCAAGCATTTCGACACACCGGTCCTGCGGAATATTCTCGGCCTGCTGCCGCCGGTCCTGTTCGTTCTGCTCTCCGTCGTCGCAATGAGCCTGCTATGGGGGGTGGTGCTGACGTGAAGCGCGGCGGGGGGTGTCCCGCTACCGCCTTTTTTTCTCCAGGACAAACTCGCACGCGGTGCACTGCCACTTTTCATAAACATCTTCCTTGAATGAAAACGGCACGAGATACCCTTGATCGCAGGAAGGGCAGGGCGGGAAAATGCAACTCGACTGCTGTTCTCTTCGTTCACTGTCCATGGGATTGACCTCCGACATTAGCGTTAAGTGGCTGTTCCCGAAGATGTTCCGGCAATCCATACTCTTGGGGGTTGCCTTTCGCTGACATGAATGGGATGCCTGACTTGCACTTCACCGATCAAAATGGTTACGGTGACAATTATACTTCCCGGTTCACCCGGTGTCAAATCCGGCCCGGCATTTGTTGCACGTCAGCGGCGCTTTTACTCGACGCCGTTGCGATAACCTGATATACTGGTAGTGGGCGGGCCGCTGGACAATCCCCGGTGCGGGACGCCCTGTATCTTTTGCCAGTTATGCGTTTTTTCGTGCTCAATTTTGCAGCGGATCGGCCTGAACAATGCAAAAACCGCATCTCGGAATACTTCTGAAGCCTGCATCCTACGACTGCAACCTTGCTTGCGAGCATTGCTACTACAGGGATGTCCGGGATCTTTACCCCGGGGCCGCCCGCCCGCGGATGTCCACGGAAGTTTTCGAAGCGGTCTGCCGCGGCTACAGGGCGCTGGAACCGGCGAATATCAACATCGGGTGGCAGGGCGGAGAACCGACATTGATGGGGCTGGATTTCTTTGAAAAGGTCATCGCAATCGAAACAAAGAACGCCCGTCCCGGCGATTGCTGGGGGAACAGCCTCCAGACAAACGGGCTGTTACTCAACGATGATTGGTGCAGGTTCCTGGCCAGGCATCACTTTCTGATCGGGCTCAGCATCGACGGCCCGCCGCCGCTGAATGCCCTGCGACGCTTCCCTGACGGAAGCGGGACATATCGGGAGGTGATGAACGCGCTCTCGCTGTTGAAAAGGCACAAATGCGAACATAATATACTTTTCGTCATCAGCCGCATCAACTGCAACCGGCCGGAGGAGTTGTTCCGTTTTCTGGTGGAAAACGATCTGCACTATTCCCAGTTCATACCATGTACCGAGCCCGATGCCGTTGGAGACGGCCTCTCGCGGCACTCCATTACACCGGAACAGTACGCGCAATTCCAGATGAAACTGTTCGACGCATGGGTCGAGAACGACGATCCCTCGTTTTACCTGCGCCATATCGATAACTGGCTGCACCTGTTTTTCGGCCTCCCTCCCGAGATGTGCGAGTACCGCTCAGATTGCTCCAACCTGATGACTGTCGAGTGGAATGGCGACGTTTATCCGTGCGATTTCTTCGTCCGGAAGCGCTATCTTATGGGCAATGTGCTCACCGAAAGTATGGAGAACATGCTCCGCAGCCGGGCGTGGAAGGAGTTCGTATCTCGGGCCGAGAAACTGCCGGCCCTCTGCAGCGGTTGCCGATGGCTGAACGCATGTCACGGCGGATGCTACCGTCAGCGGGGTAAGCTGGGACTGGAAGATGGAGATAAGCCGTACTTTTGCGAGGCCAACAGCCGCATTTTCGAACATGTATTCGGCGTGCTGGATGAACTGAAGAAAAAAAACATCAAGCCCACCTTGCATGGTTTCCTGAAAGACATCGAGAAACAACAAACACGCCGGATGCAACCCCGAAGCACTCCGTCCCCTCCCCCCCGGCCCCGCAGGGGGGCAACGGACGGGGGCGCCCGGAGTGTGAGGGCAAAGCCCGGCCGTAACGACCCGTGCCCGTGCGGCAGCGACAGAAAATTCAAAACATGCTGCGCCGGTAAAATACCGGTATAATTAAGGAGAAAACTCCGCTTTGGCTAACACTCAAGATAACAACCGCAAGCCGGTCAATGGTTCCCCCTCGGATGGAGATGTCCTGGTTGCCGTTTTCGATAAAACCATCTTTGTCAAACCTTTCGGATTTGCCACACAGCAGAACGTGCTCGGGTTGCCGGATTTCCTCAACACGATGTTCCGTGAAGGCAGCAAAAAAGTCACCTTCGATCTTCAGGAATGCAGGGGAATGGACAGCACATTTCTGGGCGTAATCGCCACAGCGGCCCTGAACCCCGCGTTCCGGACAAAAAAGAACGTCATTATCATCAACGCCGGCCCGAAGGCGAAGAAACAACTCCGGCGCATCGGCTTGCTGAACGTGGTGGCTTTCAAGGAAGAGCCCTGTCCGCCGCCGCCGGATCTGCAACTTTCACGCATCGACTTCTTCCACCTGCCGGGTTCCGAAAAGGAACGCATCAAGCGGATCAAAGAGCTCCACGAGCAGCTGATACGGCTCAATCTGCGCAACCGGAAAAATTTCAGCTCCTTCGTAAAAATGCTGGACGAAGAACTCGAAGGCGATGACCAGCACTGAGCGCCTGCGCATTGTCGGCGACGTAACCATCAAGCCAGGACGTGACAACGGATAAACGACACAGGAGCAAAAAAAGGCGGCATTTACTCTTTTGCGCACGCCAACAACTTGTTGGTGAGCGTTGGTGTATTCAATAGCCTATTGACCGGCCGCCTGTATCGCACGCAGCAGCGCCTTTGCCTTGTTCAGCGTCTCTTCATACTCTTTCTCCGGGACGCTGTCGGCCACCACCCCGCCGCCGGCCTGGACATAGGCGCAATGTCCTTTCAGGACGATCGTGCGGATGGCAATACATGTGTCCATATTGCCGCTGAAATCAAAATAACCCACCGCCCCGCCGTAAGGCCCACGCTTTGTGGGCTCCATCTCATCGATGATCTGCATTGCCCTGATTTTGGGCGCGCCGGTCAGGGTGCCGGCGGGCAGGCATGCCAGCAGCGCATCAAGAGCATCTTTGCCCCGGCGCAGCTCACCGCTCACATTGGAAACGATGTGCATGACATGCGAATACCGTTCTATGACCATCAGATCCTCCACGCTGACGGAGCCGTACCTGCAAACGCGTCCGAGATCGTTCCGGCCCAGGTCCACCAGCATAACGTGTTCTGAGAGCTCCTTGGGATCGGAAAGCAGTTCTTTACCCAGCCTCCGGTCCTCCTCCTCGCTCCCGCCCCGCCGGCGTGTGCCGGCGATAGGGCGCACCACCGCCCTCGTTCCCTCGACCCTGGTCATGACCTCGGGGGAAGAGCCGATGAGTTGCAGCTCGTCCATCTTCAGAAGGAACATGTAGGGGGAGGGGTTGATGACTCTCAGGGACCTGTAGATGTCGAAACCGTCGGCGACGGTGGCGACCTCCAGCCGCTGGGACGGCACCACCTGGAAGATATCTCCCGCCCGTATATAATCTTTACACCGTTGCACGACTTCCAGGTAATCGTCGTGCCGGAAGTTCGATGCATAATCAATGCCGTCCCCGTCACCGGAATCGATATCCCGGCCCATTGCGGCAACCGGGGTTTGCAGTTTCTCAATCAACGCATCGATCCTGGCTACGGCCTCGTCGTAAGCGCTCCGGGCATCCTTTCCGTCCGTGCGGACGCTGCAGACGACCTTCAGTGTTTTGTCGAGATGATCGAAGATCAATATCTCGTCAAAAAACATGAAATACAAATCGGGCAATCCTCTGTCGTCGGGCGGACAATCCGGCAATCCTTCGCTGTAGCGGACGACGTCGTAACCCATGTATCCCACAGCACCGCAGGCAAGTCCCGGCAACCCTTCCACACGGGCCATGCGGTATTTGTGCAGGAAATCCCTGAAATGCGAGAACGGCTCACCGACCTGCTGCTTCCTGACTTTTCCTCCTGGTTGTTCGATCTCCATCATGTTACCGAAGCAGCGCATAAGCGCGAAAGGCGAACTGCCGATAAAACAATACCTGCCGATTTTTTCCGGACCGCTGGCGCTCTCCAGAAGGAACGCGTAACGCCCCCCGGCCATCTTCCGGTACGCAGATACCGGCGTCAGGGCGTCGGCCATCAGGTTTCGGTACACCGGAATAATGTTTCCGTAAGACATCTTCTGCTTAAAACTCTGGAAATCGGGGAAATATCGCGGCGCCATATTTTCTGACCTCGCATGAGGAAATAAAACCGTACTTGAAAATCGCCTCCGGAAACAGTATGATATCAGGCAGGTAAAGTGTAACATCATGGTGATCTTGTTGCAATCAATATGGAGGAGGAAAAAATGGCTGTTTACATCGTCGCCCTTATCGCCGGGTCTCTGACAACCGTCTCACCGCTGATCTACCTGATGAATTACGACCGGTGTGTTGCCTCTATCCTCTCGAAACAGCCCGATTTCGACACGTCGGCCTTCTCCCCGGCCATCACCCCGTTCCTCGCCTATGCAATAACGGTTGTCGGTGCGTTTGTATTGATTGTATCCACTGTCATGATAGCAATCACGGGCTTAAAACAACTTCAGAACGCGCGGGACGCGTCAAAGACCCCCCCCCTCCCCGGGTCCGCTTCCGTTGGTGACGAGAACGACGGGCCTGTGGATACGGAGGAAGAGACAGTCTTTTAACCGGCAAACGACGGGTCCGTCAAGATTCCAGGCAAGAGGTATCAAAATGCGCGCTATAGCGGATTGTGCGGCCAGTCTCGGCAGCCGATTCAACCTGATTTTCGACCCGGAAAGCCGCCGGGTCTATCAAAATACGTATGGTCGGTTCCCGGGCCGGCCGCTTCAGCTGGGTATAGCTGTTGAACTTCCCGACGGGCGCGAGGTTAGCCTGCCTTTCAGGGACGCCGAGGAGTATTTCGAAAGGGTGGAGTATTTCCCATCCCTGACAGGATTTATTTACCGTGGCATCCGGCCGGATCTGGGCCTGGAGCTCAGCCTGTCCGTATGCGCTCCGTTTTATCCCCGCGATGCGAAGCTGTCGACGGCGCCCTTTTATTTCCTGAAAGCAACCGTGCAACAGCTTGATGAACGGTGCTGCTTTGCCGCAACGGTGACGGAAGGCCGCATCGCCGTCTCGCTCGATGCCGGTGGCGATGGGGGATGCAGGAAGCTGGAGGACGGCTTTGAATACCGGGTGGAATCTTCTTCGGAGTTTCGGGAAGGGGACGGGGTCACGGAGAAAAAGGAGTTGGGAACCGTCGTTCGTTGCCACGGGCTGGACGGATTCGAGCTTGAAGGGCCTAACAAGATATTCTTGCCTTTTGATTTGTCCGAATCAGAAGAGCAGAGTTTAAACGTCCTCTGGACCGGTTGGAGTGAGGGGGCGGTTCTCGAGGTGGATGGGGAGCCCGCCGATTTCAAGTACAGGAGTTTTTTCCATTCGGAGGAGGCGCTGGCCGATTGGGCGCGGCGCAACCGGCATGAGATAGGGGAAAAGTGCCGGTTTCTTGACGGACTTTTCCGGGAATGGTCCCTGGGCGCGGCGACGGCGCATATGAGCGCAATGGCATTGCATTCTTTTCTGGCAAACACGTGGTGGGCGGTGCGTGAGAGCGGCGAGGATTGGTTCAGCGTGTGCGACGGCTCCGCAGGTTACCATTCGGCAATCGACGTGGAATATAACAACGCGCTGCTGTACCTCAATTTCTGGCCGGAGCTGCTGGATATGTTGTTGAGCCAATGGGCAGGCTTCGAAGTGGAGGTCAGCGGCAAACGCCAGAAGGGACCGAAGAAGGCATCGTTTTTATGCCATGATATGGGTGCCGGACATATGGTCGGTCGCCAGGTGTATCCACATTCCATGGAGGTGGAGGAGAACTGCAATTATCTGTTGCTGATGGCAGCGCGGACATTCTTTACCGGAGATTTGCAGCTTCTGCACCGGCATCTGCCCCTGTGCAGGCGACTTGCCGCATATATTATCGATGCCGATTGCGATGGTGACGGATTCCCGGACACGGGAACGGCCAATACGATCGACGATGCCGGCGCCGCGCTGCAGTACTCCGGGGGTCAGACCTATCTTGCCGTCAAAGCACAGGCTGCCCTGTGGGCTATGGGAGAGCTGGAAGAGCTGATGGCGAAGCGGGGAAGCAAAAGCAATTCGGAGCGGTGGAAGGTGTTCGCCGCAAAAGGCATTAAGACGCTTCAGGAAAACGGATGGATCAAAGACCATTATGCAGTCAGTATCCGGCGCACAACCGAGGGTATGGTCGATCCGCGGAGCGGCGAGGACCTGCCCGAGGGAGAACTCGAGGGTTGGGATGATTATTCGATTTATACCGCGAACGGGCTGCTGTACCTTTTCATGACCAACATGAAGATGCCCCGGTGGAACCACATGCGATTGGCCGAGGACCTCCAGGCGGCGGAGAAGGCGACCAGAACCCCGTATGGGAACGCCCACGCCAGTTCTTCCGGCTGCAGCGTTTTGTTTTCACAAAATCTGTGGCGCGATTATGTCGCAGCCTACTATGGCATTGATTTCCTCCAGAAAGTGGAAGAATATCTGGATTGCCAGCAGATGCCGGACCGCCGGTGCGGTCCGGCTCCCTACCGCGACAGCTCGCCGGAGAACAGAGGGCTGTTCTCGCCCCGCGGAGTCACGGTCTTCGGCGCACCGGTGGCGGCTGCCGGACTCCGAATCAACAGGGTCGAGGGTGAAATGCACCTGGCCCCCGTCCGGCGGACTTTGCGGGCGCCGCTCCCGGCGCTGGCCGACTGGAAAGCGATGCGGGTGCCATGGGTGATAGCTGAGACCAGGGACGGAGTGACAACGGTGCGCATCACCGAACGCGATGTTTTAGGGGGACTCAAAGTGCATGTGGTCGGAGCGGAGCTGGAAAAGACCTGATCACTGTCTTGAGAACCGCAGCGGATGAATCAGCGCGTTTCAATAATCTATATAGACGGTCTTGGTGCGGCTGAACTCGTTGATGCCCTCAATCCCGCCCTGGCGGCCGATACCGCTTTCCTTGACACCGCCGAACGGCAGGTGGGCTTCCACCGAGCCGGGGGGGTTGTTGACCACCACTATGCCGGAGGCCAGCTCGTTGGTGCCCCGAAACGCTTCTGCCAGATCGGCGGTGTAGACGGCTGCCGTCAGGCCGTAGGGCACGTCGTTGGCTATGCCTATGCCCTCTTCAAACGATGAACACGAGAAGAGGCACAGGACCGGGCCGAAAACTTCTTCCTGTGCTATCCGCATATCGGTACGGATATGATCCAATATGGTCGGGGCATAATAGTACCCGCCCATACCATCGGGGGCTTCCCCCCCGCAAAGGAGCCGCGCCCCGTCTTCGATCGCCTCTTTGACATACCCGTCCACGATCTTGACCTGTTCTTCTGAGATCAGAGGCCCCATGCCGGTCTCCGGGTCCATCCCGTTGCCGAGCTTCAAAGCAGCGGCGTCTTCACAGAGCAAACTTTTAAATTCTTCGAAGATCTCTTCATGCACGATGACCCTGCTGGTGGAGGTGCATCTCTGTCCGGCAACGCCGAAAGCGCCTATTATTGTATCCTTCACGGCTTTTTCAATATCTGCCGAAGGCATTATCAGGGCGGGGTTTTTCCCGCCGAGTTCAAGCCCCACCTCTTTGAGAGCGGTGGCACTCCGTATTTTTTTTCCAATGCCGGTCGAGCCGGTGAAACTGATTACATCCACCGATTCGTGGGCAATGATCCGGTCACCGATAGTACGGCCGCTTCCGGTGACGAGGTTGATAACGCCGGGGGGGAAGATATCTTCTCCCATCGAAACGAGCGCCCCCGCGGTCAGGGGCGAATTGCTGGAAGGCTTCATCACAATAGTATTTCCGCAGAGGAGGGCCGGGGCCGCCTTCCAGACGATGATGCTCACCGGGAAGTTCCATGGGGTCAGCAGGGCCGCAACGCCGTATGCGCAGCGCTGGGTGTAGGCGATACGGTTTTTCTGCGCGGATGGCGCCACGTAACCGAAATACCTTTTGCCCTCACCCACCAGGTAATCCGTCAGGTTCAGTGCGTCTTCGATCTCGGCTTCCGATTCCGACAGGGTCTTGCCCACTTCGCGGGTCACCAGTTCGGCCAGGTCTTTCTTCTCCTCACGGAGCCTGTAGAGATACCGCCGCAGAAGCTCGGCCCGCTCGGTGACGTTGGAGGTGGTCCAGTCGTAGTAAGCTCCCCGGGCCGCGGCAACCGCCCTGTCGACATCCTCTGCATCGCCCGCATGCACCGTATCGATCGTTGTCCCGTCGGCAGGGTTAAGAGAATCAAACGTCTCGCCCGAACTCGCATCGGTCCATTTCCCGTCGATGTAAAGTTTTTGCATGGTTTCTGACCCCGATAGTCTTCAAACGCAAAAGTTGAAACGTCGTTGCCGATCGGACGTGGTTCACTGAAAATTTGCAAGTGATCAACACTCTTGCAGAAAGAAAAGAGGAGAGTAATGGAAAGACGGCGGCGGTGTCAAGAAAAAGGGCATCCCGAAGAGCAAGCATTTCTGCAACGCCGGATGATGACGGGCGCATTTGTTTCCCGCTACCGGTTGCGTGTAGAATTGTTGATGAATTCAAATGGGAGGAGCGGGAATTTATGAGCAAGGGACTTGAAGGAGGGAGGTACAAACCACTTGGCGAAGACGCCATCGGAAGGGTGCATGAGCGGGCGCTGAAAATTCTGGACGAGGTGGGCGTCAAGGTCCCGTTGCCGGAGGCGCTGGACGTGTTTGCTGATACCGGGGCCAGAATCGATGAGGGGGAGGGCATTGTCAGGATACCGCCAAAACTGGTGGAAGCAAAGCTCGATACCGCCCCCTCGAGCGTATCGCTCTACGGGCGGGGTGAGGGCAACGATTTCGTGGTGGAGCGCTACCGCGTCCACATGGGCACCGGCGGAGCGGCGTTGCAGGTGATCGATCCGGAAAGCGGCCGGCGCAGGGCGGGCACGCTCGGCGATATCGGAAACCTTGCCAGGCTGTCGGAGGAGATGGACAATATCCATTTCTACATCCGCCCCTGTACCGCCCGGGACGTGCCGGAAGAGAAGCTGGGGGTGAGCGAGTTTTATGCCGCTCTGTCCAACACCTCCAAACATGTCATGGGCAACGCATATTCGGTTGGAGAGGTGGGGGAAATAATCGACATGGCCGCTGTCCTGGCGGGGGGGAGGGCGGTGCTGGAGAAGTTTCCTTTGATCTCCTTCATGGTCGGCTGGATGAAAAGCCCCCTGACGTTTGAAAGCAGCCGGACGGCGGTGCTTATGGAGATTGTGCGTCGCGGCATGCCGGTGGCGCTTTCCTCGGCCCCGATGGCCGGCTCCACCTCTCCGGTCACCATGGCCGGCACGTTGTGCCAGTTGCATGCAGAGGAACTGGCAGGTATCGTCTTCACCCAGCTCATCAAACCGGGTGCGCCGGTTCTTTACGGCGGCATTCCCGGCATGGCGGACATGCGCGATCTGAGTTTCAAGGCGGGCGGAGTGGAGTTCGGCCTTAT
>PUMZ01000117.1 GCA_003551565.1 Candidatus Brocadiaceae bacterium | reverse complement strand
AACCCGCCGGTCCGTCCACCCCTGCGGCCATCAGCGGACTGGACGGCGTCCCCGAAGAGGGCGAGAAATTTGTGGTTGTCGAGGACATTGACCGCGCCAGGTCCATTGCGGACGAAAGGCGCAACCAGATGCAGGAGGAACGGCGCCGACCCCGCCGGCGTGTCACCCTGGAGAATCTTTATGAAAGCCTGCAGGCCGATCAAACCGAGAAACTGCGCGTTGTGATCAAATCAGATGCCAAAGGCTCTCTCGACCCTCTTATCAGCAGCCTTGAGGATCTCAACACCGACGAAGTCGGCGTCGAAGTGCTCCATAGCGGGGTCGGAGCGGTGAATGTCAGCGATGTTCTGCTGGCCGATGCCTCCGAGGCGGTCATCATCGCCTTCCGTGTTGCCACCGAGGAGCAGGCGAGAAAAACGGCAAGGGAAACCGGAATAGAGATAAAGAATTACCGTGTTATCTACCATGCGATCGAAAACGTTAAGCGTGCCCTGGAAGGCATGCTGGCCCCTGCCAAAGAGGAGGTGCGTCTGGGAGTGGCGGAAGTCCGGGCGGTCTTTAAAATAAGCAGCTTCGGCGCCGTTGCTGGTTGCTACGTGCAGAACGGGCGGATACAGCGTGGAAAAGGTGCGAGACTGCTCAGGGATGGGAAAGCCGTTTATGAAGGCCGCATTGAATCTTTGAAGAGAGAGAAGGACGATGCAAGAGAGGTTGCGACCGGATATGAATGCGGAATAGGACTCGAGAATTACAACGACGTTAAAGCCGGAGACCTTATCGAATGCTACACGATTAAGGAGACGGCCAGGTCTCTGGCGTAAGGCGATCAATAATGACTGCGCTTCGTGATCATATGTCGGCACAGGGCTGCCGATACCTGCGAAAAGCGAGGCCGTTCGTCGTTTGCCGTCTTTTCAATTCAATTCTTTTTCCAGCTCCTTCGTGAAAAAGGATTAGAACTGTTCCGGCAAAACGCGAAAAAGGCGGAGTCGAACGGCAGGGGAGGAACGGACGGCGGGTGTAAAGGGTTGAGGCGCGCCCCACCGACGGCCTGTATGCAGGCCGTCGGTTTGCGCGGACTGTTGACCCGGAACGGCAGGAGAGCCGCGACGACGGATTCGGCGGGGAGATTTCGCTTTGGTAGTAGGAGTGTTAAAGGTTAAACTGGCCATGCGGGAGTCGCGTTCACTGAAAGATAAGAGGAGTCTGCTGAGAAGCTTGAAAGAGCAGCTCCGCAACAGATTCAACGTGAGCCTGGCCGAAGTGGATGCCCGGGATGTCAGGCAACTGGCCGTTATCGCCCTCTCCCAGGTCGGCGCCGACGCACGGCACGTGAGGAGCTCGCTCGACAAAGCGGTCAACGTTATCCGCGAGTTCGCCGGTGCGCAACTGATCGATTACAGCGTGGAGATTTTTCACGATTAACCGGGAGGCTACCGTGCAAAGCAGAAAAAAACTGGAGACCGAGGAGCTTTTGCGGCGTGAAATCAGCAGCATCATTCTCCGTGAACTCAACGACCCCAGGCTTGGTTTTGTTACGCTCACACGCGTCTCTATCGGTGGAGATTACAAAACGGCCAATGTGTATGTGATGACCAAGGGAACGGATGAAGAACGCCGGGATACCCTTCTGGCCCTGACGCACGCCAGAGGCAAGGTGCAAGCGCTGGTGGCGGAAAGGATAAAAATGCGCAACACGCCGGTGATGACTTTTCTGGAAGATCAACAGACCAGAGAAGCGCTCAGGGTGGATAAACTGATCGATGACGTCATACACAATGAAAAGGAATGATATCCCGGATCCGCGCGTGCTGAATCCATGAGGACGGGATTGCGGATCGTATCGCATGGGATCTGATTCTTTGTCGGGACGGAACTCGAAGACGTTGTCGTATGGTGGACCGGGGAGGTTTTGAATTTATCATTTATTCGATATCCGGGGCTCTGGATTTTGAATGTCCGGCATTATGACCCGGCCACTTTACAAACAAGTTGTTACGCACACTGCCAATTCTTTGGTGAGTGCTGCTTATTGAGCGTCTATTATGAGGTGCAGCCAGGTGTTGAGTGAAAAACAACGTGATGAACTGCTCGCCGGGATCAAAGATGTCATCGGCCGCAAATATGGGGAGCCAAAACGCAGGAAAGTGCGTCCGCCGCTGGACCAGCTCATTCAGAGCGTGCTTTGGCGCTATACGGGCGTGAAAAGCGGCATCCGGTCGTTCAGAAAACTGAACCGTTCTTTTGTGGACTGGAATGAGATGCGGATCAGCACCATCTCCGAGATCGCGTCCGCCATCTCCACAGCCAGCTGGACATACGATTGCGCCGAGCACCTCCGTCAGATCCTTGAGAGTCTTTTTCAGCTGCGCAACGTCGTGAACATGGATTTTCTGGACGATTTCACGCAATCCGAGGCGACAACCTTTTTGCGCAGCCTGCAGGGTGTAACGCGCGATCTCGCCGATGAAGTGCTTCTTTTCAACTACGGCCACAACAGGCTTCCCCTCACAGAGCACGGCGCCAGGATGTGTTTCCGTATGGGGCTGATTGCGAAGGAAACGCCCGCTTTGAAAAACCAGCGCGCATTGCTGAATCTCTGGGACAAGGAGTACTACATAGGTTTTACCTTTTTCCTCCATGACCACGCCGAGGCGGTATGCCGGAGGAAAAAACCAAGGCACTCCAAATGTCCTGTGGATAAGCTCTGTCCGAAAACGGGACTGGACGAATAACCACAGTGGCCCGTAACCGGCAAGCCTGCATTCGCGTATATGAACACGGCGGCGTTTGTTTTCTGACACAGTACGGTACTGGGGACTCGGGAGAAATAGCAGGCAAGTTATCTGATAAACGTCTTCGGAGGATGAACATTGCAGAAACTTTCACTCGGAATACCAAAAGGCAGCCTTCAGTCGTCCACCCTGGATATGATGCAAAAAGCGGGATATCGCGTGGAAGTGCGTTCGCGTTCCTACTACCCGGCGGTGGATGACGAACACCTGACGCTGCGCCTGGTACGGCCGCAGGACATGTCCAGGTTCGTTGAAAACAACGTGATCGATGCGGGGCTGACAGGTGCGGACTGGGTCGCGGAAAACAGCAGCCGTGTTCGGCAGGTGGCCGAGCTCGTCTATGCAAAACAGCAGCTTGTGCCGGTCCGCTGGGTCGTTGCTGTGCATGAGGACTCGTCCATAGAGAGCATCAGGGACCTGGAGGGCAGACGGATAAGTACCGAACTGGTGAACGTCACCCGTCGGTTTCTGGCGGAGAGGGGAGTTGATGCCGAAGTCGAGTTCAGCCATGGCGCCACGGAAACCAAGGTGCCCGAACTGGTCGATGCCATCGTTGAGTTGACCGAAACCGGCTCCAGCCTGCGCGCCAACCGCCTGCGCATCGTCGATACCGTTATGGAGAGCACCACTGTCATGATTGCCTCCTCCGAGGCATGGGCCGACAAGTGGAAGCGGGAAAAAATGGAAAATCTCGCCATGCTTTTCCAGGGAGTCATGGTCGCCCTGAATAAAGTCGGACTGAAAATGAACGTCGCGAAAGAATGCCTGGATGAGGTGCTGGAAGTCCTGCCCGCCCTGAAAAAACCCACTGTCAACCATCTGGCGGGTGAATCCGGCTTTGCAGTGGAAACCGTGCTTGATGAAAAAGTTGCCAGAGAACTCATCCCCAGGCTCAAGCGCGCCGGCGCCGGCGGCATCATAGAATACGCCCTGAATAAAGCTGTCATCTGATCCGCATTTCTCGAGCAATCCGAAGGCCCGTTCGCCCACGCGATGGTCCCGAACGGCGCCCCGGGCGATGGCAATCGGCATCAACGGCTATCAATGTGACAATAGCATGAGGGATCGCTTTCTTCGCGGGCTGCAGGCAGGCCCTGCGGGCGTGAGCGAAAGCAATCCCCTGGCCTCTTTTGAAAGGGCCCCGGCAGGGGCGGCGACAACCGTAGCCGGCGGTGAATGGAGTGAGCCGCGGGGAACTGTATTGCTTATCTTCACCCAGCCCCGATAGCCCGTGATTATCTTTGCATCCGGTTTTTGTTTCGCCCCTTGCGGGGCTGGTTGAATTGCGTGTTTTCCGTTTCCCCGGGCTCCCTGTCTGCGCCTGCCTGTCGCTACCGCGACGCAGACAGGTGCAACCTGCCTGCCATGCGATGGCGCAGGCACGGCGCACAGGCTCGGCCCTTCGGGCCTGCGCACAGGCAAACGGCGCTTGCTTTCTGCCCCTCATTGCGCCCACCTGCGTCCTTCGTCGAGCATGGCGAGGTAGTTTTCCAGCGGGATATAATTTGCGACGCTGTTGCCAGTTCCGAGGCAGTAACCGCCGCCGCTCATGCATTCGTCCAGCACTTCTGAGACCCTGCGTCTTATTTCGGGTTCCGACGCCCTGCAGAGGAAATCGACGTCAATGCCGCCCAGGAGTGCGATCCGCTCGCCGTAGCGGCGGCGGGCCTCCGTTACAGGTTCTATGGCGTCTTCAAAGGAATGTCTGGCATCGATGGCGACGTCATCGATAAGGTCATCCATTATGGCATCGAGCTTTCCGCAGGCATGGAGCAGATACGGCCGTCCGGCCCGGTGCGACATCTGCGCCATCAGCCTGTGGCCCGGCAGCACAAACTCACGCAGGTCCCCGGGACTTATAAGTGTCCCGGTTTTGAACCCCATATCATCGCTGCCCCATATCAGCCGGACGCGGTCGAACCCGAGCATGTGCTCAAGACAGGTTGCGAACAGTTCTTCAAGACGTTCGGCGATGGCGCCGACCAGATCGCGTTGGTCAAAAAGGGCGTAGCAGAGCGTCTCATAGCCCATCAGCCAGGAAATGTATTCGGCGAAGTGCGCAAACCCTCCGCTGCCGATCACGCACATATCGTCGGGCAGATTCTCTTCGTACCATTCAAGCGCCCTGGTCTGGACCCCGTCCGGATCGGGCCAGGGATATTTTTCGAAATCTTCCCAACTTGTGATCGGGCCCCTGTGTTCATCGACAAAGCTTCGCCCTTCTTCACGCTTCAGGGCGGCCGTATCGTCGGCGGTACTGCGGTGCAGGGGCAGCTCGACGTTTTCCACGCCGACGCGGACGTAATCGTAGCCGAGGAAGCGCTGGATGCGTATTTCTCTTTTATAGCTGTAATGGGGATCTTCCGGGTCAACGCCCTCCAGCAGGTCAAAACGCGTACAGATCAGGTCCTTCACCTCTTCATCCAGAAACAACTCGATATGATGGACGCGTTCCGGCGTCCCCCGGCGCAGAATACAGTCGCGCAGTCCTTCCCAATCGGGGCGCACCGACTCCGAAAAAATGTTGCTTGACATAGTCGCTCCTATATTACTGTTCGGGATATTCTACAACGATGTCGTCAACATGAAGCGGTCCGCCCGCGCTGGAACCGTGCAGGTAGATGCCAACGGCGCCGTCCGGCATCCTCTCATCGCTGATCGCGGCCCTCTGGCCGCGGCTGACGACGCTTGGATCGTCGGGGTCGGAAAAATCAAAGACCCATTCGCTCCATCCGCTCCGGCGCGGCATACGGGCCCAATTCAGGTTGAACCAGGCGTTTTCGCCGGTATCCGTCCAGCTGTACCCCTGATCTCCGTCCAGATACCCGCGCCACGCCACGCGTATGGCCAGTATGTCGCCGATCCCCGTGATCACACCCCACCGCGGTCCTTCGCCGCTCGTGGCATCGGGACGCTGAACACCTTCTTCATGGATCCACATGCTGATACGAACCGGCAGATCTTCCTCACCGCCAAAGATCAAACGCGCTTCCTGGCCGCTGCCGAGGCGGAGGCTGTAGTCGCCGCTGCGCACGTGCTCCCGGCTGCGTTCGGCTCCACCCAGATGCCAGAGTTCCGGATCGGGCTCATCGCTGAAATCAATGCGGAGCGTCTCGCCGGGGCGGAGGGTGGTTATTTCGTCTTCTTCGACCGGCTCACCTTCAATAACCGTCACGCGCTGGCGGCGCGCCTCGTCCCGCAGGCGCCACTCCACATAGTATTCTCCCTCTTCCTTCTCGCCGCTGGCGGGATTCGTTCCGTCCCAGCGGGGCATCACGTAGCGGGAACCGTCGGAGGCGATCTCTTCCTCGTGGATAACACCCAGATCGTCACCCGTCTCCCTGTCGATGAGGGAGATCGTCAGGTTGCCCGCCCCGCGCACCTGCGTAGCCAGAATCGTCCGCTGCCCGGCGGCATACTCGATGGTGCCGGGTATGACCTGGTTCATGGAAATATAGCGTCCCGGCTCGGGGTCGCGGTCGTAAATGCGAATATCGTCTTCATCATCCACGAACCGTCGCTCCCAGTCGCCTTCTTCGAAACGTGCCAGGGCGCCCCACCGCGTGCCGGCGTCGGTGGTGCCGTCCGAAGACTGCCATTCGCCGTCGCCCAGATCCATGTACCTGTTCGTATTGATCAAACGCTGGATATCTTCTTCGTCGAAGACCAGGCCGGTATCATACACCTCAACGATCCGCGCGACTTCTCCGGCCTGGTAGCCGGCATGGGTGGGGTGAACCGCCACCCAGCTTCTGGGGCTTCTGCCTTCGATATCGGAAGGTCGGTGAGGCATCCAGAAATTCCAGCTTATACGGTCGTCCTCGGGGAAATAGCGGAACATGTTCTTGAGCCGGCTGTAAATTTCGAAGACACGCTGTGCGTATTTTTCTTCCCCAGTAATGCGGTAGAGGCGGAGGATGACCGTGCCGGCCGCGTAGTGCTTGTTGAGGTTCTCGCTGATTCCCTTCCTCCAGGGCGCATCCACCCACTCCCATGTCTCCCTGCCGATAACGTTATCGTCCGGCCGATGGTAGCTGCCGTAGCCCTTATCGAGGTAGTAGGTGTTGCGCGCATTCCATTTTTCCCATATGATTTCCTCAGCCAGCTCAACGTATTCGCGGGCCTTTTCTCCAAAACGCTCTTCAAGTTCGGGATCAGCAAGCACGATTTCAGCCCAGCGCAGCGGGTGTTCGATCAGGATGGCATCGCCGACAATCGCATCCAAAACCCAGTCTGCATCGGTGTAACCGAGGTAATCGCCGATCCATCCGCGGTAACCGTCCGGATCCTCTTTGAGCTCGTCGATATACATGTCGTAGTATTGGGCGGCGACTTCAAGCCACGCGGGATCTTCCGTGTTCTCGTAGTTTTGGAGAAACGCACGGACTCCGTGAGCAGCATGCCAGGCAAATTCTTCCCCGTCAAACCGGTTTGTAACACGGTTCAGATGCGCCAGGCGCCCCCGAAGAAACTCTTCCGGATCGTCGGCAGCGGCCACCGAGTTCCACACCAACGTCAGTGCGAAAACAGCAATAACAAACAATTTCATCCCTGTTTTTTCAAACATTTTCCGGCCCTCCCTTTTGGATAAAATCCGTGTGTATAACATTAGCTATTCCGTGAACTGCATCTATCCTGAAGTGTACATCATCGGCAACGTCAAATCAAACGGATCAAAAGAAATGGTCCGGATTGCCTTGTTATCGCCGGTACAGGCAAGTGATAGGCGCTTCTCTTCCGCGCATCGTCCAATCCATATTTGCGCCGCTTCCGAAAATCTGGTAATATGCGCGCAATCGGACAACGCGTACCTGCCGCGAATCCGATGGGAATACGGAGCAAATCGCCCTGCTCCGGCGGCATCTCAATCGGCACTCGCCACCGGCCGGAGATGTGCAGGCCGGTTATACGAGGAAAAACCGTCATGAGCGTAAAATCCGTCATCGTCGGCGTTATTCTGGTCCTTTTCGTATCCTGCTTCACGCACTTTCACGACGTCGTCGTCGGAGGGGCTTTTTTAATAAGCGACCATCTGCCGATCGGGATTTACGGAGTCGTCGTTTTCCTCCTGCTGCTCATCAACCCGTTGCTGCGGGCCTTCGGTCCGCGGTGGCCGCTTCGTCCGGCCGAGATCGCCGTTGTGACGGTGTTCGGTCTGGCGGCCTGCGCGTGGCCGGGTTTCAATTTTT
>PUMZ01000200.1 GCA_003551565.1 Candidatus Brocadiaceae bacterium | reverse complement strand
GCTTGAAAGCGTCCACTACAAGCCCGGGTTTTCGTCCGAGCCCGCAGAATCAAACTTATGAAGCAGAGCACTTAGCTCTGAATCTTCATCCCACCGGCACAGGGCACGGTGGGGATGAGTTGACGCAGTTCACTGAGCGCTTACAAATGGACATTAACGGCGGCACATTTGACGATGACAGAATGATGATGCTCCATCTTCAAGCTCCACTCTGCCGGCCCCGCCCCGAAACAACGGCACTTTGCTCTCCCGGCAAGCCTCCATGGGGCTTGCCGTTTATCCGGCCCTCGCGCGGGTCGTTTCGTGCTCCATTTCCTGCAGCTGGCGGTCGACCTCTTCAAAATTGATCGTTACCTTTTTGCTTGTCCCGTCCTGGTCCATTGAAACCCCGTAAAGGGTTTCGGCGGCGCTCATGGTCAGTTTATTATGGGTGACGATGACAAACTGGGTGTTCGCCGTATATTGTTCCAGCAACCCGAGGAAGCGGCCGACGTTGGCCTCATCCAGCGGAGCGTCCACCTCGTCCAGCAAGCAGAACGGGCTTGGTTTGGACTCAAAGATGGCGAAAAGCAATGCCACGGCGGCAAGTGCCTTTTCTCCCCCGCTGAGCAGCGATATGGAACGTGTTTCTTTGCCGGGCGGCCGGACCGATATCTCGATCCCCGCTTCGAGCACATCCTCGGTGTCCTGTTCGAGTATGAGGTCGCCGCTGCCCCCTCCAAAAAGTTTCCTGATGATGATCTGGAAATTCTGCCGTACGCTCTCGAACGTGCTGACAAAGCTGTCTCGGCTTTTTTTGCTCAATTCCCGAATGATTTCCAGCTCGTGCCGCCGGGCTTTCTCCAAATCTTCACGCTGGTTTGTCAAAAACTCCGACCTTATCTCGAGTTCATCCTGTTCGCGTATTGCCTCAAGATTTGCTCCCCCCATACGTTCAAGTTTCCCCCTCAGAGCGTGGGCCTCCTGTTTTAGCTCCCCCCACTCGGTGCAGGGCGACTGGATGATCGCAAAAACCTCTCTCTGCAGCAGGACGGCATCTTCCAGTTTCACCAGGGCGGGTGCGTCCGAATCATCCTCCGCCTTCCGCCGCAGTTCCTGTTTGCATTCTTCAACATACCACCGGGCGGTTTTTTGCGAAGGAGCCATTTCTTCGGGCAGAATGCAATACTCTTCAATCTCCGCATCGGTATACAGCGGCGTATCCCGCCATTGTTCGGGAACAAGCTCCAGAGCCGCCAGATTAATGCCGCATTCTTCCGCGATCCGTTCCTGGAGGTTCTCCATTTTTAACCGGTTTTCATTCTCCGCCATCTGCGTTGTCCGCACCCTTTCTTCTGCCGATCTGAGCTTCCCTTCAACCCCATCGGCCTTGCCGCGGGCGGCTTCCAACGACCCGGTAAGCTGATCGATATCCCGGCGCTTGTCCAACGTTTTCTCTTCCAGAGAATCGCGTTCCGCCTTCAGGCCCGCCGAATCGGATGCGGCTTTCCCGATGGCACGGTCCGTCTTTTCGATCTCCGAGTTGCAACTCCTCCGTTCCTCCTCCAGGCGTTCTATTTCGTCCTCGTTCTGTTCCAGCTGGTCATTTAATCGTGCCAGAAGAGCTTCTGCGGCTTTATGCTGTTCTTCCAGACGGCTGCGCTTGTTCTCCAGGGCATTTCGGCTCTCCCTGAGAGCATCGCACCTGTCCCGCAAGCGTCCCTGCAATCCCTGCGTCTCGCTGAGGCTTTCTTCTTTTGCCCTCTTTTCGACTGCCAGAGCGCGCGCTTCGTCGTTTTTGGCTCCGAGCTTATCCTCCGCCTCCTCCCTCTCCGTTTCCAGAGCGCCTGCGTCTTCTTTCAGAACTTTTATTTCTTCATCCACCTGCTTTTTCTGAGTGTCCAGGACGGAGATGCGATTACCCGCATCTTGTTCCTTTTTCTGCAACTGCTCCTTTTCTGCCGTGAGAGCCCGCCGGGATGATTGGAACTGCTCGACCCGTTGCGAGCATCGGCCGGCCGCATCGGAGATGCCGCTCAGGCGCCTTCTTATGCCCTCAATATCTGCTGCAAGCTCCGTCAGCTCGCTCCTGCGGCTGATAAATCCACCCGATTCGGGATTTCCCGCCGCCCATACGCCGTTTGAATCGAACAGATCGCCGGACCTGGTCACCAGGCGCACCGCTCCGGCCGGGCCGGAAACGAACGGCGCGACTGCGGTCTCCGACAGATCCCCGATGACATAACAGTTTCCAATCAGTGAGTCAAGGACGTTTTCTATGCTTTCGGAACAGTCAACAAGATCAGCAAGGGCCGTTGACGGAGAAACTTGGCTGCCCGGCTTCCCGGGAGCTGATTTTATTTGCTGGAGCTTTTCCAGCGCTATGACATAAGCGCGTCCCTTGCCGTTTTTCTTCAACAGTTCAAGAGAGTATCTTGCCTGATCTTCTGTGTGTAGAACGACTGCCTGCACGTAGGAACCCAGCGCCGCTTCCACAGCACGGGCGTACTTTGTTGAGACGTTGATCAGGTTTCCGAGCATGCCGGGACAACCCGAAAGCGGCCCGGATCCCCGTTTGATTTCATCCATCAGCAGCTTTACACCGCTTCCCACCCCGTCAGCACGTTCCTGAAGGTCTTCCAGCACCTGTTTGCGCTCGACCTTGCCGTGGAGTTCGGCCTTGACATCGCCCATATCGGACGTGAGTCTGCCGAGTTCGAGCCGCGCTTTTGACAGTTTGTCCTCCAGGTCTTCGTCCTTCAGGTGGAGGGTGTGGAGTTTGTTTTGAACGGACTCCAGCCGGTTTCTTTCCCCCCGGGATTGCAACTCCAACGCACGGCGCTTGTCATGAAGTGCCTGCTCACGCTCAGTGTTGCGACGCAGCCGGTTGCCCAGGGTTTTCATCTCGGATTGCAGCATGTTGATCTGATTCTGCACGTCCGACTGCTGTTGCATCAGAGTGAACATGGCATTTTTCGCCTGCTCCACCCGTTCATAAGCTTGCCGGTGTTGTTTTTCGGCATCGCCCAGGTCGGCTTTTACTTCATGGATGCGAGCTTTCGTATTGTCCAAAGCTTCTGCGCTCCGGTGGAGGTTCTTTTCCGCGTTTCCGAGCTCGGCCCCGACCGAAGAAGCGTTGTCACGGAGCTGGCGATACCTCTGCCCCATTTTTTGAATGCGGTCCTGCAGCTCAGTTTTACGGTTGACATTGAACTCTTTCTCTTTCCCAATGCTGTATATGCGGGCGTCGAGGTGCGAAATTTTCTCCTCGACGGCCGCCAGCTCCCGGCGGCTGCATTCCAGCGCGGATTGCTTGCGGGTGATCTCGCCACGGAGATCTTCCATTCTCCGACCCAGCCCGGTCGCACATTCGATTGCTTCGGTCAGGGTTTTGTCGAGCAGGGTTTTTTGCTTCAGCAGTTGTGCTCTCTCCCACAACGCAAGTGAAAGTTTCAGGCGGAGCCACCTGTCCTTATGACGCTTATACCTTCGGGCCTTGGCGGCCTGCCTGCGCACGCTCCGCAACTGCCTTTCCAGTTCTTCAATGATATCCGTGACACGCTGCAGATTGCCCCGGACCCGTTGCAGTTTTCGTTCCGCTTCCTTCTTCTGCTCGAGGTAGCGGCTGATGCCGGCCGCCTCTTCGAGCACGGCCCTGCGCTCTTTGGAGCTGGCCTGCAACAACATATCCACCTGGCCTTGCTCGATAATACTGTAGGCGCTCACACCGACACCCGTATCCAGAAGCAGGTTGCGTATCTCTTTAAGACGACAGTTCTTGCCGTTCAATGAATATGTGCTCTCTCCGGAACGGAAACAGCGCCGCGAAATACAGACTTCTTCATATTCCACAGGCAGCAGGCCCTGTTGATTGTCCAGCGTCACCTTCACCTCCGCGCTGGCCGGTGCGCGCCGCGAGTCGCTGCCGTGAAAAATCATATCCGCCATCTCGTTACCGCGCAGCTTCCGGGCGCTCTGTTCCCCTAAAACCCATTTCAGAGCATCGACGACGTTGCTTTTGCCCGACCCGTTGGGACCGACCAGCCCCGTGAAAGCCCCGTCGAGCTCGAACGAAACTTTTTCTGCAAACGACTTAAAACCTATAAGTTCCAGTTGCTTTAGCTTCATATCACTCTATAGAAAAATAGCACCCCTTCACATTCTGCGTTCGCTCGTCCCTCCCCCATCAGAGGACCTGCCATCTTACAAAATGTTACGATAAAATGGCCGCCCGTCGCCATGACAGAGATCGCATTGCATACTCTTTTAATGGAAAAAACACAATTAGGTATTTGCACCACCTTGCCATTATGCCCTTTAGATATTATTTTGGTAGACCTTACATCGCCAGCTCGGCGGCTATTGCAGATGTGTCGGCCAGGTGGCATGCTGCCATGTCCGGGAAAAAACGGCTTCTAAAAACCATGGGGTTATGTTTGAAACCCATTTCCATGTGCGATTTCATTGTCGTGCCGCCAGAGTGAGCGCTACAGCCCATAAAAATACAGTCGGTCAGTATATATTGTCGGATATCGAACTCAAGCAATGCCGCACAGATGCTAATATGAACTGTGAGGTGTTATCAAAGCGCATTGGTTAGCAGTATAAAACAATGGACGCCGGGAGTTAGTTTTGATCCCTGATTCAACATTCCGGATTCCGGTTTGTCCGGGTCTGGCGAGAACGCGTGGAGTTTATGGAATGAGTTGACATAACTATTGCAGGCATCTAAAATAGCTGTCAGGGCGACCGTTTATATTTTCAGCATGGTGCTCGCAGGCGCTCGGACGACAGAGCGCCGGTGGGAGCTTGATCGTTAATTTAACACCAGGACAGGGGCAGAAAGGGAGCGTAAAATGAGTGACGGTAGCAATAAGGTGAAAATATTCGATACCACTCTCCGGGACGGCGAGCAGGCGCCGGGATGTTCGATGACGATTGATGAGAAAATCCACGTGGCGCGTCAGCTGGAGCGTCTCGGAGTCGATGCCATGGAAGCAGGCTTCCCCATTGCATCGAAGGGCGATTTCGACGGTGTACGGGAGGTGGCAGGCGCCGTCGGGGATGTGACTGTCGCGGCCCTGGCCAGATGCGTTACGAACGATATTGAGAGGGCTGCGGCGGCTCTGGAGCCTGCCGCCCGTCCCCGCATTCACGTTTTCCTGGCCACCAGCGAAGTCCACCGCCGCCACAAACTGAAGAAAGCGCGCAGCGAAATACTGAAACTGGCCCAACAGGGCGTAACGGAGGCAAAGGGCTGCTGCCGGGACGTGGAGTTCAGCCCCGAAGATGCCAGCCGCACCGAACCGGATTTTTTGAGTGACGTTGTTCAGGCCGTCATTGAGGCGGGCGCAACGACTGTTAACATACCCGACACCGTGGGGTATGCCATACCGTGGCATTTTGGCAGGCTTATCAGCGAGCTCATGCAGAACGTAAAAAATATCAATGATGCCGTTATCAGCGTGCACTGCCACAACGACCTCGGCCTGGCCGTCGCCAATTCCCTTGAAGCGGTCCGCAACGGCGCACGGCAGGTGGAATGCACAGTGAACGGCATTGGAGAACGGGCGGGGAACTGTTCGCTGGAAGAAGTGGTGATGGCGTTGCGGACACGGCGCGATATTTTCAACGCCGATACCAACGTTCGTGCGAAGCAAATCATGCATGCGAGCCGGCTGGTCAGCAATGTGACCGGGATGATGGTGCAACGCAACAAAGCAGTGGTCGGTGAAAACGCCTTCGCCCACGAGGCCGGCATCCATCAGGACGGCATGATCAAGGAACGCAGCACCTACGAGATCATGGCGCCGGAAGATGTGGGGGCGGAGAAGAGTCGCCTCGTGCTCGGAAAGCACAGCGGACGGCACGCCTTCAAAAAAAGAATGGAAGAATTGGGCATGGAACTCGACGACCGACGGTTTGAACATGTCTTTGAAGAGTTTAAGAACCTTTGTGACAAAAAAAAACAAATTTTCGATGAGGACATCGAAGCGATTGTGCGGGAGGAACTCGAGACCGGCGACGGCGGCCGGCCGGTGGTTGAACTGCTGAATTACCATATTTCCAGCGGCACCGGCGCAGTGCCGACGGCGACCGTTGAGCTCAACCTGCGGGGAGAGAGGATAACCGACGCCGCAACCGGCGATGGCCCCATCGATGCCATTTACAGGACTATGGACAGGATTACCGGCCTGGAATGCGCCCTCTCGGACTACACCATAAGGGCAGTTACCGGGGGGAAAGACGCCATGGGCGAGGTGACCGTCCGGGTGGAGTCCGGAGATAACTCCGAAAGGGGCCGGGCGACAAGCACCGATATTGTGGAGGCCAGCGCACGGGCTTACCTGATAGCGGTGAACCGCATCATGCGAAAGATTGAAGACACGCATGGAGATTGAATCCGGAAGGTCAAGAGCCGGATAAGGGCTACGCCAGGTCAATGCGGGGAGGCTCTTCTCAAGGATTTTGTGTCTTTGGCGTCGGATTGCCTTAAAGACGCAAATGCCTGAATGGCATACCACAAAGCCGATCAATACCTGGCAAGGACACTGCCAATACTCGAATGTGGGGAGGTTCATGCGCATGTGTGGTTCCGATCCTTCGCTGGCAATTATGGGCGGACAGAAAACTGTCGGAAGCGAGAAAGCAGAACTGTTCAATTGGCCGATCATAACGGAAGACGACGTACGGGCCGTGCTGGAAGTGCTGCGTGGGGGCAGCAGACCGTCCGGGATCGATATCACGCAGAAATTCGAGCGCGAATACGCCGACTGGACAGGGGTACAATATGCGCTTGGCTATTGCAATGGCACGGCGGCTTTACTCGGCGCTTTTTGGGCCTGCGGCGTGGGGGCGGGCGATGAGATTGTCTGTCCGTCCATGACCTACTGGGCGAGCGCCGCGCCGGCACTGTCACTCGGGGCCACAGTGAACTTCGCCGACATAAACCCGGAGACCCTGTGCATCGAACCGGAAGATATTGAGCATCGGATCGGGGATAGAACAAAGGCTATCGTGGTTGTTCACTATTCGGGGTATCCCTGCGATATGGATCGTATCACCGGAATTGCGCAAAAGTACGGCGTAAAGGTCATCGAAGATGTATCGCACGCTCACGGAAGCCTCTATAAAGGCCGGCATTGCGGTTCGATCGGCGATATTGCTGCAATGAGTATGATGTCCGGAAAAGGCTTTGCCATCGGGGAAGCGGGCATGCTCCTGACCGATGATGAAAATCTTTATGAACGGGCTGTGGCGTACGGCCACTACGAACGCACTGGCGGCGCCAGTCGCTATGCGAAAGCACAACGGGCTATCGGCGGCAAACTTGCCAAGTTTGCAGGCGTCCCGATTGGCGGACATAAACATCGCATGAACCAACTATGCTCCGCATTGGGGCGTGAACAGCTCAAATATTATCCCGAGCGCATAGCCGGGATCCAGCGCGCAATGAACCGTTTTTGGGATTTATTGGAGGGGGCGCCGGGAATTAAAGCACACCGTCCGCCCGAAAGCTCCGGCAACACCATGGGTTGCTGGTATTATCCACGCGGCCTCTACCGGAGAGAGGGGCTGGGCGGTTTGTCCTGCGCAAAATTCTGCGAGGCCGTCCGGGCCGAAGGCGCAGGCGCATGCAATCCCGGAGCGAACTTCCCTCTGCATACCCACCCGGTATTCCATGAAGCAGACATCTTCGGCCAGGACAAACCGACCTCCGTCGCCTTCGGTCAGCGTGATGTGCGTCAGGGCAGGGGAACGCTTGATAATTCGGAGCGCATCGAAGAAATAGCTTTCGGGGTGCCCTGGTTCAAAAACGACCGGCCGGCCGATATTGAGCGTTATGCCGCCGCTTACCGGAAAGTGGCTGAAAACGCAGATTGTCTCTTGTGATAAAAAGAAATGGAGATGGACGAAGCATCGGAAAAACCGGCAACCGGTTGAAACCCAGGGGCAGGAAAGAGTCCGCCCCCCGGCCGCTGTATCCATATCATTTTGTCGTAGATAACAGCAGGAGACGTAAGAATGAAAATTATCGATGCCCATAACCATCCCGACTGGCACGGCCACAATTTTTCCGATTTTGTCGAAAATATGGACGAACATAGGATAGAAAAAACGTGGCTTTTGAGCTGGGAATGTCCGGAGGACGAATACGATCACGATAACACGTCGATCTTCCCTTCATGCCTGTCCGTACGAGGCGACGGCCCCATTCCATTCTCGCGCTGCCTCGCATACCACGGCCAGGCCCCCGAACGCTTCATACTCGGTTACTCCCCCGACCCACGTCGCCCGGACGGTCTGGACAAGTTGAAGGCGGCAGTTGAAATCTACGGAGTCCGGGCATGCGGCGAACTGAAACTGCGCATGATGTGCGACAACCGGGATGCTGTGAGGATGTATCGTTACTGCGGAGAACAGAACTTGCCGGTAACAATACACCTGGATTATGAATTTGAGAGAAGTTCTGCATATCCTCGTCCCAATTACTGGTACGGCGGCGGTATTGAAGCTCTCGAACGGGCTTTGAAGGAATGTCCTGAGACGATTTTTCTCGGCCATGCTCCGGGCTTCTGGGCACATATTTCCGGCGATAATCAGTATGGCAGGGAGCCCTATCCCGAAGGGAAAGTCGAGCCGGGGGGGAGACTGCCGCAGCTACTGCGCAATTATCCCAACCTGTACTGTGACCTCTCGGCGGGCTCCGGTCTCGGTGCGCTGCAACGCGATCCGGAGTTCGCGCTTTCATTTATTACGCAATTCCAGGAAAGATTGTTGTTTGCCCGGGATTGCTTCGACGGCAGGCTGTACGGCTTCCTGTCGGAACTGGGGTTGCCGGCTGGAACGCTGGAGAAAATCCTTTGCAAAAATGCTGAACTGCTGGTGAAATGACCACGGGAGCACGGGATACCTGAGGAAGGGATCGATTCCGGCTGGCACCGGAAGCATGTGATAGTGTACAATACGGATACCATGAACAGAAAAGGCAATGAAAACCTGACAAAGCTCTTAGATTTTACATCTTATGAAGAATCGGTTCCCGGACTTCTGAGACTGCTTCGGGCCGGTGCGGAACTGGCCCGGCAGCGGCAGATACTTATCAAGCCGAACCTGGTCAACGCAAGCCCGCATCCGGTGACAACCCCGGTCGGGTGCTGTGAGGCGATCGTGAAGCATATCCGCCGGTGCTCCCGAGCGAGGGTGTTGATTGCGGAAGGTTGCGGCACGCCCGATCTCGAGACGCCGGCCGTTTTCGAACGCCTCGGCTACCGCGATCTCTCAGAACGCCTGCACGTTCCGCTTGTCGATCTTAACCAATCCGGAACAGTTGTGCTCGAGCGCGGGGACTGCGAGATACTGCCCCGGATGCATCTGCCTTCGGTCGCCCTGGATAGCTATGTTATCTCCGTGCCGGTTCTGAAGGTGCACAGCATTGCCGGGGTTACCGGGACCATGAAAAACATGATGGGGTTTGCTCCGCCCGAGCATTACCAGTGCGGCGGCCATTGGAAAAAATCTTTTTTCCACACACGGATGCATGAATCCATCGTTGAGTTGAACCGCTACGTAACGCCGGACCTGACGGTGCTGGATGCCTCGGTCGGACTGGCCGAATTCCACCTCGGCGGAGCAGAATGCGATCCCCCCGTGCGCAAGCTCCTGGGCGGCCGGGACCCTCTGGCCGTTGACCGGCACGCGGCGGAACTGCTCGGCCTGGACTGGCGGAGCATTCCGCACCTGTCGATCCGTTGATATGGATTTTGCAGCTTTGAAAGCTGCCGGGGAACCTGGAGCCGTCCCACGATATACGCCTGCCGAAGGCAGGCGGCGTTTGCTTTCTGTCACATCTGCACCACCGGGAACGCGTGAAGCAAGCGGACAAACCGGCTCAGCGCGCAGGTTGCCTCTGGCATCCAAGTTCTATCAGCTCGGCGCTTATTTGCTCCGTATCGAGCACAGCGGCCGTACAACGTCCGGTGAGCCACCCACCCACTTCTCCGGGATTGAGGACGAATGGCGGACCGGGATCGAGCTGCGGATCGTGCGTATGACCGCAGATGCCGATATCATCGTTTTCGGACAGTTCCGCATACAATTTTTGGGGGTCATGCGCTATGACTATAACCCGGCCATGCACTTCGATCCGTTTGGAGCCCCCGCAAAGAGTGTCGGCAAGCCCGGCCAACCCTTCTTTCTCACCGTCGTTATTGCCGTAAACACCCTGCAGGGGGAGACCGGATGCCAGAATTAATTTTAAGGTGAAAGGGGCCACAAAATCTCCGCTGTGGATCAACATTCCCACGCCGCGTTCTGAGAAAATATCGAGCGCTTTCGCGGTCAAAGGCAGGTTATCATGCGTGTCCGACATTACGCCGATCAGCATTGTTATCTCCTGTAATAGCTGTCGTTTAAACCATCATATTCGCAGCCGCGATGCCATTCTTGCATGCGGGTCATGCGTTTCCCTCTCATTCTCAGTATACCCTATCTGCTGCAAAAGTCAATGACTCCGGCGTTGATTGACAAATCTCAGAACATCGCATAGTATTCCTGATCGTTAAATCCGGGAAGAGGCTCATGGACATAATGCAACTGGCCGTTGCTGTAGCGAAAGGCGAGGCGCCATCCTCCGCTTTTGAGGAAGGAGGAGTAGCGCTGCGGTCGTAAATAATCACATGGAGGAACCTGGATATGAAAATTGTCGTTTTAGACGGCTATACAGTTAACCCCGGCGACTTGAGCTGGGAAGGACTGGAGGAACTTGGCGACCTGACGGTCCATGATCGAACCTCCGAAGATCAAATCATCGACCGGGCGGGCGGAGCTGAAATCGTCTATACCAATAAGACGCCTCTGGCCAGAGAAACGCTGGAAGAGCTGCAATCGACGGAATTTGTCGGGGTTCTGGCCACGGGGTACAACGTGGTGGATATCGAGGCGGCCGCGGCCCGCGGGATAACGGTGACCAACATCCCGGCCTACAGCACCAGATCGGTCGCGCAGTTGGTTTTTGCTCTGCTGCTGGAGATTTGCCACCATGTGGGTGAACACAACGAAGCGGTGCACCGGAGCGCCTGGACGAAAAATCGCGATTTTTGTTTTTGGAATTATCCACTGATTGAACTGGCAGGCAAGACAATCGGCATTATCGGCTACGGCCGCATCGGCCGGGCGACCGCTGAGATCGCCAGGGCCATGGGCATGCGGGTGCTTGCATGTACCCCCCATCCGGACCGGGAGCTTGAGAGCGAACAGATGCAGTTTGTTTCGCTGGAGGAATTGCTGACCGGCTCCGATGTGATCAGCCTGCACTGTCCGCTGTTCGACAGCACGGCCGGAATGATCGATCAGGGGGCGATTGCCCGGATGAAAGACGGTGTTATTCTTATCAACACCTCCCGGGGTGCGCTGCTGGTCGAGCAGGACGTGGCCGATGCTCTGGAAAACGGGAAAATAGCATATGCCGCCATGGACGTGCTCGCAGAGGAACCGCCCAAAGCCGATAACCCGCTTCTGAACGTTAAAAACTGCATTATAACGCCGCATATCGCATGGGCGCCGAAAGAATCTCGCCGGCGCCTGATGGATACGGCCGTTAACAATCTGAGGGCCTACCTGGCCAGGAAGCCCGAAAATGTCGTAAGCCCATGAGGAGATGCATCCGGGGCGAGCCGTTGCCGGAAAAATTTGTTATCGCCGGGGCAAGTGTATATAATATAGCATCGTCGTTCTGAACGGACCAGAAAACTCACCGATAAAGAGGCCTGGAATGCATATCGTGATGGTCGGCAGTGAAGTGGCGCCTTTCTCAAAAACCGGCGGACTGGGCGATGTTATGGGCGCTTTACCGATCGCCTTCGAAAAAGCGGGGCACAAGGTAACCGTTTTCTCCCCCCTGCACAGAGAAGTCAGGGAGAATGCCGAACAATCCAAACTGGACGTGGAGCCCGCCGATAACGACCTGGTTTCGGTTCCGGTGGGCGACACTGAAGAGAAAGCGCGCCTGGTCAAAGGATTTTTGCCCGGATCCGGCGTCCCGGTCTTTTTTCTGGAGAACGACTACTATTTCGACCGCTCAGGATTGTATGTGGACCCGAAAACAGGTGAGGATTATCCGGATAACAGTGAACGGTATATTTTCTTCTGCCGGGGAGCTATGCTTGCATGCCTGCAGCTCGGGTTGCAGGTCGATGTCCTGCACGCCCACGACTGGCAGGCGGGGCTTGTCCCGACCTACCATAAGCACATGTATGCCGATGATTTCGCCGGCGCGATATCGGCTTTCACCGTACATAACGTTGCATTTCAGGGCCTTTTCTGGCACCAGGATATGAACCTTACAGGACTGCCATGGGAACTGTTCAACTGGCGGCAGCTGGAGTTTTTCGGGAACCTCTCGCTGCTGAAAGCGGGTCTGGTCAATGCGGACCTCCTGACGACCGTCAGCAAGCAATATGCGCAGGAAATCCAGACGGAAGACTTCGGTATGAATCTGGAAGGGATATTCCGTGAGCGGAACAAAGACCTCCGCGGGATCGTCAACGGAGTCGACTATTCGCTCTGGAATCCGGAGGTGGACGGCATGATCCCCGCAAAGTTCTCGCCTCAGGACCTCTCCGGAAAAGCCATCTGCAAAAAGGAGCTTCAGGAACAATTCAACCTGCCCCGCAGGCAGGATGCGCCCCTTATCGGCATGATAGGGCGGCTCGTGCATCAAAAGGGCTACGACCTCGTTCTGGAAGAGATAGAGCGGATCATGGATCGCAATCTGCAGATCGTCCTCCTGGGCAAGGGGGAACAACGGTACCGTGAGCTGCTCGGAGAAGCAACCCGCAGGTATCCGGACAAATTCGCGGTCAAACTGGATTTTGATGAACAATGCGCCCACCTGATCGAAGCGGGGGCCGATATGTTCCTTATGCCGAGCCGGTTCGAACCCTGCGGTCTGAATCAGCTCTACAGCATGAAATACGCAACCATACCACTGGTGGCCGCCACGGGCGGGCTTGTCGATACGGTCAGGGGCCACCGGGAGCACGGGAAAAACGCCACCGGTTTCGTTTTCCAACCCGACAGCGCAGAGGAACTCGTGAACGCCCTGCGCATGGCTCTGGATATTTACTCGCAACGGCCCGGGCGATGGAGGGAAATTATGCTGAACGCCATGAACGAGGACTGGTCATGGGACAGGAGCGCCGGAGAGTACCTGGATTTTTTCCGCGAAAAACCCGGCGTCGTTGAAAGCAACCGGCAGTAAAACGGCAGACTGCGCGGTCTTATTACCGTGCGCGGCCCGGAGCGGGGCAAAAATATGGATCAGCGCAACAACAGACCTCCACAACCCGAGTCCGATCGCGGGGGACGCGGTGCATTTGAGTCGCCGGCGGAACTCGGGCAATTCTACGAACGCCTTGCCGGATTGCTCCGCGACAGCCCGGTCGGCATAGTGGGCCTCGATCGGGAGAGAAGGGTGCGGTACTGGAGCAGCAGCTGCCAGAGCATACTGGGTTACCCGGCCCGGGAGGTCGTCGGACATCTGGAACTCGATGATTTCTCCGGCGAAGCGCTCTCACTGGATGAATATACCACGGCCCCCCCCCCCACAGGACACCTTCTGCGGGAGGGGGTTT
Source organism: Candidatus Brocadiaceae bacterium (assembly GCA_003551565.1). Lineage (GTDB taxonomy): Bacteria > Planctomycetota > Brocadiia > SM23-32 > SM23-32 > PUMZ01. Next base: position 14,633 of record PUMZ01000200.1, on the reverse strand, counting down.
TTGTGCACAAGGACGGATCACCGCGCATTTTGCAATTGATCGTCCTGCCCGTGTTCATCGGTGCAGACCTTCACCACGAAGGGTTTACGGTCTGCCTGCTGGATGTGACCGAAAGGCGCGAAGCTGAAGAGGCGCTGCGCCGTGAAAGAAACACCCTGAACCTTGTCCTGGATACCATGGGAGCCGGCGTAGCTCTTTTTGACTCCCGGGACCGGCTGCAGTGGGCCAACACCACCCTGGCAAATTGGTTCGGCGGGCCGGACGGCCGATTGAAAGGGCTGCCCTGCAATGAGGTTTTCTGCTGCCCGAATCAACGATGTGATCAATGCGCACTGGAGAAAGTCAAAAGCAGCGAAACAGTGCAGAGCTCGGAAATCGAAAGAACCGATGACGACGGACAATGGCACTGTTTCCATCAACTGGCCACGCCGCTGGAGCTGGGACGCAGACAGTATCTGGTACTGACGCTGGATGTTACCGAAGAGCGGCGTCGGAAGGAACAGATGCGGATCGTCAATGACCTGGCCCGGGCCCTGACACGCTCTTTGGACCCCCATAAAGTCCAGCATCTTGTGCTGACCTGTGTGACGGCAGGACATGCACTCGGATTCAACCGCGCCTTCCTCCTGCTGCTCGACGACGAGACCGCCCGGCTCGAAGGAAGCATGGCTGTCGGCCCCATGTCGGCTCAGGAAGCCAACCGTATATGGGAGGAAGTATCCCGGAATGTCGGGGGCCTGGAGGAACTCCTCGAAAGGGGCGAACTCGCCGATAGCGACAGGGAGTTGTCGGAGATAATTCGTTCCTATAGCGTGCGCCTTGACAACGAATCGAGCATACTGGCCCGGTCGGTCCGGAATATGGAGACGGTTCTGGTCATGGAAGACGATAGCGCGGCCTGCAAGGAGACAGAGCTTAAGGAATTGCTTGGGTTGCGGGAGTTTGTCGTCTCCCCCCTGGTGGCAAAGGGAAAAGCGATCGGCGCGCTGGTGGCCGACAACCGGTTTTCGGGGGATCCCATACGCCGGGAACAGGTGCAGCTGCTGGAAGAGTTCGCGGCGCAGGCATCGCTGGCGATCGAAAATGCGCTTGCATACCGCCGGCTCCGCAATAAGATGCAAGAGCTGGAACAGACACAGGATCGGTTGGTAGAGGCCGAACGACTGGCCAGTGTGGGCCGGATGGCGGCCCACCTGGCGCATGAGATCCGCAACCCGCTGACAACGGTGGGCGGCTTTGCAAAATCCATAGAGCGAAACAGCGAGAAACCGGATATCGTCCGGCGCAACGCGGCAATAATCTACAGGGAAGCCCTCAGGCTGGAAAATGTTCTCAACGATGCACTGGATTTCAGCCGGCCGATAACAATCCACAAGAAAAATCACCAAATTAACGATCTGCTAAAGGATATAGCGAGTGAATACGCCGAGGCCCTGGAGAAACGGTCGATAACATTGCGCCTGGACCTGGATGGAAACCTGCCGGAGTTGCATGCCGACAAGTTCCAGGTAAAACAGGTGATTATCAACCTGATCCATAACGCCTTCGACGCCCTGGAGAACAGCCGGAATAAATTCCTGCTTATCGGGACCTCCCGGACCGACGACGGGGTCGTGATATCGGTCTGTGACTCCGGGCAGGGGATGGATGAAAAGACGCTCAAAGCCCTTTTCGCCCCCTTTTTCACCACGAAAAAGGGCGGCAGCGGTCTGGGGCTGGCCATCTGCCGAAAAATCATGATCGAACACGGAGGTGACATTTCCGTGGATAGCACACCGGGTCAGGGCACCGATTTTCACCTGCTGTTCCGCGAATGCGGCCCGTCTAAGAAAAGGACATCCTCCGGACAGGCATAATGGTGTGGAATCGCGAATCAAGGGTGGTAATTTCCCCGGTTATGCTGTATACTGAATGTAAAGACGCTTGATGGCCGACACGCATGGGGTGTTGTTCGGTGTTGAGAGAAAAGAAGTTTTTTGACCGCCGGGGAACAAACATACGCCCCGGGGGAAGCGCAGCAACCGGGAAAGGAGGTTATAATATTTATGGCCCGCATCCTGCTTGTTGAAGACGAAGAAAACGTCTGCCTCCTCTACCGGAGTGAGCTTGAGGCCGAAGGCTATGAAGTGATTGAGGCGCACGACGGCAAGGCGGCGGTCCGTATAGCGCTGGACTGCGAGCCCGACCTGGTGATTATGGATATCAATCTGCCCGAAAAAATGGATGGACTGGAAGCTATGTCCAGAATCAACGGCGCCGGCAAAAACATCCCCGTCATCATCAATACGGGCTACAGCCAGTACCGTGACAATTTTCTGGCCTGGGCCGCCGACGACTACATTGTCAAGTCGGGAGACCTTTCAGCACTGAAACAATCCATCGAGCGGACGCTGACCGCGCGGCGCAATGCAGAAAAGAGGGCCTGAAATCGCTGCGGCGGCAGGCAGTTGGTTCACCGAACATCTACGAAAGCTCTGCTGTTAAGCTTTATGAAAAACTTATCTGCTGCTGTCGACAATACCGTTGTGATGGTCCTTGCCGGTGGGGAGGGGGAGAGGCTCTACCCACTCACACGCGACCGGGCAAAACCCGCCGTACCGTTCGCCGGTAATTTGAGGTTGATAGATTTCTCGCTCAGCAACTGCCTCAACAGCGGCCTGCGCAGGGTGCATGTGCTGACGCAATATAAGAGCGACTCGCTGAGCCGCCATATCCGCCTGGGTTGGGATATTTTCAACCCCGAACTCGGTGAATATATTGAAGTGAATCCTCCCCAGCTGCGTCTGGCATCCACATGGTACCAGGGAACCGCCGATGCCATATATCAGAACATTTATACCCTCCAGCATGAAAAACCCCGCTACGTGCTGATCCTCAGCGGCGACCACGTCTATGGCATGGACTATTCCCGTCTGATCGCGCACCATATCGGCAATGAAGCCTGTTTGACTGTGGCGTGCCGGCCGATGCCAGCCGGACACGCAGCCCACCTGGGAACTGTCACCACCGATGCGCAGGGGAAGATTGAGAAATTCGAAGAGAAACCGCAGCAACCGGCCACCATTGAATTGCCAGGCGCCTTCCCGCCGGAAGCGGGCGAGTTCGCCCTGTGCTCGATGGGAGTTTACGTTTTTAACACCGATGCGCTGGTGCGTCGGGTGATCGAAGATTCAAAACATCATACAACGCATGATTTTGGGCGGGATGTGATTCCTGCCATGATAGACGCCGGCGACAGGATCATGGCTTTCCGGTTCTCAAAGGCCGAGAAAGGACGGCTGCCGTACTGGAAGGATATCGGGACGCTTGATGCGTATTTGCAGGCGAACATCGAAGTCGCCACCGGCCGGCCGGAATGCCCGCTGACCGAACCGTTGGCCCTTTATGAGGAAACCTGGCCTTTTCGTTCGTATATGTCGTCCGCCCCGCCACTGAATATCTTATGCAATCAGGACGATTTTGCCGCAGGTTTACCCACCCGCATTTGCAACAGCCTTGTGAGTAACGGCGTGGTAATACGAGATGCCATGGTTTCCAGATCGGTTATTGGCTCCGGCGTCCATATCGGTTCCGGCTCGATAGTAGAGCAATCGGTTATCATGCCAGGGGTTAAGATCGGGAGGAACGTGGAAATACGCAGGGCGATCATCGATAAAAATAATACGATACCGGACGGGAACCGGATTGGTCTGGAAAGGGACCGTGACGCGCATTATTTCACCATCAGTGACGGTGGTGTCGTGGCGGTTCCCAAAAACATGCCGCTTTTTAATGATTCGAGGTGAAAGAATGCGTAAAGACGAAAAAAAAATGCCCTCCGGCTACGGCCTGGACTACGTCGCTCTGATCCCCAGGAGTCCCTCCTCACTTTTTGTTTACTGGGACCTGAGCGGGCCGCGGAGCGAGTATTACAGGAAAAACAATACCGGTGAGATAGCCTGGTGCCTGTCGCTGATCAACCTGGATGCGGGCGGCGAGGTCAACTGGAAATCGCTGGTCCCCATCGAACCGGATTCCGGCAACCATTACCTCAAAGTTCAGCCGGACAACCGCTACAGGGTGGAGCTCGGTGTCAGGATCGGGGATACGTTCCACCCGGTATGCCACAGCAGGGAGCGCACAACCCCGCGCGATACGCCACCGCAGGGCGGCGCACGGCCCGGGCCGGAGGCAAGCAAGCATCAGCATCGACCCCGGGAGCATGCCGGCCGGGCAATGCAACCCGCAGCGGAAGTGGAAACACCTTCCGGATTGATATGGCGCGAGGGGATGCAGAGGGACTTGCCCTCCTCCTGACGATCACCATCCGGAAGAAGATCGATATTTGAGGATTGCCGGTGATTCGTTCCGCCGCCCTGGCGGTCTCCCCCGGTTTGAATCACTTTCTACCCCCGGAAAGCCTCATAATCCGGCCGAGATCTGGCCGATAACACCTGCATAGGTCTGGAACAGGGATATCACGATGAACCCGACGACAAGCGCCAGCACGGTGACAATGGCCGGCTGAACGAACTGGCCGAGCAATTCCAGGTCGTTGGCTTCCTTCCTTTCGTAGATGTCGGCAAGACGCTCGAACACGTCCCCCAGAGCGCCGGTTTCTTCCCCCACATGGATCATGTCATAGGCCAGGGGCGGGAATATTTTCTCGTGCACAAGCGGCGGCGTAATCCGCCCGCCTTCCCGCACGTTTTTCTGCGTGCGGTCAACGGCCAAACGCACAACCTCGTTTTTCGTCGTGTCGCGTGCTGCCTGAAGAGAATCGAACAGCGGCACTCCCGCATGCAACATGGTGGAGAAAATACGGCTGAAATTGGCCACAATGCTTTGTTTGACGAAACGCTGCACGAACGGGAAGCGTATAAGTATCCGGTCCCTCAACAGGCGGAAGCCGGAGAACTGTATTGCAATGAAATACACAACGATCACGGCGGCGACCAGCAACAGGGCAGAGAGCCAGAAGCCGCCCGTCCGGAATGTCTCCCCCAGGCTGAGTGCCGTTTGCATTGTCCACGGAACCGCCATCTCCATCTCGACAATCAGTTCTTCAAAAGCTGCCATCATAAAGGATAACGCAAAACTAAGGACGCCGATGGCAACGACGATCACAATAAAAGGATAGATCAGAGCATTGACGAACTTGTGGCGTGTTTGCATGATTTTACCGCCCTGATCGGCCACCCGCTGCAGGGCATCAACCAGCGTGCCGCTGCGTTCGCCCGCATGGAAAATACCGATAAAAAGTTCCCCGAATTCGTGCGAGTAAGCCGAGGCTGCTTCGGCAAATGAAGCGCCGCTCTCCACCCTGTCGGCCATATCATCGGCCATCCGGGCCAGACCCGAATTACTCGCGCGCCCCGCCAGGGTCCGCATCGCGGGCACAAGAGGCATGCCGGCATTGAGCAAGAGAGCCACTTCGTCGCAAAAAACAGTGATATCTTTGATCCGCACGCGGCGCGTCAGCATGCCGCTTTTTTTGCCCTCGGAGGCCTTTGCGCGGCCGGACCCGGGCCGTCGCTGCCCCCCTTTACCGACCCGGCCGGTCGTTTTGTTTTGTTGCTTATTCCCTATACGCTCCTGCAATTGCTCCCTGAGCGCATCGGTGGCGCCATCCCTTTTCCCCCTTGGTTCGTCCCTGTCATTCTCAGGCATTGTCTTCTCCCTCTGCTCTAATGTTATCCTCTGCCCTTGTGTGCCCCGAGGCTGTCCGTCTCACACGCGCCACTTCTTCAAGAGTTGTAACACCCTGTTCTATTTTCTTAATCCCGGCCTCCCGAAGGGTTGTCATCCCTTCCTCCCTGGCCCGGGCGACAACGGCGGTCCGGTCGGCGCCTGCGAGCACAATCTGACGGATGGCGGGGCTGAGCTGAAGCACCTCGAATATGCCGGTCCGGCCGCGATAACCCGTCTGGAAACATTCATCGCATCCGCCGCCCCTATAGAAGGTGATCCTGCCCGCCTCATCCCCGCTGAGCCCCACCGCGTTCAGAATGGCTTCTTCGGGATCATACTCTTCCCTGCAACTCTGGCAGATGCGCCGCACCAGGCGCTGGGCGATGATGGTGGTTACCGAGTTCGCCACGAGAAAGGAAGGCACACCGAGGTTGCCGAGCCTAGTGATGGCCCCGGCCGTGTCGTTGGTATGCATGGTGCAGAGGAGCAGGTGGCCGGTCCCGGCGGCTTCCACGGCCACGTTGGCCGTCTCGGCGTCGCGCACTTCGCCAACCATCATCACGTTGGCATCCTGACGCACCACCGAGCGGAGCATACCGGCGAAAGTTCGTTCGATCCGGCGGTCCACCTGGACCTGATTTATGCCCGGAAGCTGGTACTCGACCGGATCTTCTATAGTCACCACGTTCTGCGTCAGTATATCCACCTCACTGAGGAGGGCGTAAAGTGTCGTTGTCTTGCCCGAGCCGATCGGCCCTGTCGACATTATCATGCCGTATGGTTCGTCAATGGCCCGCTCAACGCCGGCGAGCTGTTCGGGATCGAGTCCCAGCTCGCGCAGGCCGCGAAAAAGATCCTCCGGATTCAGCAGCCGCAACGCCATCTTCTCGCCCAGCACGGTCGGGAGCGTTGAGACACGGATATCGTATTCCCTTTCCCCCTCGTGTACCTCGATAGTAAAGTGACCGTCCTGCGGGCGGCGCCGTTCGGCGATGTCGAGATCGGCCAGCACTTTGACCCGCGAGATAACCTCTTCGCTCAGATATCCGGGCAGATTCATGATGTCATATAAAAGTCCATCCATCCGGTAGCGCACGCGCAACGATTCCGCCTGCGGCTCCAGGTGAATGTCCGTTGCACGCGAATTGACGGCCCCCTCGATAATCGAAGCCACCATGCTGATCACACCCGCGTTTTCGGCCAGTGAGACGACTTCCTGCTCTTTTCTGGTTGCCCGGCCGAGCCGGCTTTTAAGCCGCCCCAGTGCCCCGCCTTCATCCTCGCCCCCCTCCGGTTTCGCCGTGCCGACCGGACGATAGTGCCGTTCGATCGCATCGAGGATGTCCTGTTCAAACGCCAGCACCGGCTCCATATCCATGTCAACCAGAATGTGAAATGATTCCCTGTCGGCCGCGTCCTGCGGATTGGCCATGGCCACCCGCACCGTATCGTCGGTCCTGGAAATGGGAATCATACGGCTCGCGCGCGCAAGGTGCTCGGGCAATAACTTCAGGGCTTCGGGATCAATGCCGGCATCCGCCAAAGCCACCCACTCGATGCCGAGCTGTGCGGAGATGGCTTTGCCCAGCTCCTCTTTGCCCGCAACTTCGGAATCGACCAGGACCTGCAGAATGTGCCGCCCGCTCCGCCCCGACTGCTTCAGTGCCGCCTCCCAATCCTCCTCCGTCACCATCCCCGTGCGAAGGCATATTTTCTTCAGCGCCTCCGTGCCAAGAGCCGATACCTGCGGCTTCTCACCGTACTTGCGCGCGTCGGCGATCTGCTTCGGCGATACCAGCCCCTGATTAACCAGTACCCTCCAGAACGACTGACCGGTACGGTCCTGTTGAGCAAGGGCGTCCTGGAGCTGCGCCTCGCTGATGTGACCGCGGCTTATCAGATGATGCCCGATCTTTGCATCATAAGCCTCACCCGTCCGCTCGGCCGCCTCGAGTTCATCCGGGGCAATCCACCCACCTTCAAAAAGCTGGTCTTTGACCTTTTTTCCGCCTTGCTCCTCGTTTTTCCCCACGATCGGCCTGTTAAGAAACTTCCAGATGCTCTTGAACATGTCGCGGTCAACATCCTGACGCAAAATATCGATGAGCTTCTGGCCCGTCTGCTGCTCCTTCTCTATGGCATCGAGGAGGTTTGTCCGGATCTCACCCTGAGCGTGACTCAGAATTTCCTGTAATCCGTTCTCCGCCACCCTCCTGCGCTCTGCCCGGTCACTGCGGCCGTCCTGCTTTCCTTCGCTATCGGTATTCATATAATAACCTTTCCCGCTTCTAAAGTAGCCTGTGAACGCGTCTTCGGCCAGGATAAAAAATACCCAATGACTTACCCTCTGGAATTTACCGCCGTTCGGCGCAGCACGGCATAAATATTCACCCTCTTTCGTAGCACGAACAAAGTGTTGGTGAGTGCCGGCATTAAAAGCCTATAACCCGCCTTCCCGCCAATCGATCACAGCAAGCCCCTCATCCGTCCTGCGCAAAACCACCTGCAACTTCTCATACGCAACAGGGCGTGATGCGCTGGCGCCCCAGCTCCGGACCGTAAAATACGATGACCTCTCCCCGACCCACTCCTCTATCCGTGCCCACGCCTCCCCGTCAACCTCCAACAGATCCCTCAGAACTTCCAGACCGCCCGCTCCTTCCGCTCCAGCGCGGCGCTCCACCATCAGTTGCGCATCCTCGCGCGAGATGCCCTCCACACTCTCCAGGACCGCGGCCGGGGCCGTGTTGACATTGATCCGGCCCCTCCCGTGCACCGTCAAAAGCCCATCGGGCCGGACCTCACCCATCTCTTCCGCCGGCACTACGCCCGGACCGGCAAACTCCACAAACTCCCTGACAGTGGCAAATGGGCGCTCATCGCGCCTGGACACGATCCGCCCGAGGGTCTCCTCATCGAGCCCCGGCATCAGCGCACCCAACATGGCCGGAGAAACAACATTGACGTTGAGCTTGCGCTCCTCATCCACTATGCCCGGCTCCGGTTCGCCCTCCGTGCCGGGGGGAGAGCCAAGCCCGAAGGTGCCGGTCTGCAGTTCCTGTTCCAGAATATCCCCCGCCACACTCCAGGCATCGGCCAGGGTGACAGATGACGGATCGTCCCGCCCCAGCAGCATCATTGCCGTTTCAAGGCCAGAACGCGCCATGTAATGCGACACCAGGCTGTTATGCTCATGCCGGATCATCCGAGAATGCGCCCGCAGCATAACGGTCGCCGAACCGATCACGACCGTTAGAAATGCGATCGCCAGCAACGCCATGACCATCGCCTGGCCGGAACGACCGTTCTGCGCCCGTCTGGCTCTCCCGCTCAAAATATCACCTCCTTCTCGCCCGGAAGATTTATGACCGTACGGAACTCTCCCACTCCGGGATCTTCACCCGGCAGAGACGTGCGCATCCAAACCCTTGCTTTCACGGCACGCGGTAAAAAGTCTTCTCCCCAACCCTCCCGCCATTCTCCGTCCCCGTCCAGGTAGCGAAACTCCATTGCGAGCGCCTGGATGTTGAAAAGCTCCCATGCCCCCTCGTCGGGGTCTTCTCCGATTTCCGAAAACCGGCGATAAATACCGCCCGAGCTCCCCCCTTCATCGTGGCGGAGTTTGTACTCCACTACGATCGCGTGCTGTCCCCCCTGCAGAGAATTTCCACGGGCCGTGGTTGCAAAACGGATGGAGTCGGCGGGGAAACCGTCAGGAAAAGCATGCCGGATATCTTCGGCCGGAACGTCAAAAAAGTCGGTGACCTGCAGAAACGATCGGGCTCCTGTCAGAGGACCCCCTCTCTCCCCTCCGGGGGGTATTGCGCGGAGCTCACGGCTTAACTGCCGGAGAGTGCGCCATGCACGGCGGCCGGCAAGAGCTCTCTGTTGTTGCCGGCGTGCAACACGCGGGGTGGTACTCATCACACTGTACATTCCAGCCATAAAAACAACCAGAACTCCGATGCCCACGAGCATCTCGATGAGAGTCACCCCCCCTTTCCCGCGGCTAAAGAGGCTCATGCATCCCTCCTCCCCGTGCTGCGGCGGGGGAAAACAGCATCATCGACAGTTCGAAAAGCAACCTGTCCTCACGACCGCGTGGCGCGTGCTCGAAGACGCGGACGGTCACTTTGTCCAGACCAGGATGCTCTCCGAACGGCGAAAACTCCCAGTCCCACCGGAACGCCTCCCATTGGTCCGCGGCAAACAAACGATGCGTGCCGCCCTCATCGGCAGGGTAACGCTCTTCGGCGCGCCGAAGCCATTCGTCCGTATCCCCGCGCGCACGCACGATTTCTTCGGCCTTCTCCTGGGCCAGAAGCGCCGCCACGGTGCGCCGTTGAGCCAGCGCTGATTCATCCATGCCTGCAGCCGAAAAACGCACCAGCCAGCCCATCACAACTGCCAGTAAAGCCACTGCCACCAAACTCTCTATCAGCACCGCCCCGCGCCGTCCTCGGCCAATAACGTTCATCGCAGCCTCCTCCACTCGCATCCGAATCGGTCTGTATAACAAATGGTAAAGCAGTCGCTTAAGTTTCACACATCGGCACAAAATTCCCGATGTATGGAAAATCAAATGTGTTTTCCGTAAGTCTTTTTTTTAAAGTGTACTGATTTTTTCAAGCTTTGCCTTGAAAAAATGGATCCTTATGACGGCATTTTGACAGGATCCCGTATCACCCTTCCAAGAAAGGCTTTACCGCAACATCCTGCGCAAGGCAGATGAGCGAGTGCCGGCCTCGTCCGTAATTATAGCACAAATATCTTATGTGTCAAGTTACGATCTTCAGTATGTCTTTCAGGTTCTTCAAAGCAAAATCAGGCGGCGGTATCCGGGTGGGTATTTTGACTTTCCGTTGGCACAGCAGCATTGCCTTTGCACCGGCGCGTTTGGCTCCCAGGAGGTCGGTGAAGAAACTGTCGCCGACGAAAAGCGTCTCCGCGGGCTCTGCGCCTGCAAGTTCAATGCAACGGGAAAAAATCCTGCGATTCGGCTTGACATACCCTTCGGCCTCCGCCAAAACCATATAGTCCAGGACATCCCTCAGCCCCAGCAGCTCGATGATGTTCCGTTTAACCCCGGGCGTGCCGTTGGTCAGCACGCCCACGCGGACGCCTCTGTTTTTGAGTCTCCGGAGTGTTTCATGCGCATCATCCCTGAGGAAAGTTCTGGCCGAAAGGCGGCGCACGGCGTGGCAGTGCGAGCCCAGCTCGCCGGCCAGCCGCCGGTCGGAAATGCCGCACCGTTGGAGGAATTTATCGAACCGATGCGCATGCGAGCATTGCGACAGGCTCCTCAACCCCCCTTCGATGACCGAATCCAGCAACGCGACGTTGAGCATGCCGGTGCAGTCTCCGGGCAGCTCACAGCTGCCGCATAACTCGTTGAGGCGCATTATGCCGACTTCCATAACGTAGGCAGAACATGCCCTGTAATCCCATAAAGTACCGTCCAGATCGAAAAATACACTCTTTATAGGCATCCCGATATCCCTGGAGCGTTATCTTATTTGAGCCATTCGGTATGGAAGATGCCTTCCCTGTCGATTCTGTGGTATGTATGTGCGCCGAAGTAATCGCGCTGGGCCTGGATGAGGTTGGCCGGAAGACGCGGGCGGCGGTAGCTGTCGTAGTAAGCCAGCGCGGAACTGAAAGCCGGCGCCGGCAGTCCGAGCTCCACCGAGGTTTTCACCACCAGCCGCCAGTCCTCCTGAGCATTCTCAACTGCCTCCTGGAAATAGGGCGCCAGCAGCAGGTTGGCCAGGTCGGGCTCGTCATCGAAGGCGTCCTTTATGCGCTCGAGGAACTGCGCACGGATAATACAGCCACCGCGCCACATCAGGGCTATCCGGCCGTAATCGAGGTCCCAGCCGTATTCCCGCGAAGCTTCTCTCAGCAGCGCAAAACCCTGGGCATAGGAACAGATCTTGGACGCATACAATGCGTTGCGGATGGCTTTGAGGAGGCTTTTTTTGTCGCCTTCGTAGCTGTCGGCGGGCCCTGTCAGAATCTCGGATGCAGCGACGCGTTCGTCTTTGAGGCCGGAAATGCACCTGGCGAATACGGCCTCCGCAATCGTGGGAGCGGGCACACCCAGATCGAGCGCGGCCTGGCTTGTCCATTTACCGGTCCCTTTCTGTCCGGCCGTATCCATAATCATCTCCACCAGCGGATTGCCTGTTTCCTGGTCTTTTTTAGCGAAAATATCGCGCGTGATTTCGATAAGGTAGCTGTCCAGATCGCCCGTGTTCCACTCCGCAAAGACGCGGTGGAGTTCATCAGCGTCCATGCCGAGGGCATTTTTCATCATGTAATAAGCCTCGCATATGAGCTGCATATCGCCGTATTCTATGCCATTGTGGACCATTTTGACGAAATGACCGGCCCCGTCGGAACCGAGCCAGTCGCAGCAGGGAGAGCCGTCATCCACTTTGGCCGCCACGCTCTGCAGAATCGGTTTGACATGCTTCCAGGCCTTCGGTGAGCCGCCCGGCATGATGCTGGGGCCCTTCAGGGCGCCCTCTTCACCGCCGGATACGCCGGTGCCGATGTAGAGCAGTCCCTTTTCCTCGACGTATTCCGTTCGCCTTATGGTATCTGGAAAGTGCGAGTTGCCGCCGTCAATGATGATATCGCCTTTTTCCAGGTGTGGTATGAGCTTTTCGATAAAAGCATCCACCGGCCCCCCGGATTTGACCATAAGCATGACCTTCCGGGGCCGCTTCAAAGCACCGGCGAGTTCCTCGATCGAATGGGTTCCCCTTATCTTCTTGTCCCTTGCCCGGCCGGCGATAAACTTATCGACCTTCTCGACCGTGCGGTTATAGACTGCTACGGAAAAGCCCTTGCTTTCCATGTTCAGAACCAGGTTTTCTCCCATCACCGCAAGACCGATCAAACCAATGTCCGCTTTTTCCGCCATTGTCTTTATTCTCCGCAATTCAGTTAGAGTGATTGAAACTATTCGTCTTTCTTCAGCCTGTAGAGCATCTCACCGGCTTTCGGGACGTATAAGACGCCCTCCTCTTCGCGGTCTTTATACGCCCCGACATCGATATCGTCCGGGTTCATATACCCGAGATTGACTTTTTTGCATCGTTCTTCCGGTATGGCTGTGGCCAGGACAACATCCACTCTCGGCTTCTCCACACCGTTTTCATAAGTTCCGATCCCTTTGACATGCGTCGAGTGCGCCAGCACGCCCCACGGATAGTTTCGGAAGCTTTCCCACTGCTTCCGGAAGTAGTCGCGCGTGTGGTATCCGATTTCATCCAGAACGTGACCGTGGGTATAAGATATTTCACTGACGTGCGGGGCGTGGATGATCAGCCTGCCGCCGTCGGCCACGACGGGTTCGAGCTTATACATGCACTTGCCGGCGGTCCAGATATCATCGTACATCGGTGGCGCGCACGAGAGCACGGTATGGTAAGCTCTTTCTTTATAAACGATATGCAGCCCCTCGGAGAGGTCCGCTGCGGCGGACCAGGCCTTCTCGGGGGCGCCGTAATAAAGCCCGGCCAGGCGCCGGTCCTTAACGACCAGGCAGAAGGCGCTGCGTTCGGCCGGCACATAGGAGGCGGAAAAATCAATAACATCCCGCACCGGAGTCCATTTATTGCCGATGATCCCGGGATTGGTGATAATGGCCCCCAGCCAGTGGAAGAAATCAATGATCTCCTTGCCCGCAATCCCGGGAAATATATACTTGTTACCGCCGGAGAACCCGGCGACCTCGTGCGGGAAGACCGGCCCGACGATCAACAGGTGGTCGTATTCGCGGACCTTGCGGTTAACAGTCAGGTTCACAGACATGCGGAAAAGACCGCCGCTGAGTTCGTCGATTTTCTCTTCCGGGATTACGCCGACATCTATAAGCTCTTCGGGGTCGCTCCAGAGGTGATTGAAAAAACGCACGTCGGGAAACCGTTCACGATGTTCGGCCTGCGTTATGCCCATAAGTTCATGGATGCGGCGATCAGAGAGGGGGGGATGCGTGCCGAGTGCGATCAGAACGTCCAGGGCTTCGACGCGGCCGGAGAGCTGCTCGTGAATGGTGCGGAACATCAGTTCCACCGGGGCGGTGCGGGTGTGGTCCGGAACGATCATCAGCACTTTCCTGCCGTCCAGTCCGGCATCGGCGAGCGATTCCGATACCAGCTCAGCCACGCGCGAATCATCGAGGTAGCCATCGTCGCGCCCTTCTCCTGTAACCACAATCTGCCTCCGTTCTTATAATAGCCATTTCCCCGGTCCCACAAACGCGATCCGCGCCCCGGGAAGTAGCGTATTTTAGTCCATTGGCAGAGCCCTGTCAAGCGGTGACAACCCCCCGTCCACCGCCATCGGCGCCCCGTGCGCCCGGCAACAAAACCCGCTCGCAGTTATTCTTTATGACGTTATATCAAAATTCTTCGCATTCTCTGAAAACGCTCTCCAGGCGTTCAAAACGGCATCATAGACTTCCCTCAGGGGCATCTCTTCCCGGCGTGCGATCTTTGCGCAATGATCGAACTCCGGCTTGCAACGGAGAACCTCTCCTCCGCTTATGGCCAGTTTGACACCGACCTCGCCCCAGCGGGTGGGCACTTTAACGGTTCGTCGGTCCAGGCAACGGCGTGAGACCGGCCAGTACCTGACGCCCAGTGTTGAGCTTTTCTTCAACAGTAACCCGGTGATGGAATCTTTTGAGCGGCCCGGGCACAGCACGCTGAATTTGAAAGCCGGCCGGTTTTTTTTCATCTGGACCGGGCAGATGCAGGCATCCAAAGCATCCGCTGCGAGGGTCTGCTCCAGTAAAAATCCCATCTCTTCCCCGGTCATATCGTCCAGATTCGTCTCGATCATCCACAGGCATTCTTTACCGGTGTCGTTCCCGTCGCAGCCGGGGGCGTGAACGGTCTCCCCGATCGAAATGCGGAGCGTATTTGACCTGTCTTCGGGATCGTGCGAACCGG
>PUMZ01000015.1 GCA_003551565.1 Candidatus Brocadiaceae bacterium | reverse complement strand
GTGTCTGAAGTGTACCGGCCTCTGTAGGTCCTGCCGGCAGGGTGGGGCTTCAGCTTAGTTTCAAAAACGTATGCGTCCCCTTCTTTTCGGTAAATCTCCGCCGGCACTTCGAATTGCGGCCGGGAGTCAATATCTCCCGCTGTGCCTAGTTCGGGATGGGTGTGAACTGTTTCAAGGCCTGTTCGTCTGCGCAAGGACTCAAGCCCTATCTCAACAGAACCCAAATCATCATATCGCAAGTGTCTTGTTGCTAGAACGAAAACCGCTATGTTTTCTTTTTTAAGAACAGAGAGGATTCTTTCCTCTTCTACTTTGTTTATTATTTCGCTGATTGCCGAGCTACAGGTGGAACTGTCTTCGAATTTCAACGCTAACCCGGAAAGTCGGGTTAGGGACCTGATAGACCCGCTATCGCCTTCTGACCGGCTTTTTACGCCGTGGAGGGAAAAGGGCGCAGAAATGCTGAAGGTGGACCTGGAGGCCGCCGGGATTCCTTACAGAGATGAAAGCGGAGATATCATCGATTTTCATGCCCTGCGTCACACCTTCGCCACCATCCTTGCAAATGAATGCAATGCCCATCCCAAAACCATGCAGGAGCTCCTGCGCGTATCGAGCATCGACCTCGTGATGAAATATTACACGCATTCGGGGTTCGACAAACAGGCCGAGGCTGTATCCCGGCTTCCTTCGATGCAGTCACCGGGGGAGTAGCAGTCAAAAAGAAATTTGACTGCGAATTTGACTGCGAATTTGCACACAGCATGGGAAAAGACTGGACAAATCAAGACGGATCGGGAAAAGTGGACTTTAACTGAAAAGCCCATAAGAAAGCCCCGGATGGCCTTTTCAGGCTTCTTCCGGGGCTTTGAAGGGTGGTACGCCCGAGAGGGTTCGAACCCCTAACCTGCGGTTCCGTAGACCGCCGCTCTGTCCAATTGAGCTACGGGCGCATGTTTTTATGTTACTGAAAAAAATGCCGGGAGTCAAATCGCCTCCGCCCGTGACCCGCTGCATGGCCGTTTGATTCCAGGGATATTGCCACGCTGTGCCGGTGAGAGAAAGGACTTGACTTTTGAGGTTTTTGGTATATGATGTAAGCAGGCCGGAACAATCGAAAACGCACCTGCGCAGGCACTATGAAGCAGCAAGCGCAAGAGCAATACTTTGCCAGACATCATGCGGTCGTCATTCCTTGCACCCGGTTTCCATGGGGGTCATTGACCGTTGTCGCGCATCCTTTTCATCGAACCGTACTACGGCGGATCCCATAAGTCGTTCGCCGACGGTTATATCACGCACAGCAGTCATGAAATCGAGCTGGTCTCCATGCCGGCCAGAAAATGGAAATGGCGCATGCGCGGGGCGGCGATGTGGCTGGCCGGACGGCTGCCCGATTTCGAGCCAGAACTCCTGCTGGCATCCGATTATCTCGACCTCGCATCGTTTTGCTCCTTCCTCCCCCCGCATCTGGCCCGCCTGCCGCGTGCGGTTTACTTTCATGAGAACCAGCTCACCTATCCCCTTGATGCTCATACGTGGCGCGATTACCAGTACGGCCTGACCAACATAACGAGCTGCCTGGCAGCGGACAGGGTCTTTTTCAACTCGCACTACCACCGCGAAAGCTTCCTCGGCGCCGTCGACGAGCTTTTGCGACGTATGCCCGATTACGTTCCGAAAGAGGTGCCGGCGAAGATACTGGAAAAATCGGACGTTGTACCGGTCGGAATCGGGACCGGCGAAATCGACGCCGCTGTGCCGGCGGCGGGGCGCATGCGCAACGACGGTCCGCTTCATCTTGTCTGGAACCACAGGTGGGAGTTCGACAAAGGACCGGGGGAGTTCTTCGAAGCGATGAAAGAGCTCGACGAACGGGGCGCCGAGTTTTGGCTTTCGGTGCTGGGGCAGGCGTTCCGGGACGTGCCGGATATGTTCGGGCGGATGGAGCGCGAGCTCGGGCACAGGCTCCGGCATTTCGGGTTCGAACAGGAGCGGCGGACGTACCTGAGGAAACTGGGCGGAGGGGACGTCGTCCTGTCGACGGCATCGCACGAGTTTTTCGGCATATCGGTGCTTGAGGCGGTCTACGCCGGCTGCGTGCCGCTTCTGCCGGCGCGGCTCAGTTACCCGGAGTTGATACCGCCGCATTTGCACGAGGAATGCCTTTACAACTCGAAGGAAGAACTCCTCCTGAAGCTGGAGAAATGGGCCGGTGCGCCGGATGGGGTCCGTGAGAGGAATTACAAACATGTGGCGGAGCCATACGGATGGGAGAACGTGGCCCCCGCACTGGACGCGCGACTTTCATCCTGCATGCGACGGACTGAGGAACGGGATGAGCGGATTAGCCCACATATTTCATAAACCAAAGATAAAATAATATTAAGGATGTAAAAACAATATGATAAGCAATTTTCTTCCAGGGATTCAGATTCTGCCTGTGTGTATCGGCGCCGGACAAACGGCGGGAAAGTAATGACCGGACAGATGCAGACGGGTCATTCGCAAAACACTTCAGCGATCGGAGGTGATGTTATGTGGAAAGTTATGAAAACGTCGTTGGTCGTGTCGGTGCTGGCGGGTTTGATAGCTTCAGGCGCCGTTTACGCAGAACGGATGTCGTATTACGACTTCGAACGGCTCCTTCCCGATTCGCCGATGCTGGTGTATTACTGCGGCGGGGCGGCCGCAATGGAGCATCCTGGCAGGGACACCGCTGCCGCTTCGATCTGGCTGGACGAAGGGCTGAAGGAGAGCCTGAGCGGACCGTATAACAGCCTGGTTGCGATGATATCGCAGGTTGGCTTCCTCCCCCAGCCGGCCATCAATGTGGGTGTTCCGCTGATCGAGTCGCTCGCTGCCTCGCCCTGGTGCCTGGTCATCGAATCCCTGGACCTTGATTTTGAGGCCATGGGAGCCGGGCCCCCCGGGGAAGGCGACCTGGCGGGCCTGCGCCTGGCCTGGATCATCCATGCGCCCCCGGAGAGCCGCGCGAAGGAGGTGACCGGGACCATACAGACGCTGCTCTCCCTCTCGGTGCCGCCCGATGCACTGGAAGAGGACGGACCGGTCACAAGGGTCGGCGGACTTCCCGTGCCCGTTGCCTGGGGCGGGCGGGACAACCTGTTCGTTATGGCCCTGGGGGAGGGCGTTGCGGAGGCGATTTTTGACGACGAACCGCCGGGCCCGGGCCGGGCGTTCATCGAAAAACGTCAAAAAATCACCGGCGAACGGGAACCCCTGGGACTGATGCATGTGGAATATGAAAAGTTGATCGATTTCTTTCAGCAGGCCGCAGCGACGGCTGGCGATGCGGAGGCTGTGGGAGGAATGGATAAACTGAAAGAACTCCTCCCCTCCTTCTCATGGGCCTTAACAGCCGAGGGAAAGGGTTTGAGGGATGTCACGATGATTCCGATCGGGGAAACACCTCTGTTTCAGCCCGATATCCACCTGGTGCTCGACGACCTCCGGGCGGTTCCCGAAAACGCCCGTGCCGTGTATGCCATTGCAGGCGATTACGCCAGGGGAATCGAAGACTTCGAAGAATATTTCGTCCAACCGGGAATGGCCGCTGATTTCGAGAAGTCGTTGGAAAAGTTTGAATCGGAACTCGGCTTCTGCATCCGCGAGGACCTGCTGCCTTCACTGGGGGAGAAGGGGATGGTGTACGTGACGGAATGGGCGGGCACGCGCGACTACCCCGACCCGGTTCTTTACTTCACCTTGAGCGATCCCGATGCTTTCAGCGCCTGTCTGACAAAAATAGAGCGCTGGATCGAAGAAAAAGCCGGCGAGGACGAAACCGTCTCGTTCGTAGCCGGTGAACCCAACGGAGTGAGCTTTGCATCGCTCGTGTTCGAACACGAGTCGGTTCCGTTCGATCCGGCATGGACGGTATCCGGAGAACGTTTCGTGCTGAGCGGAACGTCTCAGGGCCTGAAATCCGCCCTGGAGCACCTGGCTTCCGAAAACGCGGACTCCATCCTCGACAGCCGGGAGTTCCGCAACGCGTTCGATACCCTCGGGCGTGACGTTTTCACTTCGCTTTACTACATCGATTCCGGGGCCAAAACGAACCTGGTCGAGACCCTTTACGGCCTGCTGCCCGACCGCGCGGATCTGGAGGGCACCTTCGCGGAAGAACTCGATTTCGATCCCGCCGCTCTCCCGCCCGCCGAAACCCTCTCCCGGCACATGTTCGCCACCATGCAGGTGACCTGCTATGACAACGATATGATGTTTGCCGATGGCTTCGGACCGTTCGGCGGCGCCACGACGCACATGAAAGCAGCATATATGGGCGGAATCCCGGCAATGGCAGTCTATTCCCTCGTCATGTTTCACCGCGCTATGGAAGGACAGCAGGGAATGGATATGGAACCTCCCCGAGAGACGGAGACGCCGACCCTGTCCCGCGAGGCCCTGAAGGCTCTGATCGGGCCGGTCCTGGTGGATGCTGAAATCCGGGAAGTTTCCAGCAGCGTTCTGGAAGACAAAGATTACGTCCTGCTGTATTTTTCGGCGGAATGGTGCCCTCCCTGCAGGCAATTCACCCCTTCACTGGTCGGGTTTTACGATCAACACGCGGACGAGGCCAACCTCGAGATCATTTTGGTGAGCTCCGACGGTTCAGCCGAAGATATGCAAAACTACATGCGCAATTACGGCATGGATTTCCTGGCCGTTCCTCACGCAAGAGTCGGACCGAGCCGCCTGTCGGAAAAGTACGGCGTGCTGGGCATACCGCGTCTTGTGGCGCTGGACGGCGAAGGAAAAGTGATCAAGGATTCGGACGTCGACGGTCGCGAAGCGATGCTTTCGGAACTGGCGGAGATGTTCTGATCCTGATATTTGGATGAGAGTCCGTACATTTTGACCGGGAGGGTCGCTTCTACGCGTATTTCCGGGAAAACGCGCCGGCCGGACTCCGATGCACCGTTACGCTTCGGGAGCGCCTTCGGACCGTTCGGTCGCGATTTCCCTGGCATCGCCCCACAGAACCTCCAGGTTGTAGAGTTCTCTCTTTTGTGGGGCGAAAAGATGCACGATGACGTCTCCGATGTCGACCAGCACCCATCCGGACTCCGGGACGCCCTCCTGGCCCAGTATATGCTTGCCGCGCTCTTCGGCCCGATCGGCCACCCGGCGGGCCAGGGCTTTCAGGTGCCGCATGTTCGTGCCGGTGGCTATGACGAAATAATCGGCGATCGGCGTCAGCTGCGCCACTTCAAAGACAAGAACATTTTCCGCCTTTTGCGTATCGAGCAACCGTGCTATGTCGAGAGCGAGTTCTCTGACGTTATCGGTCGGCACTCAAGATCCTCCCAATCCCAGCATATTCTGGACGACGGGCGCGTAATTGACCACGAGTCCGGCAAACGCGACGGAAGACATGGCCATAAGCTTGATCAGAATGTTGAGCGAAGGCCCGGAGGTGTCTTTGAACGGATCCCCGACCGTATCGCCCACCACGCTGGCCTTGTGTGCTTCGGATCCTTTCCCGCCCAGGTTGTCTTTCTCGATCCATTTCTTCGCATTGTCCCACGAACCGCCGCCGTTATTGAGCAGGCATGCCAGCGAGAGTCCGGCCACCAGCGACCCGGCCAGCAGCCCCACCACACCGGCCACACCCAGCACCAGCCCGATCAGCACCGGGGCGATAATGGCCAGCAGGGCGGGTATCACCATCTCTTTCTGTGCGCCGGCGGTAGCGATATCCACACAACGCGCATAATTGGGCAGATTCTCCCCCTCGACCTCCACGCGTTCGGGCCAGTTATCCGGATCGGCGGCCTGCTCCCGGCTCATACCGCCGGAGACGAGATGCTCCCGCAGCTTCCTGAACTGCCGGCGCGTCTCCTCCACCATCCTTCCGGCAGTGCGTCCCACCGCGCGCATGGTCATGCCGCAGAACAGGAACGTCATCATCGCGCCCAAAAAAAGCCCGCCCAGCAGCATGGGGTTCAACAGGTTCAACTGAAGGGATTCGATGTAATCGGCGATGGACGCGTCAACAGCGAGCTGCTCGTAGTACTCGGCGGCTGCGCCACCGATCAACGTCGGGAGCTGGCTGACATACGCCGCCAGCAGCGCCATAGCGGTCAGTGCGGCCGAGCCGATGGCAAACCCCTTCCCGGTTGCCGCCGTGGTGTTGCCCAGCGAGTCCAGGGCATCGGTGCGCTCGCGCACCTCCGGCGGCAGCCCGCTCATCTCAGCGTTGCCGCCCGCATTGTCCGCGACGGGCCCGTATGCGTCCGTAGCCAGGGTAATGCCCAGCGTCGAAAGCATGCCCACCGCCGAAAACGCCACCCCGTAGAGGCCCATTTCCATATCGGAGAACCCGCCGGCAAGCCCGAACGCGGCCAGGATGGCAACCACGATCGTTACCACCGGTATCGCGCTGGAGAGCATTCCCACGGCAATGCCCTCAATGATGAGGGGCGCCGTGCCCATCTCCGACTGTCCGGCAACGCCCTTGGTCCAACGGAACTCATCGGCGGTGAACCATTCGGTTGATTGACCGATAACAACTCCGGCCAAAAGTCCGGCGAATATGGGGCCCAGGATGCCCCAGTTGAACAGACCCAGTGCGGCGAAGCCCGCCACGGCAACGAGCACCAGCACGGTGCTCGAGAACGTTCCGAACAGCAAAGCTCTCAAAAGATTCTTCTGCGTGGCTTCCTCCTTGCATTTGACCAGGAACACGCCGAGGACGCTGAGGACTATGCCGATTCCGGCAACAATCATCGGCGCCGTGACGGCAAGATCGGGCGACATATTCACCCGGCGCAGAACCACTGCCGGAATGGCCGCGCCAAGGGCCGAGGTGGCCAGGATCGAGCCGACATATGATTCGTAGAGATCGGCGCCCATGCCGGCCACATCGCCGACATTATCGCCCACATTGTCGGCTATCGTGGCCGGGTTGCGCGGGTCGTCTTCCGGTATGCCGGCCTCCACCTTGCCCACCAGATCCGCCCCGACATCGGCCGCCTTGGTATAGATACCGCCGCCCACACGTGCAAAAAGAGCCATGGTCGAGGCCCCGATGCCGAACGTCAGCATCGTGGACGTGATCTCCCGCAGCATCGCCTGCAGCTCCATGTCAGGATCGGTGCCGAAGAGACCGAAATGATAGATGAGGATCATGGCAAAATACCATACTGCAACGTTGATCAGCCCGAACCCCACGACGGTCAGGCCCATGACCGAACCGCTGCGGAAGGCGACCTTGAGCGCCCCATCCAGCGACTCGCGCGCCCTGTTGGCGGTGCGGGCCGAAGCCTGGGTGGCCGATTTCATCCCCAGCCAGCCGCAAAGACCGCTGAAAAAGCCGCCCGCGATAAACGCCGGCGGGGTGAACCAGTTCTGCACACCCAGAAAGGCCAGCGCGAGAAAAACGAAAAACAAAAGGATAAACACGATCGTCACCACGCTGTACTGGCGCCGGAGGTAGGTGTTGGCGCCTTCCCGCACGTGCTCTGCAATCGCCTTCATCGTGGCGGTGCCCTCCTCGACCTCCATGAACTGCTGGTAAAACCTCCATGCGAAGTAAAGGCCGATCAGAGCGGCCACCGGCGCCACCAGCCACAGCCACGGGACCCCCCCCATGATGTTTGCCGCCTCGGCGGGGGTCTCCTCGTCCCCGGCGAGAACCGAACCGCACACCGCTGAAAACAATGCGCAGACCGCCAGCGCCCACTTCCCGATGAACACATCACGCCCTCCTTTACCGACAGCATTTCGTCCAAACATCCCGGTCACACTCCTATTTAATGGATAGTTTTAAGTTGATACC
This sequence comes from Candidatus Brocadiaceae bacterium, assembly GCA_003551565.1. GTDB lineage: Bacteria > Planctomycetota > Brocadiia > SM23-32 > SM23-32 > PUMZ01. The sequence continues at coordinate 263 of PUMZ01000015.1, read as the reverse complement.
GCAGGGGCCGGACGACACCCAGCTCTTCCCGATCACAAGCCGATGGGGAAGCGAAAGGGGCATTGTAATGCAAAGCGACCTGAACTTCAACTGAAATCGGTCCAGGAGTTTCCCCAAAAATTCAACAATCCTGTCGTTAAGCGGTTATTGTGCATAATTATACTAAACGGCGAATGTGGAAAGGGTGCTTTTGGAGTAAGATAGTGCATGGATGGAGATTTTTTTGGGGAATCTTTATTTAAAAGAGGGATCATCCATGAGCG
>PUMZ01000185.1 GCA_003551565.1 Candidatus Brocadiaceae bacterium | reverse complement strand
TACTGTTTACCCTCCAATAACGGAGGCGGACATGATAGGAACTAACCTCTCGTTAAATGCCGATTATGTGCCACATGGCCGAATCGATGTGCCAGTTGACACTACCCTGCATTTCTCACAATCCGAAGGCTCGGTCGCCAACGTAATGATCCGAAACGGCGACCCAAGCAAATACAATAGTTATTTTAAGCGTCTTTGAAACCTTTTCGGGCAGGCTGCTAAGCGAAAAGGTTGCAACAGGTTTGTAGTGAGCCCTTTCAGGGGCTCAGGAATCCGGAAAATGCCACGCTAAAGGCGGGGACGCCTGCCTGCCGGCAGGCAGGCTTGAAAGCGTCCACTACGAGCAGGGTTTTCGGCCACGCTCCTAGTCTATGCTTATCCGATAAATTCGCTCTCCCAGCGGATCGAATCCGTCCCTGAACTCTCCGTCCCCGGCGGTGATGGTGCGGTCCTCGTCCACGACTTCGATTTCCGTCCCGGCTTCAAGCCCTTCCACTCTGATCCTGGCCACACCTTCGCGCGGGCTGATGGGATCGAACTGGCCCGCCTGCTCCGCCTCCGGGCCGAGGTCGGTATTCTGGGCGAAAATATACAGATCGCCCTCGTACTCCGTGGCCAGGAAACGGCTGCCCATGTCGGGCTCCATTGTGGTCGGTATCGCCATGGCGATCTCACGATCGGTCGGCGGCGCGAGTATGGCCGGCGCCAGGCGCGTTATCTGTTCGTTCAGACGCTTCAGCTCCTCCTGCATCTCTTCGGTCGGAGCGAACTCGGTGAATTCCGGCTCCCAGGCGTGGGTGAAGTAGCCTATGGCCGTGGCGCCTTTTATCAGTGCGCTCCACACCTGATAACGCGTGTGTTCGGGCAGAACGTCCGGCTGCCTCTCGTAGGTCATCCACCGGCTGCCCCTGCTCGTCTCGATCCAGCTGTAAACCGGACGCCCTTCCGCCAGCTCCACGAGCTGGGCCACGCCCGAAGCCTGGCGGTTGAGCCAGGCCGGGCGGCCGTGGCCGTAAATGGGATAGTGGTCGTAACCGACGACATCGGCGCTTGCAACGAACGCCGGGTACATTTCGGCCTGCTGCCCGGCGCTGTACCGACCGCGGAACTCCTCCATGAAATTGGCGGTGAAGGTGACGAACACCGGACGCTCTATTCCCTCGTCCTTCACAAACCGGTAATTGTCGGCGATCTCTTCCGGCGGGATTTTGGGTTCGAACCCGCCATCCTCGGATGCCCGGGGCATATCGGGCTCGTCGGGGTGGTGCCAGCCCAGGAGGTAATCATGCCCGGCGGCTTCCGCGATCTCTTCGGGATCACCCAGGCGGACCACCGCGTATCCGCCGGCGTCCCCGGCGGCCCGGGCCTGCTCCAGCGCGGACACCTGGTTCCCCATGAAGGTGTTGAAGTGGAGTCCGCGCAGTTCCTCGAAACTGATCCACCTCGTCGGATGCTGGAGCCAGGACATGATCGGAAGGAAAGGTTCGCCGTTGACCAGGAATTCCCCCCGCACCCCCAACTCCACATCGTTGATGGGCGGCAGCGGTTCGGGACCGGATCCTTCGGCGAAAGCCGACGGTTCCACGGAGGAGCAACCGGCAAACAACACAAATGCTGCAATGGCACCAAACGTCAGAAAGCGTTCTGTCGCGAACATGTTCTCCTCCCGGCGTCAAAGGGTTACGTTGGGGCGAAACAAAAGAACCACGGTATCCGATATTGATGTTTCAACTATACGTTTTGCCGGATGTTCCTGTCAAATGAAGGGTAAAACCCTTTTTTGACGGTCAGGTTATTCTGGAGACAGGCGCCAACAACGGCGCTTTGCCCTGCGGGCGAGCCCCCGGCACCGCCCGCTTTTCGGGAAAATTGGGACAAAAAACTTTATCTTCATCTGATTATTGCATTTATTGCTTTAAAGTAAATCGTTAAGGTTTTATTGCTGAGTTTGTTTCCAGAAAAAGCGCCTGCACTTCGCGTATGTGAATACTGCCTGTGCGTGCGGACACGCACAGGCAGGCGGCGTTTGCCTTCTGCCACAGCTACGGCGGTTCCGGGGCGCCCCTAGGGCCGGTAATCCAGTTCGATATAGCTGGTCGCACCCGAGACCCCCATGATGTTCCGGACCCGCATTTCGATCCGGTTGCGACCGCGTTGGAGTTCCAGTTCCGCAGTCGGAGGCGTCGCACGCCATGTCCGACCGTCGGTGCGGATCTGGAAGGTTTCGTATCCGGGTGTTTCGTCGGTGGCCATGCGGATCCGCACCCTGCCCTGTTCTTCCTGCATCGGGGTAAGGTCGAAGCGAACGCGGTTCAGGGTCCACTCCCAGTCGGAGCGCCTCTGCGTAACGTGGTGGTATCCAAAAAACTGTTCTTCCTGGTGCTGTGGAGAATGCCATACCACGTAATCCGACCAGTCCCAGCCGAATCCCTGGAAGGGGGGCAGGGGGTGCCGGCGGGAGAAAAAATCGTTGCGGGGCATCATGCGGATATTCGCCCATCGGTTCCAGCGCGGCGATTCAGTCGGTTCGAGATCGTGGCGCCGATGCGTCGCCGGATCCGGTTCGATATCGGCGCCGGCGACCGTGACAATCCTGTCGGCGCCCCGGTGTTCTTCCGGCCTGTTGGCTGCGGAGATTATTGTGCTTGCACCGTAATAGGCGGAAATCATACGTTCGTGGACTTCCATCATACTCAGCGGCACATGCGTCTGGGGATCGACGTGATGAAAACCGTCCGGAAGGTCCATCAGCACCCACTTGTCGTATTCGTTGGACCAGACTTCGGTTACTTCGTGTCCCGCGTCGGGGCCCGGATGGAATCCGAAGACGAATCGGGAGCTAAAGCCCATGCTCTGATAGACCTGCATCAATGTTATGGCGAACTGCACGCAAAATCCGCGGCCTTTTTGGATGATTTCATCCGCATCCCAGGCGGGATATTGTTCGAAAGGGGGGTCGAATTTCAGCTTCCCGCGAACCCATTCCCGCAGCAGCACCATCTGCTCGAACTCATTGTTCGCCCCATCCACCACTTGATCCAGCTCGTATTTTTCCCTCAGCTCGCACAGCCGGGGATGATCGAAGTCCTCGTAAACGAACGGTACCGAGGTGTAGCGCAATTCCGGATTATGGGTTGCCACCACCGAGATGTCTTTTGCCCACCCGGGAGCACCTTTGTCCGCCTGCGGCACCGCGCGGACCCCCTTCAGCGACGGTGTTCTGAGCGGGCAGGAGGTCGTGAGGATTGCCCGCCATTGGAGGTAGCGGTCCCGTTCCGGGGGGACGAAACGATCCGCGGATCGCCACCCGGACCAGGAACCCGGGTCGTAAGCGGGGGTCGGGCCGGTCCGCACCTGCATATGCAGTTCAGTGTCCCCGGGCGTTTCAGCTCCGGCTTCCAGGTGCACGCCGTGTACCGTGATCGGGTTGTTCAAAGGTCCCCCTTCTCCTCCCAGGTCGAGCACCGGGGAAGTCAGGCTTCCCTCCTCTGCGTATTGAAAGAGGAGCAGGCGCACGAAAAATTCTCCGTCCACCGTTTCCCAGTTCCGGCCGCCGTCGGTGCTTTTGAAACTCCGCGGCGGGCGTTCCCTGCGAGCGGGGGCGTTGCGCAGGATATCCTTTTGGTCGGCGATCAGCATGAGCGAAGTTTCATCACCGCCTTCAAGCAATACCTCGTTATTTCCCTCGCGGATCAGATCCGTGGGCACCGCACGGTAGCGGCCGCAATGGTCGCCCAGAAACCGGCCATTGACCGTCACCCGGGCGTTGGCCGTTTTTTGGGAAAGGACCAAAACGGCCCTGAATGCTTGCGGCCGTTTGACGTGGAGGAGTTTGCGTGCCAGGGTTTCTCCTTTCAGTGTAATGGTCTTCGGGAGGGGCAGACGGTACCGTTCTTCTCCGGCGCGATAAGGACGGATACCGGGGCCGTCATCTTCAATCAGACGTTGGTTCTGCAGCACGACCGCGCCGTGTTCGGGATCGATCCCGACCCCCCGCGTTTCCATTCCTGTTTCGAAAGCACTTTCGGCGTTCAACATTGCTCTGTTCTCCTCCATTCTGTGCCGCCACAATATTTTCCCGGTGAGCTGTTCGCGACGTTTTGAGGTGCATGCAGGCGGCCGCGGAATCCGGGAAGGCTGCCCGCCCATCGGCGGATTCACCGCCGGTCCAGCTTCTCGCTGACCTTTCCCGCCAGCTCGTAAAGCCTGAGGTCACGTTCCATCCAGCCGGAGCCGAGGAACCAGATGTGTCCTTCGATCCCGGGGCGCCCCCTCCAGGCATTGGCCCTCCTGTGGTTCGCTCCGGTCAGGCGCAGGGGACTCATTCCTCTGAACATCGCCATGCGCCGCTCATACAGCAGATCATCGCACTCGGCCGCCAGTTCTTCGCCGAGCAGCTCCCGGAGTTCGTCGTCAATGAGGGCCCGTTCCACGGCGATCCGTGCCTCGTCGAGCTGAACGCCCTCGCGCAGCATCTCGAAACGCGTGGTGGCCACCGGGCCGTCGGGCCCCGGCGCCAGCAGCGACGTGTAGATGTCGAGGTTTCTCCAGCTGCTCTGCGGATACCGTTCGTAAACGCGCCCGCGCCTGCGGCCCCGCCCGTCCCGGACCGCCTGCCAGTAGTCGGCCCCGAGGCGGCCCGAACCCCGATGGCAGCCCGTTATGTTGATCGCGGTGATATGACGCCAGCGGGTGAATGGAAACGTCTGAACGTCCGGGGTGCGGGTGAACTGCGCCAGCAGGTCTTCCCTCGCCCAGCCGGCCATGTAGGCGCCCGGGGGATCGTTGGATGCATAGGAGATGTTCCACACCCGCGCCGCATACCGGATGGGACTTGTGCCGTACACCGTTCCCGTCCCCGTGTGGTGCGAGTGTGCTATCCAGGGCAGGTTGCCGCTGACATCCTTCAGCACCTCGACCTCTTCCCGCGTCGGAAAGGCGTCGGTCAGCATGCCCAGGCTCATCGCATCTTCCAAACCCCGATCGTTCATCTTCCGCCGTATCTCACCGAAAAGCTCCCTCCAGGGATCGGCGCTGCCGGGTGCGGTGTAGCGCGGAAGGGTTTCGTTGCGCAGCTCGCCCCCGTCGGCGATCGTTACCACCGGTCCCGAGTCCTTCACGGCATCGGTGCCTTCCAGATGCCGGAAAATGCGTTGCTGCTGGGCTCCGGCCCCCGCCCCGGGATCGTCGGCGTGGATCATGTAGACGTCCCACAGGGGGAATATCACCATCTCGGGCTCGCCCATGTGCTCCAGCACCACGTCGAGGTAGCGTTCCATCACCGACAGGTCGAACCCGTAACCGCCCTCACCGTCGGGAATCCAACGCACCATCGAATGTTCATTGCCGAAGTTCGTCCCGGCGATCAGCGGGACGTACACGGTCCGGTTTCCGATCTCGCCGAGGTAGTCCATGGAACGCGCTATCAGCTCGAAATGATCCTCCGACCACGGCTCCAGCTCGTATTCGAGCGCCAGCGTGTCGGGCGACTGGATGAGCTCGACCCACGTGCGGTAGTCCGGCGGATCGGGCAGCGTCCAGTCGGCAACCTCGAGGTTAACGCCGACTTCGACCGGATCTTCGCCCTCCGCGCGGATCACGATCGTGCCTTCGTAACTTCCGGCGGCGGCTTCCGCCGGCACCTCGACGCTGATCCAGACCGGCGCCACCGCACCGAAAACCGGGTCGGGCCGGCCGGGGGTCTCCAGATCGCCCCGCCCCGGCGGCCTGGTGCGCACGGGAAACTCACCCAGCGCTTCGTCCGCCAGTGCCCCGAGGAACGACGGGCTGCGGGGATATTTCGGGGAAAGCGCCGGTACGTGCGACATGTTCAGCGCATAACCTCCCCATGGCAGGCCGTATCGTACGCGCACCGCGGAGGCCGGTATCTCGTCCCCGGCGCCCCGGAGTTCGCCCGGCAGGACCTCGAGTCCCCTGATCGGGTCGGTGGAACTGACGATGACCTTCCCGGAGAACGTCCCGTTCCTGGCGCCCGCTATGCGCACCGGCCGGAGCGGTTCGTTCGGATCGCCGTAGTCCATGTCGAAATCCGCCGTCATCAGGTTCTGGTTCCATACCTGCAGTCCTTCGGTGCGGACCGCGTTCGGCGCAAGACCGTCCGGCGAAGACGCCTCCAGCCTCAGATGCTCCACTTCGCAGGTGTTCCAGGGCAGATCGATCACGCGGGAACTCCACTCAAAGACGTACTCTCCGTCCCCGTTGCGGATCAATTCCGGGTGGTAGGGGGCGCGGACGATCCCGACGGCCAGCGTGTTGACGCCTTCGCGCAGAAGCTCGCGCGGAAGCGTTTCACCGTCCAGGCGGCGGGTGCGAACTTCCAGCCGGTTTCCCCATCGTTCCTCGCCCAGCACCGATCCGTCTTCATCGAGGAAGGCCTCATCCGGGTAGGACTCGGCCAGCAAGCCGTATTCATTGCTCTCGCCGGCCACATTCCGGCGCAGGATCTCCACTCCGTTGAGGTGGACGATGATGCCGCCGCGGTAAGCCGCATCCAGGTAAAGATCGCCGACCTGATCGATGTCGGTGACGGTGAAACGTCCCCTCAGGTTCACCTGCGACAGCAGCGGGGTGCTCAGGGAGCGCAGCAGCGGTCCCCGGAACCATCCGGTGTCGTCGAACTCCGGCAGGTGCCAGTCATCGGGCGGGGGGGTGGTGGATTTGTTGAGCCACCTGTACTCCAGCGAGACCGGGCGGAGCCCTTCGCCGGTCTCCACCAGTACGGGATCGAGGGTGTGATGCATCCTCCAGAACCCGGTGGTATCAAGCACCGCCGCATTGTCGCCGGCATGGGTGCCGGAAGCGGCGAACACTGCCAGCACAAGGCCCGTCAAAATGCAAGCAATCGTTCCGTTGCGATGGAAAATCATTCAAGTTCTCCCTCATGATTTAGGCCGGTTTGGATCATTGCCGTCCGTAACAGCATCCGGACGCGATGCACCGCGGCACAGGATTGTCCTCGCTCCCGGCAACGTGGCCGAAAACCGGGCTCGTAGTGGACGCTTTCAAGCCTGCCTGCCGGCAGGCAGGCGCCCCTGAGTCAGCGTCGTGTATTGCGGAGTCCGGAGCCCCTGAAAGGATCACTGCGAACCTGTTGCGACCTTTTCGGCTGCGCTCCCGGTGGGTCGGTGCAACGTCTTGCGCCCCGATAAAACGCTGTAATATTCCGCCAATCACGTTGGTCATTTGAAAATATGAAATCTATTGTAGCCGGCATCGGTGGCTCCGTCAACTCTCCGCAAATGAGCCGCCTTGCTCATGCAGGTGTCCAATCCAATGGTTGGGTTGGAGAATTATCGTGCGGCAGGCTCCAATCGGAAGGAAGAAAGAAAAGCGATCACGTGCCGACCAGCGATCCGCGCCGCCACGCCCGGCAAAAAAAGCCCCGCGGGCTTGTAAGGCCCGCGGGGCGTTCTGACATCATGGAGTTTTGCCGGGCACAAGGATGCTCCCGGCCGTTCTCCGCACTTATTTGTAGTCGTACTCTATCGCACCTGTTTGGTCTATTGTGGCATTGTTAAACAATGCATGTATATCCGGAGTGCCATAAACATCCCGAGGCGTCCAGGTGGCCGTGAATTCTTCGTTATCATCTCCGCTCACGGTGACTTCGAAGTAACTGGCAAAATTCCCCTCGTCGCCGGGGGCAACCGCATACTGCATATCCTGGAAGTCGCCGGCCGTTATGCCGATAGCGTTGAACTCTGCTGTAGTATCAGCAGGCGCGTATTCGCCGTGCTCGACGAGATGCGCCCGCTGGGCGGTGCGGATCGAGCCGAGCGCGCTGCTGATTTCGCTTTCGTAGGCCCTCCGGACCGCGCCCTGGTACAGCGGGACCGCGGCAGCGGCGAGGATGCCGACGATAATGACGACGATCATCAGCTCGATCATCGTGAACATACTTCTCCTGCACGTCCGTCCGCCATCGCTGAACATAACTCTACCTCCTCTGCTAAAGTATAAAGGCTCCTGTAAAATTAACTAACTATCTTCTTTTAAACGGCTTATACGCGCCGTTTCACTTGCATGTTCCTCCAGGGGATGTTATAATGTAAGTTGTTGATCAAAAAACTTTTAACATT
>PUMZ01000330.1 GCA_003551565.1 Candidatus Brocadiaceae bacterium | reverse complement strand
GCACTGGTGTTCGGGAAATGCTGCTTGCCTCCATAAAAGGTATGATATCCCGCCTCACGTAACAGATGTCCCAGCCCGCCCCCGGTGATTTCGTCGGGGATGGGGGGAATATCACCTGTCTCGTTGCTTCGCAATCCGATGGCCGAGGGCATGCGTCCGGTCATAAGCGAAAATCGCGACGGTATACAGACAGGGTTGGTGCAATAAGCCCGGTTGAACCGCATGCCCCGGTTTGCAAGGGAATCGATGGCGGGCGTGGAGAGGTACGGGTTCCCATAGCAGCTTGCCATGCCGGCGTTTTGCTGATCGGTCAGTATCAACAGGATGTTCGGTTTCTGGTTCATAGCATGATCCGAAAAGGTTCGATAATTCGGCAGTGTTTGTTATGTATGCGATCCGCCGTCCGCTTCCGGCGCGGGACAATCGGCGCCGGGCCGGTTGCCGGGGCGGTTTCACGTTGCGCCGTCCCCGGTGTTTTGCATTTCTTTCAGGCGGTCCCGGATGGCGGCGGCTTTTTCGAAGTCGAGCCGTTGGGCGGCCTGTTCCATCTCGCCTTTCAACTGTTCCACCCGGTCGGCGGTCACATAATCCTCCTCCGGTTCCGCCGCCACGGGCGTCTCCACCCTGCGTTGCCAGGCGGCGACTTCGTAATCGATGCCCTCTCCGATGTCCTTTTCAATGGTGCGGGGTTTGATTCCATGTTTGCGGTTATGTTCGATCTGGATGCTTCTTCTGCGTTCGGTTTCTTCGATGGCGCGCTGCATCGAGCCGGTTATTTCGTCCGCATACAGCACGACGACGGCATTGACATTCCGGGCGCAGCGCCCGATGGTCTGGATCAGGGAGGTCTCCGAACGCAGGAAGCCTTCCCGGTCGGCGTCGAGGATGAGCACCAGCGAGACTTCCGGCAGGTCCAGTCCTTCCCGCAGCAGGTTGACGCCCACCACGGCATCGTATCTGCCGCGGCGCAGGTCGTTGAGTATTTCCACCCGTTCGAACGTGTCGATCTCACTGTGGAGGTAGGCGCATTGGACGTCGTTTTCGGCCAAGTATTCGCTCAAATCCTCTGCGAGCCGCTTGGTCAGGGTGGTGACAAGCGTCCGTTCGCCCTGTTCCACCTGTGCGGAGATGCGCCGGATGGCGTCCTGCACCTGTCCGCCGGCCGGGGCCACCTCGATCCGGGGATCGACCAGGCCGGTGGGGCGGATGATCTGTTCGACGATTTCCCCGCCGCTCTTCTCCACCTCGTATTCCAGCGGCGTCGCGGAGACGAACAGCACCCTGCCGGTCATTTGTTCCCATTCATCGAACGTGAGGGGGCGGTTGTCCATTGCCGAGGGCAACCGGAATCCGTAGTCCACCAGCGTCTGTTTCCTCGACCTGTCGCCGTGATACATGGCATGGATCTGCGGTATGCTCTGGTGGGATTCATCCACGATACAGAGGAAATCGTCGGGGAAGTAATCCAGAAGGCATGCCGGGCGCTCGCCCGGCCTTCGCCCGCTCAGGTGCCTGGCGTAGTTTTCCACGCCGGGGCAGAAACCCACTTCGGCAAGCAGCTCCATATCGTAGCGGGTGCGTGCTTCCAGCCGCTGTGCTTCGGGCATTTTGCCTTCGCTGCGCAGCTGCCTCAGGCGCTGTTCCAGCTCGGTTTCGATGCTCTCCAGGACGCTTTCCATGCGGTCGGGCGGGGTGACGAAATGGTTGGCGGGGTAGATTGTGGTCTCCTCCAGGGATTCCAGCCCGCGGCCGGTCAGGGGGTCGATCAGGCTGATCCGGTCGACAACATCGCCGAAGAACTCGATTCTGCAGGCGATCTCTTCGTAGGCGGGGGAGATTTCCACGACATCCCCGCGCGCCCTGAAAGCGCCCCGGCGCAGCTCCGCATCGCTGCGCATGTACTGGAGCTGCACCAGCCGCTCGAGCAGATCGTCCCTGCGCACCCTGTCGTTCCGTTTTATGCCGGCATACATCCGGCGGTAATCTTCGGGCGATCCTATGCCGTAGATGCATGATATGCTTGCTATGACGATGACGTCATCCCGTTCCATGAGGCGCGTCGTCGCCGCCAGGCGGAGCCGGTCGATGTCCTGATTGATCGATGCGTCTTTTTCAATGAAAAGATCGCGGCTGGGGACGTACGCCTCCGGCTGGTAGTAGTCGTAGTAGCTGACGAAATACCCCACGGCATTGTCGGGGAAATACGATTTGAACTCGCTGTACAGCTGGGCTGCGAGCGTTTTGTTATGGCTCATGATCAGGGTGGGGCGTTCCAGGTTGCGTATAACATGGGCCATGGTAAAGGTTTTTCCCGTACCGGTGGCGCCCAGCAGCGTCTGGTGGGACTTGCCCGCCCGGTACCGTTCCGTCAGCAGCCGGATGGCCTGCGGCTGGTCGCCGGCCGGTTCGTACACCGAATGCAACTTGAAGGTGGAAGCCATCTTTTTTACTCACCTCTCTTTTTTCCTTACATCCTGAAAATATTTCGCCCATATAAAGACAGGTTCCGCTCCGCCCCGGGCCACAAGGCAAAATTCGCCGACGCATTTCTCAATGCGGCGCCAGTGCCCCCGCCGCATTGTGTTTGCGGCGGTCGGCGCCGGTAAAGTCGCGCATATGCGGACCGTCAAACTGCCAGGCGTACAGCTCCTCTATAGTGGTTCGGGCGTCCATAAGGGAGCCGCGGGAAATACGCAGAAAATCAAACGTAACCGCCAGGTTCCGCCCTTCCGGCGTGCCGCCTGCGTAAAGGTCCCCCACGTTGGTGAGCGTTCGTTCGCCTATACCTGCACCTGAGGCATCACGGTTCCCGTCAATGTAAATGGTCAGTGTATCTGATTCGCGATCTCCCTCCACAACCAGATGATGCCACTGTCCGTCGTTCACAGCTTTTCCGGAGGTCAGTTCGGCGACCGCATTGCCGGAGCGGAGCGTAACGGAGGTTCTCCCCTCGGCGTTGATATTGATCTCGTATCCATTTTCGTCCATTTTGCCCATCAGCAGCCCGGAAGCGTCCGGTTCAGTGCGGAAATAGGTCTCTATGGTAAAGTTGTGTTCCGCGATCTGGGGGTCCCAGTGGGCCGCATCGACCGGGTCAATCCGGTCGATATCTATACGCGCAAGCTGTTCGCGGTTGTCCCACGCGCCGTCCGGGCTGGTGAAAACCAGAAGTTGATAGCGGTGAAGGCCGTCTCGGGTTTCAGGAGTGAAAGTGAACGAGTAAGGCCCATCTCCGCTCACCTCCTGCTGTCCGGCAGAGGTCAGGAAACCGCCCCAGGCATCCGAGCGCATCCAATGCACGTGCACGGACAGCACACGACCGTCCCCGATGCCGTCAAGGCCAAATGTTAGTTCCACATCATGGCCGGACGCCATACCGGCGGGCACGCTACCGGTAAGCCAGTCATCTTCAGCCACATCCAGCATTTCGGGCTCGAAGGTTGACCCGGCGCTCTCATCCCCGAGGAAAAGATACTGATCCTCGCCGTTGAGCTCCAGGGCCGCAAGAGTCCAGTTCTCAAGGGCACTTTCCACGTAGCTGTCAGCGTCGATATTGATGCCGGTCAACGGGAACCGTGGGGCGTTCATATAATTGTGACGTTCACGCAGCAACGGGGTCATGTACCAGTGTTCGTCGATTATTGCGGCAGGGTCGGCATTGTTGCGGCGGAAGCTCCACTCGCCGGTGACGGCGTAGAGGCTCCATGGCACGAAGACTCTCGCACCCGGGCCGTCTGCAGGGGACTGTGGTGACGGGCGGAAATCAAAGTTTGCGGGATCGGCCAGCGGGGATTCTTCGGCCATCACGCCGACATCGGAGGCGAGTGCGCGGCGCTCCTTGAGCGCAGCAGCCATCTCCCCGATCGAACGATAATCGCCACCTTCAGCCTCAAACACACCGATCATGTCATGGATGTTGTGCATCACGTTGCGCGAGTAGGCGTTCCGTTCGTAGGCGAACTGATCGCCCTCGCGGCCGGCGTCATGCACGTTGGGATCGACGCCGTCGCGATCGCTGTGTCGGAAAACATTCTGTGAGATGTCCTGTACGACGTTGGCAAGGTACAAGTTAGAGCCTGCCTCGGGCCGCTGCCTTCGGCTGAATTTGCGGAAGCGGTAGGCGGAATTGTGGAAGACTGTGTTCAGGAAACTGTAGATTTCCTGAAATGCGGCGCAGTTCGTATCGCGCATCTCGTCAACGTCGTTGTTTCTCCCCCATGCGATATTATTGAAGAAATAGTTCTTGAATGACCCGTCCATGTAATAAGCATGTCCGAAGGCGCTGTCCGACCAGTTCATACGTCCTACCGGGTTGCCCGATACATTGTTGTAAACATAGAACGGGCCGCCCTGCCAGGTCTCGATGCCCCCCCAGTCATTGGCATTGAGCAGCGAGTCGACCACGCGGTTCTGGTGGATGATAACGCGCGAGAAGGGGACGTCGTCCATCTGGTCTGCGCCGCTTGGTTTGCCGCCAAAGACGAACAGTCCGGCGCCGTTGATGCGTTCGAGCATGTTGCCCGCCAATTCCTGGGTGGTGGCAAAATTCACGTTAATGGCGTGTCCGTGTGCTTGCCGGCGCGGACGGAAGCCTGTCTGGAAGAGGCGGTTCCGCATGATCCTGACGTCTTCCAGTTCGTCGCCCTTGGAGATGGCAAACACCTCGTTATCGAGATATCGCACGTCGTTGTCTGTTATAGTAATCAGGCCGCTACGGACATGGTCGTTGATCGGCACGCAGCGCACGGCGGATGACAGGTGCTCGAATCTGCAGTTATGGACACGCAGGTTATCTGTAGAGCCACGGGAACGGATTGCTGCATTTGCAACGTTCTTATTCCGCCAGAGCGGGTCATCGAGGTTCCACCACGTATTGGTGAAACGGAAGGTCAGGGCGCTGATCGTGATATTCTTGAATCCTCCGGTTTCCAGCTCGTCTCTCTGAGCAGTGCCCAGCACGTCCGTACGGTCCGGCGCTCTGGCTGTGGCGATATCCTGGATGAGGTCGTAGCGTTTGCCGGCCTCTATCACGACCTGATTCGGGTCGGCATCGTCCGGAAGCCGAAGGTACAATCTTCCTCCCTCGCCCCGGCGGTCGAACCAGAACTGTCCGGAAGTGTCGAGATAGTGCGGTTTATCTTCCAGGTAATAACGGTTATTGGTTGCGATGATTTGCGAGTCACGGTACCAGATCCCCTCGAAAGCGATCCCATGCTGTTCCGGGTCAAAAGCTTCAACACGCGTCGGGTAAGGGGTCCCCATCACGATAGCATATTCGGTGCGCAAGGTGGCGCCTTCGTAATAATCGGCGTCTTCGGTGAGATTGCGGCTATCGATGCCCAGGTGCATGCGCCTGCCGTTCACTGTAACGGTATTTCTGCTGCTTCCATCTTCCCACCAGCGGGGTGCTTCCCAGGGCCACCACTGGCTGAGCGGATCGTTCCAATCGGAAACCGTCCAGTTCGGCACGCGGGCCAGATCAAGTCGCGCTATCCGGTCGCCGTCAACCATCCATACGTTCCGTGGAGCGAAATCCAGGTCGGTATGCCAGACCTTCCCGGGCTCCGGGATATCCGGGTGTTCGGCTCCGGGCTGCCAGCCTGTCACTGTTTCCGATCCGGATATCACGGCCTCGCCTTCACCCCATTCCGGGCTGCTGGTGAGACGGATCGGCTTATCGGGTTCGCCGCTCTCCACCGCCACGAGCGTACCGCGGTATACGACTCCGCGCTTGAACACATATGTATCGATGCCGCGCGCTTCCGCGGCCCGGCCGCCGGCATTGCCGTCCCAGGGATGATGTTGCCAGGGAGTACGAGGTGTTAACCCGTCATTGGCATCGTCGCCGCTTTCATAATCAATGTAGCGCACCTCATCACCTGTTTCGAACGTGAACGGTTCGGGAGCCCACCCAAGATCACCGGTTTCCATTATCTCCGCGTGCTTGCGCTGCCATGAGAAGGCGCCGTAAGCCGGTGCGGGAGCGACAAATCCCGCCAGCATAACCGATACCAAAACGGCGCAATTCATCAAAACCGAGTCTCTTCTCCTGAACACGGTACCGCTTCTGCCTGCGCTGTGCCTGCAACCGCGTGCCTTTTTGATCATTATGTTTCCAACCTCCTGTTTTTGAAGAACCGAACAGGCCGTCACTTTCGCAAACCGTTGATTTGTTAGGGACGTGAAGATCTTAATCGCCTATTCGGTCGGCTCTTCTTCCGGGACCAGGCATGTTGCAAGTGGACGGAGCCGGTTGACGGTCGAAGGACCGATCCCGTCGATTTTCTGCAACTCGTCGACGCTTTGGAACGGGCCGTATGCGTTGCGATATTCTATAATATCCTGCGCGCGTGCCTCACCGATCCCGTCCAGGAAGCGCAGCTCGTGTGCCGGTGCGCTGTTGATATCGATCAGCGGCGCTCCCGGCAGCGCTTCGGGGGCGTTGAAGACCGCAAACTCCGCGCTGTAGGTGACCCTTTGCCAGAGACTCAGGCCGGCCAGGCTCAGCAAAAGGGCACAGGCGGCGCACAGGAGCGCCTTGAGTTCGTGGTGCGAGAGGTCGAACCATCGGGTGGGCGTGGTTTTCATGACAAAGTGGTCTCTTGATTACTTTCCCCTTTCACGTTGTCCGGCGCCATCATCCGGCAAGGGATCGGCGCCGCTCATCTCCGGTTCCGTGACCGGGGTGGGCCGGAGGTGGATGATATATTCCTTCCATGCGCGTTCCATGGCGCGGATGTTTGTTCCGAAGTTCTCCCGGAACGCCATGCCCGGGCTTTGGCCGTCGGCATGGGAGCGCAGGTATCCGTAGAGCCTGTCTCTGAACCTGCCCTCGCCGGCATGCATAAGGAAGTGGATGAGCGACCATGCCTGGTCGTACTGGAGACCTGTCATGCGGGCATCGTCTCTGACATTGGCTGCCCATTTCGACCTGTTCATTGGAAACAGCGCATCCAGTGGAATGAAGGTCCCGGAGCGGACGGCGGATTGGACCGCACGGAGCCGTGCGGCAGGGATCTGTCCGGTTTGGAAGCCGTCTCCGTCCCGCTCGGCCTCCGCGAAATATTCCGCGAAACCTTCGTTCAACCACATCGGCATATCCCCGCCGATGCGATCATAGAGGAACTGATGGAAGCCCTCATGGGAGAGCGTGCGGAGGACATCATCCCGGGTTCTGTCGCCTTTGAAGGACATCATTAAATTTTTACCGTAGGAGAAGCACCCGAGGGTGCTGCGCAATGGTGCGGGGACAGCGGAATCGTAACGGTCCCTCCGCCCGAAGACTTTTATTGTGGGCCTGTTGGGCCGTGCCAGGTCAAAACTGCTGAAAAGCCGTTCGTATTCGCCATACATCAGATCCATATGGCGGGCCGCAGCGCGGGCAAAATCCTCACTGATGTCCGTCTCTATCACGTAATGCTGCGTCGTTGTTGTATGCGGCGCTCCTTCCCCTGCATCCAGGACCGCCGTACGGGCAAAGGGCAAGACGGTCAAAACGGCAAGTATCAGCGGCATCGGCCGTATGTTCCCGTTTGTTGTTCGCATAAGGATCAACGCTGTTCTGTTTTCCGCAGGGTCCGGATGCTTTACCAGGGCGGAGCTTGAAAAAGAAACCATACCGTCAGCGTCTCGTGCGTGTTGATCGGCGAACGCATGAGCTCCACCATCTATTCTACCACAAGCGGCCCCGCAATGCACGTGCGATTGCCTTGATGGGAATCATCTGCTAATATGGTGTTGAGAGGTCCCGGGGTAAGGACTCAGTGGACTGCGTCAACTCATCCCCGCCGGCACAGGGCGCGGTGGGGAAACGACGTGGCTTGCTGAAGATCTGCTTCCCGGCAGGCGAGGTTTTCCTCTGTTTATATGTCCGATAAGCCTATACTATCACAAGGCATAATAACAATGAATGATGACAGCGGTGGTTTGGCAGATTTTTCTCTGGCGGAAACCGATCCCGATGTTGGTCGGGCGGTTCAGATGGAAGTCAAACGCCAGCAAGAGCATATCGAACTGATCGCGTCGGAGAATTATTCGAGTCCGGCGGTTCGGGAAGCGTCGGGGTCGGTATTGACCGACAAGTATGCCGAAGGTTATCCGGGCAATCGCTGGTATGGGGGGTGCGAGGCGATCGATGTTGTTGAGCGGCTGGCCCGGGAGAGGGCATGCCGCCTTTTCGGAGCGGAGCATGCCAATGTGCAGCCGCACGCCGGTTCTCAGGCGAATATGGCGGTCTTGATGGGAGCCATCCGTCCGGGGG
>PUMZ01000260.1 GCA_003551565.1 Candidatus Brocadiaceae bacterium | reverse complement strand
TGATAGCGGAAGGCGCGGATGGGATATCTGTCCGCAACCGCCCGGAAGATCGAGATCGCCTCTTCAAAAGCTCCCTGTTGTTCCGCTTCACCCTCCGTCAGGCGTGCGTGTTCGAAGACGGCATTGCCCAGCGCCATGGACGCGGCGCCGTCCTTCCTCTGTATTCGATGGAAAAAATCCCGGTCCTCATCCGTTTCGACCGTCTGTTCGAGGAGCCCGCGCAACTCCAGAAAGAAGTTTTGCGCCTCCTGCAGGGCTTCCCGGGCGACGCCGAACCACCGGAGAGCGTCTTCCCTATACTCCGCCCTTTCGTCCTCTCCAACGGTTGCCCGCATATTTTCGGCCGAGTCGATCGCCATGTCATAGGCAAGCTCCCCCATCTCGTGCCTTAAAACATGCCTCTCCACACTGTCGACCTGATCCCCGGCTTCGTCCAGGAACCGGGAATATTCCCGTATCGCCCTGCCGTAATAACGGCGTTTACGCTCGGTATCGCGATCTTCTGCCGCGCGAATCCCCTTCGTTCTGTACAGTGAAGCCAGCCATCGGACGGCCTCGATGCGAACATCTTCCGGCATGAAATCCCGCCTGCGTGTACGTATCAGGTGGTCTTCTGCCAGGGCCTCATAGCCCAGATCGTACAGTTCCCGGGCAAATACGATTTCGGGATGGATATCACCAAAAGCAATGGATTGGAAAGCGAATACGGCAAAAAAAACGCTCACCACCAGCCATGGAAAAACACGCCCACGTTCCATTGCGCCCTCTGCCGATAACGGATTGCTATCATATTCCATACCAACTCTATTATACCGGTTGCCATTCAATGTGTAAAACACGCCGGCATCGCCATTGCCGGAGGGAAGGGGGGGGCGAACAGCGTGCGGAGTGCGGCCATGCGTCCGGGCTGCTACCGGACACTGCTGCCGGTTGTGCCCATGTTCAGCCTGCCGTATTTCACCCCCTTCAAACTGATCAGGTGTTCGGCAAGACTCCTCACTTCTTTTCCTATTCCCCGCAGAACGATGAGCTCGAGGCAATTATGGTGGTCGATATGGACGTGCATGGTGGAGATAATCCGGGCATAGCTCCGGTGCTGGAGCTCCGTGAGGCGCCGATGAACCCCCATGGTATGATGGTCGTAAACAATGGATACGACTCCGAAAATTTCCTTTCCCGGCGTCTCCCATTCCTGCTCGACAAGTTTTTCCCTGAACAGGTCCCTTATCGCCTCGGAGCGGTTGGCATAGCCCATCCGGGCGATCAGCTCATCAAAGCGGTCCAGAAGCTCCACATCAAGCGATACCCCGAAACGCACCAAATCGGACATGGAAACCCCTCTTTAATCCTGTTTTTTATCCAACGCCTGACTTTCTTCTTCCCCCATCGCATCGATAGGATCTTTTTTCAATATTTTTTTCAGTGAAAAGCTGAGCGGCAGCTTCGAATCCTTCTTGCCGCTGACCTGCCATGACCGGAGGCGATCCATAAAACCAGAGTTGGCATCGTGCCAGCCGCGCAGGATCTTCTTGCCCCAGTACCGGAACATGGCGGTTGAGAACCGAAAACTGAACAGCGAACGGAGTGCGCTGCGGGCCGAATAGAACTGCCTGTTGGCACGCACCATACCAAGCTGCAACTCAAAAGGTGTCATGCGGGCCGGCTCGAAAACAACATGATGGCCGTCATAGAGGCTCCAGTCGTAGCTTATAATCCTGCCGTCATCATCCATCTTCTTGAAAAGCGCCGTGCCGGGCACGGGGGTCAGGACCAGAAACTGGACCGTATCGATCTGATTGTCCGCGGCGAACCCGCAGGTGCGATCGAAAGTGTCCAGGCCTTCGTAATCATCGCCGAACATGAACATGCCGTGTATGGGTATGTTATAGCGGTGGAAACCGGCTATCGAGGCCTTCACATCCGCCACCGTCTGACGCTTGTTATAGTCGTTGAGGACGTTCTGATCGATCGATTCATACCCGACATAGACCCTCGAGCAATTTGTGCGCCTCATCAGCTCCATAAGCTCCTCGTCCTTCCACGCATCGGCGCGAACCTGCGCGGACCAGTCTTTCGGCACATACCCTTTGGTCAGCATCTTATCCAGCAACTCTTTCGTCCGCCGCGGCACGGCGGTGAAATTGTCATCGCAGAAAAACACGCTCCTGCCCTTCCATTCCTTCGCCTGTTCCAACAACCTGTCAACTCCCGCCATCCGGTATTTCGGGCCGAACATATCCGAGACGGAGCAGAAAGTGCACCGATGCGGACAGCCCCTCGTGGTAAGGGCCGGCATGATGCGCAGCCGCTCATGCTGATCGATCAGTGTGAGGTCCGGAATGGGAAGCTCATCAAGGTGCCGTCCCAAAACCTTTTTTTCGGTGTGTATTACCCGCCCGTCCTCGCGGTACAGGAGATTGGGCACCCGCGACAGCTCACCACCCTCCTCCAGGGCCTCCAGCAGCATGGGCAGAGATTCTTCGGCTTCGCCCGTTAAGACATAATCGCCATATTTTATGGCTTCATCCGGCAGAAAGGTGACGTGAGAGCCTCCGAATATCACCGGGATATTCCTGAGCCTCAACAACCTGGACATCGCATAGCCGCGCGGTGCCGTTGAAGTTGTAACCGATATGCCCACAATATCGGATGTAAAAATGTCCCAGGCGGCATGCGGCGAGATATCCGTTAACGACTCGTTGTATATCTTGACATCATGCCCCTTCTCCCGAAGAATCGTCCCCAGCATCGGCAGCCCCAGACGCGGGATCACCACACCGCTGTAGATATGATAATCGGGCGAACGAGGCTCTAAGAGTCGGACTTTCATTGAATAATCCCTCCTGATTTATGCACCACCTTATAAAATCTGGTAGCGGGGGGGGGATTCGAACCCCCGGCCTAAGGCTTATGAATCCTCCGCTCTGCCCCTGAGCTACCCCGCCACGGTCTTCGGCTCTTTATTGTCGTTCCCAATGCTGTGCCATCGCCCGGCATGGGATCGCAACCCCGTAACCACCCGACTTCCGGAATGTGAACCACAATCAATGGAGCGGGCGAGGGGATTCGAACCCCCGACGTCCAGCTTGGGAAGCTGACATTCTACCACTGAATTACGCCCGCCTCCACATCTAAAACCATAATATAATAGAATCCCGTCCATGTCAAGGAAAAGAAATTTGGAGAGGATTTTGCGCTGCAACGTTTTTTGCGTGTATCAGGGCACGGATTGTTCAGAGATTCTCCCTGCGTTCTCCCCCAACCGGCTGCGGCGCGCGTGGGCCGTCTATGTGGATTTCCCCCTTCGAATCGGCTATAATATCGTTATGACAACATATGTCCGGAAAAGCGGGATCAGGCGTGAGAAAGCGGAAGATGCCTTTCGAAAGGCTCTGCAAGGCGAAGCCCACAAACTTGTACGCCTTTTGGCGGATCACGGATTCCAATGCAAGAGAGTTTACCTCTGGGGCTCTGCTATAAAAAACAAACCCCTGTCGCCCTGGTCCGACATCGACCTGGTCATTGAGGGCCTGCCACAAGCGATATTTTATAATGCCCATGCTTTTTTGTTAAAGCACTCCGACTTCCCGGTTGACCTCAAGCCATTCGAGGAATTAAACGACTCCGCAAAAAACAATGTAAGAGAGGAGGGGAAGGTTATCTATGAAGAAAACTGATATCTTCTGGCAAGAAATACGTTCCGAAATTGCAAAGGAACTGGAGAACATTGAGAAATTGCACACGGAACTTAAAAATTTGCCGACCGGGGCGGAAAACCGCAGGGCCGAAGGGTCGGTCCTCCATGATTTCTACAATTGCTGTGAGAGAATATTCAGAAAAATCGCCACCGATATCAACGGAGGATTCGGCCGCAGCGAAACGTGGCATAAGGGACTCCTCTACAGGATGACGATCGCCATTAATGATGTCAGGCCACAGGTGCTTTCGGAAGAGCTGGCCGCTGAACTTGACGATTACCTCGCGTTCCGGCACGTTTTCAGAAACAGTTACGGCTTCGAATTGAAAGGAGACCGGCTCGACAGACTGGTCGCTAAATTTGACCGTGTCAGTCATGAGTTCCGGGAACAAATCAAAGAATTCCTCGACAAAATGGAACAACACGATAAAAACACATGAATACAATCGAGAGCGGCAGAAACATAGTCCGGCTGGAAATTGATGCCCTCGAACAGGTTTTGAAGAATCTCGACGGTCAGTTCGATGCCGCCGTACGGCTCATTCACAACTGCCGGGGGCGCGTGATCGTGACGGGAGTGGGAAAAGCCGGCATTATCGGACAGAAAATATCGGCCACACTCGCCAGCACCGCCACCCCCTCCTACTGGATGCATGCCGTCGAAGCGCGCCACGGTGACCTGGGGAGGGTGATGCCCGAGGACGTCGTCCTGGCCCTGAGCAACAGCGGGGAGACCGAAGTGGTGCAACTGCTGCACCCGCTGAAAAAACTCGCTACGAAAATCATCTCCATCACATCGCGTCCGGACTCAACACTGGCAACCTACAGCGACATCGTCCTCAATATCGGCCCGATCGAGGAAGCATGCCCGCTCGGACTCGCTCCCTCCTGCACCACGACGGCCATGCTGGCGCTCGGCGACGCGCTGGCCCTTACGCTGTTCAGGATGCGCGATATGACCAGAGAAGACTACGCCTTTTTCCACCCCGGCGGAGAGCTGGGTCGGAGCCTGATCAGAGTCAAAGATGCGATGAGAACAGGACCGCTCAATCCGGTCGCCGACAGAGACATCAGCGTACGAGAAGCAATCGAAATCATGAGCGCGGAGGGATCACCCGGCGCAATCAGCCTGATCAACAACGACGGAAAACTGACGGGTTTTTTCACCGACGGCGACCTGCGCAGGCTGCTGCGCACGTGGGAAACGGATCAATTAATGCAAGAGCCCGTCGGCAACGTGATGAGCAAGAATCCTCTGACCGTATCCACGGAGAACCTCGCCGCCGAAGCCTACCGCATTCTCAGGGAACGACGTATCGATAACATGCCCGTGGTCAACGACGAGGGCCGCCCGGTAGGCATCATCGACGTGCAGGACTGGCTGGACATCGAAAAAGGAGAAAATCTGTGACACAACCATCGACCGCCCTGAAAAGGATAAAACTCCTGGCCGTGGATGTGGACGGGGTGCTGACCGACGGACGCACCTTCTACAACGATAACGGTGTGGAGGGGATGTTCTTCAGCGTACAGGACGGCTCGGCCATCAAATGGCTCCATCGCGCCGGGGTCCGGACCGCCATCATCACCGGCAGGGATACCGGTGCGCTCAGACACCGCATTGAAGTCCTGGCCATCCCCTACGTTTTCAAGGACATAAAGGTGAAAATCGAAGCCTACGAAAAACTCAAAAAGCAATCAGGGCTGAACGACAAAGATATCGCCTATGCGGGAGACGACCTGCATGACCTGCCGGTTATGCGCCGCGCGGGGTTCTCCTGTGCGGTCAGAAACGCCAGAACGGAAGTCAAAGAACAGGCCGATTACGTAACGGAGACCGCCGGCGGGCACGGCGCCGTCAGAGAAATCGCCGAACTGCTGCTCAAAGAACAGGGGAAATGGAAGGAGGTCACAGCCCGGTATTTCGACGATTAACAACCCATTCCCCCTTCTGCTTGCATCGTCCGCACCGGCTTTGTATCATACCATCGTTCAAGCCGGCGCCGTCAGGCGCCCGGAACGCATGATCGAATCACCTGTTTCACCGCGTTTTTCCAAAGGAGGCCTGTATGCCCGATAAGGAACTCAGAGTCGATCTCTCGGACGAAGTCATCGTGATCACCGGCGGCGGCGGCGTGCTCTGCGGCGCCATGGCCCGGGCCCTTGCACAATGCGGGGCGGCAGTTGCCATCGTCGATATCGATGAATCCGCCGCAGAAAAGCTCTCGACAGAAATCAAGGCCGACGGGGCCCACTCCATCGCCGCCCCCGCCAACGTGATGGAACGCGAAGAACTCAAGCATGCCGCCTCCCTGACCCAGGAAGCACTGGGCGCACCCACGGCCCTGATTAACGGCGCGGGAGGCAACAAGGCCGAGGCGACAACCGGCCCCGATATGGAGTTCTTCGACCTGCCGGCCGATGCCGCAAGATGGGTCTTCGACCTGAACTTCATCGGCACATTCCTGCCCTCGCAGGTGTTCGGAAAATCCATGGTGGAGAGCGGACGCGGAAGTATCGTGAACATATCGAGCATGAACGCATTATGCCCGCTGACAAAAATCCCGGCCTACAGCGCCGCAAAGGCCGCAGTGAGCAACTTCACGCAATGGCTGGCGGTCCACATGAGCCGGGAGTACGACAACAAGGTTCGCGTCAATGCCATCGCCCCCGGTTTTTTCCTCACCGAACAGAACCGGTTCCTGCTGACCGACGAACACAGCGGAGAGCTGACCCCGCGCGGCGCCACGATTGTCGATCATACGCCCATGGCACGCTTCGGGGACCCGGAGGACCTCATCGGTACGCTGCTGTGGCTGCTCAGCGATTCCGCCGCGTTCGTCCACGGCATTACAGTGCCGGTCGACGGCGGATTCAGCGCTTTCAGCGGTGTTTAACGGCTTAAACTGTCCCCGACCGAGACGCCCTCTGCTGTAGCCCGATCATTTCACGCGTTTTCAGCGGTGCGTATGCGGCAAATGTCAAACGCCGCCGTATTCGTATACTTCAAGTGCCGGCTTTTTAAAGCATATGCGACGCTGAGGACGCGCCCGCAGGGCCTGCCTGCAGCGGGCAGGTCAACCGCCGTTTGTCCGGCGCCGGTACACACTGCAGAATCTGAAACCCTGAAGAAAGCGACCCATCATGCTGTTTTTGCATCCTTTCTCTTGATTTTTGACTTTGGTTTATGAAACATGTCGGGTAAAGACCATTGACCCGAGCGCCCGGGGAGAACGACCACAAGCGGGACCAGGCGCGCACCTTGCGAAGCCGTTTGAAAGAACGGTGAGACGCTGGGTTGTTCAGCGGGCCTGCATGCCGTCCGGAAGCAGCATTCGGACCCCATCCCGAACAGAATTGTAGCCGCAAGCCTCCAGCCGCTGTTTTCGCCCGGTAAAATCGTACCAATCCCTGTTTTCCCCGAAACTCCATGCCAGTTCGCCAAAAGCCGGAAGGCGGGACAGGGTCTTGGGAATCACCCTCCATTGGGGCACTGTTTCCGTCCAGAGGCATGCTTCCACTCCCAGCATCTTTCCGTCGACCTCCGGGCCGACATGCACCCGCGGATCGGTGGCGTAAACCGTCTCCTCCGGGAGCAGGGGCATCCAGTTTGCCGATGGTTCGCCAGCGCTTTCAGGATAGTCGAAATAAAGGTGGTGATGGACCGAGAACACCATATCACTGCCCCGCTCAAAAGCGTTGGAAATATCGAACAGCGACCTCCAGCCCTGAATAATCGTATCCGGCCCCACGCCCCAATCGGTCGCCCACATCATGGCCCGTCGTCCAAGTTGAGCGATTTCCCTGCTCACCTCCCCCATAAATTGGGCCTCCAGGGCCCGAAATGAATCGATCCCTTTTTCCTCCATCGCCCTCCGGCAGCGGGAACAGTTCTCCCAGTTCTCCGTCGACGCTTCGTCGCCGCCGATATGGATCACATCACTTTCGGGAAAAAGACCGGCCACCTCACCAAGAAGTTCGATGATGAATTGCTTTGTCTCAGCACTTCCCAGACAGTACTCTCGCCCCGGCTCGTCTGTGTTGCAGGCGAGGTGAGGATAAGCTTGCAGGAGGCCCCGGGAGTGGCCGGGCAAGTCGATTTCCGGCACAATACGGATGAAATGCTCCGACGCATACCGAACAATATCACGGATCTCCGCCCTGGTGTATTGCCCGTACTCAAGCGTCCCAAGGCTCTTAAGCTTCGGAACGATACGCGACGGAATGCGCCAGCCGGTATCATCGGTCAGATGCCAGTGCAGAACGTTGATCCGGTAATCGGCCAGATGTCTTATCAGTTCTTTGACTTTATCAACGGACTGGAAATGGCGCGCGCTGTCGAGCATGAATCCGCGCCACGCGTAGCGCGGCTCATCGATGATTGTGCCGCAATCAAGGTCATGAACGCCCTGCAACCCTTTCGAAAAAGCGATGGTCAGCAACTGTTTCAGGGCTCCCGTCCCGTAAAAGATGCCGGCCGGCGATCCGCCGTACAGGTGCAAACGTTCGTTTTCAACCTCCAGACGCCAACCTTCCGCTGGAAGCCGGGTATCCAGCGCAATAACAGCCCCGGCTTCACTCGTGCCGGTCCGTTGCAGCCTGACGCCAAAATAAGCAAACGCGCGCTGCCATACTTCCAGGAAACGTTCAAGTCCGGGCGCACAATGGATTGACTGCAGGCCGCGGACCTCCATACGACCGCACCCCAAACGGACCTCGCGGGGTACGGGCAGAAGGCTGTTGAGATTGCTTTGGTTCTTCACGGCGGTTCCAACCTCGATTCAAGTGATTTATGCGGGAAACAATGTTGCAGGACAACCGGTCATTCGGTAGCTGTTCCGTATTGCCCCTGTCCGACCGTAACAGCATCGCGTGCTGTAGTATTTGTCGGATTACCCTCTCGTTTGAAGATTCAATTATGAACCGACGGTTCAGTGTTGTCAAGCTAACAAAGTTGCAAAACGATGTTCCATTTTCTTACAACCATCGCCCGGCATTTCAACTTCGGCAGAAAACACGGCGATTGTTGAGGAGCCCGCCTCCCCTGCCGGCAACAGAAACCCTGCAGCGCAAATTTCTCCACGGAAACGTTGCTTTGCAATAGAAGAATCAATGTGGTATAGTTATAAGGATCCATATCGGATATGCAGGTTAATTCACGGGATAAATGAACAGATAATGAGGGATATGCTTTATGAGCAAAGGAAAAAGACTGTTGACGTCTGAGTCGGTATCGGTCGGTCATCCGGACAAGATAGCAGATCAAATCAGCGATGCGGTTTTGGATGCTTACCTGGAGCAGGACCCGCAAAGCCGCGTCGCATGTGAAACACTGGTCACGACGGGGCTGGTTCTGATCGCCGGCGAGATCACAAGCAAGGGGGAGGTGAACTGCCGGGACCTGGCACGCCGGACCATACGGGAGATCGGGTACACGGATTCGAGCATGGGATTCGATGCCGACACCTGTGCGGTCCTGGTCGCCCTCGACCGCCAATCTCCGGACATTGCCATGGGGGTGGATGAGGATTCCGGCGACGATAAGGATCAGGGCGCCGGCGATCAGGGCATGATGATGGGCTTTGCCTGCAACGAAACACCCCAGTATATGCCGCTTCCCATACAGATGGCGCACGAGATGATGGCCCGGCTCGAGCGGGTCCGCAAGGAAGGTGTGCTGCCTTACCTGCGTCCCGACGGAAAATCCCAGGTCACCGTGGAATACGAAGACGGCAAGCCCGTCAGACTCGATACGATCGTTCTCAGCACCCAGCATGATCCGGATGTGAAGAACGAACAACTGCGGCCGGATATCATAAAGGATGTGATCATGCCTTGCGTTCCCGAGCGGTTCCGCAATGACGATATTAAGTTCCATATCAACCCCACGGGGCGGTTCGTCGTTGGTGGTCCGCACGGAGACTGCGGCCTGACCGGACGCAAAATCATTGTCGATACCTACGGCGGACGCGCCAGGCACGGCGGAGGCGCATTCAGCGGCAAGGACCCCACCAAGGTCGATCGCAGCGCGACGTACGCCACACGGCATGTCGCCAAGAACATCGTTGCCGCGGGACTGGCCGACAGGTGCGAAGTGCATGTATCCTACGCCATCGGAGTGTCCAAACCGGTATCGGTGGATGTCGATACCGAGGGGACTGCCAGGATCCCGGAACAGCAGCTGAGGGAACTGGTCAGGGAATGTTTCGACCTGACCCCCGCTGGAATCATAGAGTCCCTCAACCTCAGGAGGCCCATATTCAGGGAAACCAGTGCTCACGGACACTTCGGACACGACGATGGGATCTATACGTGGGAAAAAACGGACAAGGCCGATCTTTTACGGGAAAAAGCTGGACTTTGAGATGACCGGTCCGTAACGGGAGCGCCGCCGGAGAGGACGATTAACGCCTGGTGGCGGAAACACATAATAACAGATAAAAATCACACGGAGCGAAAGATGAAATATGACGTGAAAGATATCGGGCTCTCAAAAACAGGAGCAGGACGTATCAGGTGGGCGGATAAGGATATGCCGGTGCTGGCCAGCATCAGGGAAAGGTTCGCCAGGGAACAACCCCTCGATGGCGTCAGGATGTCGGCGTGCCTTCATGTCACGGCCGAGACGGCAAACCTTGCAAGAACTCTGAAAGCGGGAGGAGCGGACCTGGTTCTGTGCGCCTCCAATCCCCTCAGCACCCAGGACGACGTGGCCGCCGGACTGGTGGAGGAATATGGCATCCCTGTCTTCTCCGTCAGAGGCGAGGATAAGGATACTTATTACAGCCACATACAGAGCGCCCTCGCCCATAAGCCGAACGTTACGATGGACGACGGAGCCGACCTGGTCACCTCGATCCTCACCGAAAACACCGATCTTGCGCCGAATATCATAGCAAGCATGGAAGAGACCACCACCGGCGTCATAAGGCTCCGGGCGATGGAAAAGGACGGTGTGCTCAAATTTCCCGTTTTCGCGGTCAATGACGCCCATACCAAGCACCTTTTCGACAACCGTTACGGCACAGGTCAGAGCGTCGTGGAGGGAATTCTCCGGGCCACCGGGATACTTCTGGCAGGCAAGAGCGTTGTCGTTGCCGGCTACGGCATGTGCGGAAAAGGCGTGACGCGACGCATGCAGGGCATGGGCGCGCATGTCATAGTGACCGAGACCAACCCCCTGCGGGCGCTGGAAGCCGCCATGGACGGGTTCCAGGTCATGACCATGGACCGTGCCGCGGAACGGGGCGACCTGTTCGTTACCGTCACCGGCGATGTGGACGTTCTGCGCGGGCGGCATTTCGAGAAGATGAAAGACGGCGCCTATATCTGCAATGCCGGACACTTCAACGTGGAGATCAATATCGAAGAACTCTCCGAACTGGCCGAAGATATCGTTCGGGGAGTCCAAAAAGAGGTGGACGAGTACCGCATGGAAAGCGGCAGGAGCCTGTTCCTGCTCGGAGAGGGGCGGCTGATCAACCTCGCCGCAGCCGAAGGTCATCCCTCCGACGTCATGGATATGAGCTTCGCCACCCAGGCACTCACCACCGAATATGCGGTGAAAAACAAGGATGACCTGCAACACCGCGTTTACAGCGTACCGGAGGACGTGGACCGGTGGGTTGCCAGGGTCAAACTCGACAGTATGGGGGTGGAGATCGATACCCTGACAGAACGGCAGATAAAATACCTCCAAAGCTGGCAGGAAGGCACCTGAGAGGAGAGGGAGGTGTTTCCCGGGCTGCGCCGCCAACGGGCGCCGGTTCGCAAAATCCAATGCATGAATTGTCACTGGCAGAGAATATGGTCAACGCCGCCCTCCGGACAGAAGGCATCGCGTCCGGCTCGGTGCGTGCGTTCAACATCAACTGCGGCGTGCTCTCCGGAGTGAATCGGCAATCGCTGCGGTTCTGCATGCAGCTTGTTTGCCGCCGGTTCCACATGGACGGCGTGGACGTTAACATCCATAAAATACCTGCCGAATTGCGGTGTGAATGCGGGCGCAGCTATGGCGCCGACAGTGTCTTCCTCGAATGCCCCGCGTGCGGCGGTTTGCAGCACCGGGTCGTGGCGGGCGGAGATATATACCTTGAATCCATAGAGATCGACGATGACTAAAGTTCGGCTCAACATATCGGCTGCCGAAAAAAACGCGTCCGCGGCAGAAGCAAACAGGAAGATTTTCCGCCAACACAACGTGTTTGTGATGAACATGATCGGCTCTCCGGGCTGCGGAAAGACGTCCATACTGGAATATACCGCCCGGCATTGCCGCGGACGATGTGCGGTCATTGTCGGAGATGTTAAAACCGCCCTCGATGCCGACAGGATACTGGATTGCGACGTTGCTGCCTACCCCGTTGAAACCGGCGGCGGATGCCATCTGAACGCCGAACACATCGGGACCGCACTCCAGAATATCGACCTGCCGGGGATCGACTACCTTTTCATAGAAAATGTGGGGAATCTTGTCTGTCCGTCGACGTTTGACCTGGGCGAAGACTCGAAAATCGGCGTTCTGAGTATTCCCGAGGGCGATGAGAA
Organism: Candidatus Brocadiaceae bacterium; assembly: GCA_003551565.1. GTDB lineage: Bacteria > Planctomycetota > Brocadiia > SM23-32 > SM23-32 > PUMZ01. The sequence goes on along the minus strand of PUMZ01000260.1, from coordinate 16,770 downwards.
GGTCCGGAAATATCCCGCGCTTTTCTCGCGGACCGACATCGTTTTCATCAACAAAACGGACCTCCTCCCGTATTGCAATTATGACATTGCCGGAGTGGAAAGGGATTGCAGCGCCGCACGGGCCGGCGTGCGGATCTTCAAGGTCTCCGCTGCAACCGGTGAAGGTCTCGGTGATTGGATCGCTTTCCTGGAGACCTGCCAGCCCGGCAGCGGGTTGCCGGCTTGAACAATCGCTGCCAATGCATTATCATGGAAGATAGACGCAGGCCGGAAAATGCTTGCCCCGCATGAGCGATCGGCATTACAGGATGGCGGCGGGCGATGAACGACCGGCGGCATCAGCAAAAACGGCAGTTGCTCTTTCAAGCGACGTCTTGAAACGAACGGATTCGGGTATTCACTGTTACGACGCAATGCAATACACACCCTAATACAGCGAGAAAATGGCAATGATAGATAAAGACAAGGTCAACGAAGTGCTGGAGAATCAGGTCAGGCCCTCACTGCAATCGCACGGCGGCGATTGCGAACTCGTGGAGATCACCGACGAAGGCGTTGTCAAGCTCATACTCCAGGGGGCCTGCAAAGGATGCCCCATGGCCCAGATGACCATCCAGCGGGGTGTTCAGACCCAGCTGCAGAAGGCGGTGCCGGAAGTGAAGGAAGTGGTGGCCGTCGAGCCCGCCGATGAAGCGGTATAAGCCGGGCCGACTTTTCTCACAAGCCAGGCGAATGAAAGCCGTTCAGCACGGAGGAGTTGGACGATTTTTCAGCTCCCCAATAGATCCTGCATGCCGTAGAGCCCGGGTTGCCGATCCCGGATGAACTTCGCTGCATTGATGGCGCCCGCAGCGAAAACGTTCCTGCTCCCGGCACGGTGCGTCAGTTCCAGGCGCTCGCCTTCCCCGGCATAAATGACGGTATGTTCGCCCACGATATCGCCCCCCCTGACGGCATGTACGCCGATACGGGCCCTGGGACGCTCCCCAACGATCCCTTCCCTGCCGTAGTCCAGAACATCTTCCGGATTGCGATGCATTGCCTTGCAAATCGTATCCGCTATCTTTACAGCGGTTCCGCTCGGGGCATCCTTTTTGTGCCTGTGGTGCGATTCGATGATCTCTATGTCGTAATTATCGCCCAGCATGGCGGCCACCTGCGCCGCAAGCCGGAACATCAAGTTAACCCCCACACTCATGTTCGGCGCCACAAGCAACGGTATTTGCCCGCCAAAGTTTTCAAGCTGCTCCTTTTCTCCTGCATCGAAACCGGTGGTCCCAACGACGGCGGCGACGCCGTGCCGGGCGCACTCGTCCAGCCTCTCCAAACACGGCCCCGGCAGGGAGAAATCGATCAGCACCTCCGGCGAAGCACAGAGCTCTGTGCCGACATCAACCCCCAAAGGCCCGACGCCCGCCACGTCTCCTGCATCACGTGCGACAGCGGCGGCCCCCGCCCGTTCCAGAGCACATACCAGCTCACATTCCTCATCTTCCGCGATCAGGGCGACAATGAGCCGCCCCATCCTTCCCGCCGCACCACTGACAGCAATTTTTGTTGTATTCATTTTTCCAGGTGTCCGTTGAGGGGAAAATTCTCTCCGCCTCCAGGACGCAGATTGATAAGAATTAACAAAACGGCAACAACTTACGAGAACGGCAAACGACGACCGACATACGGCTAACTCCTTGACTTTCCGCAAATATCGGCAAGCCGTGGCGGCGCCGACATCCGCAAAGGCGACGGAACGCCGGATTCCACGGCATCGATGAAAGGTGCAGCCAGGAAGGAACCCTTCACTCCTTCTTTCAAGAGAGTGCCTGACTCGCCGTAAAGGCTTATGTAAAAAATGACAAGCAATGCAATAACAAGCACCTTCAGCGCCCCGAGGAAGGAACCTGTAATTCTGTCGATCAACTTCAGATGTATGGCGTCGATCAGTGTTCTGGCCATATGGGCAATCAGGTAAAAAACCACCAGGACCAGCACCAGGACCCCCAGATAAGCGATCCAGTCGGGTACATCCAGCCCGATAACGTTACGCATGCCTTCTCCGAGGCCGCGGCGAAAGCGCCCGGCCAGCCAGAAAGCAATCACCCAGCTGGCCAGTCTGATGCACTGCCAGACAAGACCGCTTCTGAAACCAATCAAAGCGCCCGCAATCACCGCGATAATGAGTATAACATCCAGCCAGTTCATATCGATCAGCATTATAACTGCAACCGGCGGCACTTTCCAGCGTCCGTCGCTTTTTGCTTCCCGGACGGCAATCTCTTATTATAATCATCGGCGTCCAGAGTCTTGCTTGCCGCACAGAAAAACAGGAGAAATCATGCGCCCCGCACAACCGGAAGATATCGACGGCGAAACCCTCGCGTTGCTCGGCCTCTCATTCTGCCCGGGTATCGGACCGCTTTCAATCCACCGTTTGCTGGAGGCCTTTGGTGCAGCGGAGAGGGTGCTGGAGCTGAGCAGGAACGAATTGACCGCCGGAGGGGTTAACGGGAAAGTGGCCGAAGCCGTCGTCAGGGGGCCGAAGAAGGAGGATGTGGAAGATGAACTCGATCTGCTTGTCCGATGCGGCACGAAACTGCTGGGCATACACAGCAGGGGCTATCCCGAACCACTGCGGCGGTTGGGCCACGATGCTCCGCCGCTGCTGCGTCTGAGGGGGGATTACCTGGAACAGGACCGGCTGGCGGTGGCGCTGGTGGGTGCGCGCAATTGCACGCACTACGGCAGAATGCAGGGACGTCGCTTTGCTATGGGGCTGGTGGATAAAGGGTTTACGATTATCAGCGGCCATGCACGGGGCATCGATGCTGAATGCCACAGAGCCGCTTTGCAGGCGGGAGGGCGCACGCTGGCGGTGCTCGGGTGCGGACTGGCCAGGCTGGATTCTTTAAACGACCCCGAGCTGGCACTGGAGATTGCAGAAAGCGGGGCCTTGCTGAGCGAGTTGCCGATGGAAGCCCCGCCGCTGGCAAGGCACTTCCCGCCGCGCAACAGGCTCATCAGCGGCCTTTCAACGGGAGTCGTTGTCCTGGAAGCCGGCAGCAGGAGCGGCAGCCTTATCACCGCCCGCTTCGCCGGAGAGCAGGGTAAAACCGTCTTCGCCGTCCCCGGAAGCGTTGAATCCGCCGCCAGCCGCGGCTGCCACCAGCTGATACGTGACGGAGCCGTCCTGATTGAAAGCCCCGGAGGGGTTCCGCAGGAACTCGGCCCGCTTCCCTCTCCGGTCAGAATGTGCGGCGGCGAGGCCGGTGGAGCGGATGCCCTTGCAGTGGAGGATCCGCGGGAAACGGCATTAAACGGGAGGGAGAAACGGGTCCTGCAGGCTGTGGAACACCAGCCGCTTCACCTTGATGAACTGCTTGAAGAGACCGAACTGCCGGTCTCTTTGCTCTCCGGCGCCCTGATGAGCCTCGAAATCCGGGGGCTTGTAACCCGTCTGGAAGGCGATCGGTACGTGCGCGGCGCCACATAACGCGCTTATATCACGCGTTTTCCGTGGTGCATCTGCGGCAAAAAGCAAACGCCGTCTGCCTGTGTGCTCAGGCCCGAAGGGCCGATCTCAACAATAGCCCCGGGCTCACTCCGTTCACCGCCGGCGACGGTTGTCGCCGCCCTGCCGGGGCTCATTCAAAAGAGGCCGGGGGAAATGCTTTCGCTCACGCCTGCAGGGCCTGCCTGCAGCAGGCAGGTCAACCGCCGTTTTGTCCGGCGCCGGTACACACTGTAGAACCAGAGATCCTGAAGAAAGCGACCCATCATGCTGTTGTTAAATTTTTTATATAAACAATGTTTTGGTTTATGAAATGTGCGGGATAAAGCTCCTCCGGCTATACCGCCGGCAACGCGCCGGCCGGCACTGTTGCCCGCCGCCCCGTTGGCGTACAAGTGGTTGCAAAAGTGGAGCCGGAAGCTATATAATATGGTCTGGTCGGACACCGGTGCATCCGGACTTTTGCAGACCAGATCACGGAAGTTTCGCAACCCTCTTAAACCCGAAATCCATCGCATGGGCGACAACACCACGATACAGGACTGGCTGCGGCTCAAACGTTTCCTGACGCTTGCGCTGCCTTACTGGAAACTCATGGCGCTGACAATCCTCGCCATGACCGTAACATCGGCACTCAGCGCGAGCCTGCTGCTTCTGAGCAAACCGGTGTTCGAAGGGTTCACAGCCGAAGATGTCGGGAGGACCGAAGCGGAAGATGTCCTGCAGGAGGAGGAAGCCCCCGTGCCCGGAACGGACACTGAACCTTCAGGAAGGTGGGAGGAGGTGAAGGAGCGGGTGGAAGAAAGCTTGACGTCATTCGCACCGGTGAGGATGATACGTGAGGCGGTCGCGCCCGGAGCGGGGCAGCTCCGGCGTGTCGCTTACCTGGTGCTGCTGATCGTGACCCCGCTGTGGATCATCACCGCTTTCCTTGAGACCTACTGTTCAAGACGGATGCTTGCGTGCGTGATAGCGGACCTGAGGATTCAGGTGTTTGAAAAACTCTCCAGGCTGCCGCTTTCGTTCTACGGGGGGCGGAAGAGCGGCGACCTTATCAGCCGTGTGACCAACGATATAAGCAGCACCAAGAGCGCCGCGAAAATGCTTTTTTCCAAGATGTTCAAACATCCGATCGAGCTTGCCGCCCTCCTCTCGGTCGCTTTCTACTCGCAATGGCATCTGACCCTTATTGCGCTTGTCTTTGCCCCGCCCATCGCGCTCGTGGCGCGGCGCTACGGCAGGAAAATGCAGAAGCAGGGACGCAAGGTGATGGAGCGTACCGGCGACGTCACCGACGCACTCAACCAGTTCTTGTCGGGCATCAGGGTTGTCAAGGCGTTCGGCATGGAAGAAGAAGAAAACCAGGAGTTCAGAAAAACGGTCAGGCGTCAGCTCAAGCGCATATTCAAACGCGAGAGGAGCCGCGCCTGGTCCGACTCGCTGCCGCACGCGATTGTGGCCATAGCGTTCGGCGTCATTATGCTGATCGCCGACCGCTATGTGGAGCGGGGCGCCCTTGACCTGCCGAGCCTGATACCTTTCATCGGCGCAGTCGCCCTGATGCCCCACAGCGTGAAAAAACTGACAAAGACCTATACGGAACTGCGGGAAAAAATGGCCGCTTTCGAAAGGATATATGAACTCACCGATGCGGACGTGACAATCCATGACCACCCCGATGCAACCCCCCTCGCCGGCGTCGAACAGGAGGTCGCCTTCAACGGCGTGTGGTTTGCCTATCAGGATGAGGATTATGTGCTCAAAGACATCGACTTCCGCGTGCCGGCCGGCTCCTCATGCGCACTGGTGGGCGAGACCGGGGCCGGCAAGTCGACGCTGCTGGACCTGATACCGCGGTTCTACGACCCGCAACGCGGCTCGATTACGATCGACGGGCGCGACATCAAACGGATCAAGCGCCGCAGCCTGCTGGACCAGATCGCCATCGTCGGGCAGCACCCCTTCCTTTTCAACCGCAGCGTTGCCGAGAACATCCGATACGGCAAGCGGGATGCCACGCAGGAAGAAATCATCGAGGCCGCCACGGCTGCCAACATACACGAGACGGTAGCCAACCTGCCGCAGGGCTACGATACGCTGGTGGGCGAAGGAGGGGGCAGGTTCTCCGGCGGGCAGCGTCAGTGCATCACAATCGCCCGGGCTTTGCTCAAGAACGCCCCCATACTGATCCTCGATGAGGCCACATCGAGCCTGGACAGCGACTCCGAACGCATGGTGCAGGAGGCCATAGGCCGGCTGCTTGAAAACCGCACCGTCTTTGTCATCGCACACCGCCTCTCAACCGTCCGGTTTGTGGACAAGATCGTGGTGCTGAAAGGCGGAGAGATCGTCGAGACCGGCACGCACGGTGAACTGCTGGAGCGGGACGGGGAATACGCCCGTTTCCACCGCATACAGTTCGGGAATTAGCCCGCATATTTCATAAGCCAAAGGCAAGATGCGGTGATGTCTCCACTTGCAGATAACTCTTCCGTGTGGGCGTTTACAGCATTTCCTCAAGATCCGGTTGCTTGCAGGAAAAGCTCACAGATGCGAAAAGCATAATGTTATTGCCTGCGTGATTGGTTGACAATTCGCCCATCTTTCATAAATACTTTTCGGTCCGCCCGTTCGGCCACTTTGGCATCATGTGTCACCATGACGAGGGTGGTGTTCAACTCTTCCCTGAGCCTGCACAGAAGGTCCAGTATTTCCGTTCCGGAGGCGGTATCCAGGTTGCCGGTGGGCTCATCGCACAGCAGCATCCGTGGTTTGTTGATAAGGGCCCTTGCGATGGCCACCCGCTGCCTTTCCCCGCCCGAGAGCTGCGTCGGCCGGTGCCGGCAGCGCTCACTCAATCCCACCAGATCCAGCACGCTGCGGCTTTTTTGAAGCGCTTCTTTCCTGCCGCGCCTCCAACGCTGTATGCCCAGGCCGGCCAGAGCGGGCAGGGCCACGTTCTCTTGCGCCGTCAGGTCGGGCAAAAGGTGATAGAACTGGAAAACGAAGCCGAACAGCCGGTTTCGACGGTAGGCCCTTTTTCTGTCGCCGAAGGACGCGATATTCTCCTGTTCGTAGATCACTGCGCCTTCGGTCGGCGTATCCAGAATCCCCATGATATGCAACAGCGTGCTTTTCCCCGCCCCGCTCGGGCCTTCAATGCTCAAAAACTCCCCCCCCTTTACGGCAAGATCGACACCGCGGAGCACACGCAATCTGTGCCGCCCGATCCGATAATCTTTGGATACGTTTTCCACACTGATGAGCATATCGTTGTGACGGGCCCCGCGATTTTTTTTGGCGTTGTTCTCAATCATCGGCCGGTCGCAGAAGAGGAAACAGGATGACTTCCCGTATAGCCGTTCTGTTGGTCAGCAGCATGACAAGGCGGTCGATCCCTATACCGAGCCCTCCCGCCGGCGGCATGCCGTGAGAGAGAGCACGCAGAAAATCCGCATCGATGCTGCGGAATGTCCTTTCCGCTGCATCCTCGCCCTCCAGTTGCTGCCGGAGCTTCTGTTCCTGCACTTCCGGATCGTTCAGTTCGGTGTAAGCCGGCCCGATCTCCATGCCACCGATAAAAAGATCCCAGCGTTCGGCCAGTTCGGGGGTGTCTTTCAACGGTTTGGTGAGTGGGGAAAGTGCAGCCGGATAATTCATTATGAATGTGGGCTGAATGACAGCATCTTCAACGGTATGTTCGAAAACACGGTTCGCCGCCAGTTCCGGCCCAAGGCCGCTCACATCTATGCCCAACCCGGAAGCCTTCTTGCGTACAGCCGTTATGTCCCCGACCCCGAACCCATTGGCATCCTCAAACGCTTGCATGTAATCGATTTTCCGGAAAGGGCCGGCGTAATCGATCTGATCTTCGCCAAAGGGCAGCTTGCCGTCCTCGCTGAGCTGCATTGCAAGGGTCCGGATAAGATCTTCTGTCAAATCCATCATGTCGGTATAGTCCCCATACGCCTGATAGAGCTCCAGGGATGTGAACTCGGGGTTGTGTTGCCTGTCAATTCCTTCGTTCCGGAAGTTGCGGTTGAGTTCAAAGACCTTCTCCATCCCGCCGACGAGCAACCTTTTCAGATACAACTCGGGGGCAACCCTCAGGTAAAGGTCCAGATCGAGCGCATTATGGTGGGTCATGAAAGGCCTTGCCGCCGCCCCCCCGGCCATGGGCTGCATCATGGGGGTCTCGACCTCGAGGAAACCCCGCCGGGTAAGGTACCCTCTTAAGGAGTCGATGATCCGGGAGCGTTGGATGAAGCACTGCATGACATCATCGCTGGAGAAAAGATCCAGGTAACGCCTCCTGTAACGCAGCTCGGCATCCTTCAGTCCGTGCCACTTCTCCGGAGGACGCAGCACCGCCTTGGACAGCACCTCGAAGTTGTCAACAAAAATCGTTATCTCGCCCGTCCGGGTGGTGGTCAGTTCGCCCTCGACCCCGATGATATCGCCCGGCTCCAACTGGCTGTGAACATCGAACTTCTCTTCCCCCAGGCGTTTGAGCTGGAAAAAGGCCTGAATGGCCCCGCTCCGGTCCTTTATATCGATGAAAGAGGCCTTCCCCATCGCCCTGTGATTGGTGATCCGCCCGGCGGCCCGGACAGTTTGGTTCTCGAAATCCCCGTATGCGTTGAACAGCTCACTTATCCGGGTGGTGTCGGGATAGCGCCCGCCATAGGGGTCGATACCTTTCTCCCTGAGTTTTTCGAGCTTGGCGACTCTGAAATCTTCCGGTTCGATCAGCGGCAAGTTGATGTTCTCCTCTTTTTGATGTTAAAAACCTATCCATCCAAGCGATCGGCAGGCACGGATACGCCGGGTTGAAAACGCTTATCTACTTTTCCCTCTCTGCTTCTCAGTGTTTCCATGTGCTTGCCTTCCGGCACAGAACTCCGGCTGTCCCGGACCGGTGGTTCAATGGGATTTGACCCGCTCCATATTACGGTCTGGCGATCTTTCTGTCAAACACAGTCCGTACTTGACAAACGTCGCGGGCGGGGATAAAATCCTGGTCAGAATGATACTCCTGAAACGGGCGGGGACCGATGAAAAACATACTTCTTGCCTTTTTGGCCACGGCATATATCTGCATTGCAATCGCCGCTCCGGCTTACGGGAACGGCAATGGTAGCGATGCGGAGGCGCCGTCCGGAACGGAACCGGGAGCCGAAGAGTTGTACAAATCCGTGTTCCGGAGAGGACTCCATATGAAAACCCGCAAGCGGATACTGCGGGAAGTGATCAGAAAACACCCGGATTCACGGTGGACGGATGATGCTCTGTGGATGCTGGGACGGATTGCCGAGATGCAGGGAGACAGGGCAAGGGCGATAATGTGGCGAAGGCGGTTGATCGAAGATTTTCCCAAACCGGTCCTCGAAAATTTCTCGACCGAACAGGTCCCCTACAGAACCTCTTCCATACCCGGCATACTGCGCCTTGTAGAAACCACCGGCTACGGGTTCGCGCACGACAGCGATACGGTGTACTCGTTCAACCCGGTTCCCTTCTCCGTCCATTATGAACTGGGAGTCGCCTACCAGGAGATGGGCTATTACGAACTGGCGGAGAACGAATACCGCAGGGCGCTGAGGCACATCGCACCCGAAGGAGTGCTGCGGGGCATTATCGGGGCCCGGATGGAATCGCTCGGACGGGTGATGGGCACGACCGCGGAGAGAAATCTGTAGGCGCTCAGAAGCGGACCACCGACAGCAGATTGCCGACGTACGAAAAAGCATGAATATCCATAGCGGCACAAAATTGTCGGGACGGGAAAACTTGGGTCTGCTTTCGGATGGCATCTGCCCATGCAGGAGGAAGGACGGAAGCTGACCGGTTCAACATGCCGGGCAAGGGAAGCCGGGCGTTCCGTTTCCTCATTCCAGATCCCGGGCGACAGGGACTCCTCCATCCCGGACCGACAGTTTCGCGTTGGCATGGGCCGCCTGCCCGAGTGAGATGCCGCCGTCGTTGGGCGGCGCCTGCGCCGGGCGCAACACGGAAAATCCCCTCTCGTGCAGTCCCTCCAGGCACCGCTCGAGAAGGTACTTGTTCTGCATCACTCCGCCGGAAAGCGCCACCGTTTCCAGGCCGTCCTCGTCCCTCAGCCGCACGCAGGACTCGATCACCACGCGGGCTACCGTATTATGGAAACGGGCGGATATCACCGGCGGCGTCACGCCCGCCGAGATGTCATCGCATATCCCTGCGATCGTCTCGGAGAAAGCGATCTCCCCGCCTTCCAACCCGTAGGGGTAGCCGCCCTCCACATCACCGGCTGCCAGAGCTTCCAGCTCGCAGGCGGCCTGGCCCTCGTAAGTGCATCTGTGCCGGATCCCCAGCAGAGAAGCGACCGCATCAAACAACCTCCCGCAACTCGAAGAGAGCGGAGAGAGGTTTTCCCGTCCGATCAGCGCGCAAACACGCCCCAGCGGCAGCTCGCCCGCTACGGCTTCCATCACCTTAAGCCCTTCCAGCGGGCCGAAAGCGTCGGCGAGGTAGGACAGGGCCATCCGGTACGGCTCGGAGACCGCCCGCTCCCCACCCGGCATGGGAACGTATTTCAAATGGAATCTGCGCCTGTACCCCTTCAGATCAGCGACGAGGAACTCACCGCCCCAGACGTTGCCGTCCTCCCCGTAGCCGGTCCCGTCCATACTGACTCCTATCACGGGGCCCGGCCGGGAATGCTCGGCAAGCGCCGAAAGGATATGCGCGTGGTGGTGCTGCACCCGCAGCAGGGGCAGCCCCCTCTCCTTTGCCAGCCGGACGGCGAAAGCGGTGGTCGGATAATCCGGATGCATATCGCAGGCAACCGCTTCCGGATCGATGCGCAGCAACGCGGAAAACCTCTTGAAAGTTTCCTCGAAAAAGGCGGCGTTGTCCGCATCCGCGACATCTCCGATATGCTGGCTTTGATACGCCCTGCGGCCCCTGGTCAGCGTCAGGGTATTCTTCCACATCGCGCCGGCGGCCAGGATCGGTGGCGCTTCGTGCGCCAGCATGACCGGCTCCGGCACGTAACCCCGCGAACGCCTGAAAACGACCGGAGCGCCATCCGCCATACCCACCACCGAATCGTCGCAGCGGTTCTCGATCTTCCGGTCGTGATCGAGAACGCCGTCCACCATGTCGGCGAGCCGGCCGGCAACGGCCCGGGAATCGATCGCTATCGGTTCCTCCGACCTGTTGCAGCTGGTCATCACCAGCACCGGGGGGGTGCGGGGATGATCGAAAAGCACGCGGTGCAGGGGAGTATAGGGCAACATCACCCCGATGCGGCCCAGCCCCGGGGCTATTGCGCCGGAAAGCAACCCGGAATCCTTTTTCCCGAGCAGAACGATCGGCGCTCTCTCGGAGCCGAGGACCTTCCCGGCGCCGGGGCCGAGGCGGCAGATGCACCCGGCCGTCTCCGCATCCTCAACCATGACGCCCAGGGGCTTGTGAGGCCGTCCCTTGAGGGTTCTTATCCGCCCGACCGCCCTGTCACTGGAAGCATCGCAGGCGAGGTGGAATCCGCCGGCGCCTTTGACAGCCACCGTCCCCCCCTCCTCCAGCAACCGGGCCGCGGCATCGACCGCCTCCTCGGCCGCGAGCGGGGCCGTGGAAGGCTCGTTCTTTCCCCCGCCGGTGTAAAAGAACGATAGGCGCGGCCCGCACGCCCGGCACGACATGGTCTGGGCATGGAAACGCCGGTCGGCGACGGCGGCGAACTCGCTCCTGCATTCCCTGCACAGGGGGAACGACTCCATCGCGCTGGTGCGCCGGTCGAAAGGGATGCCGGTTGCAATGGTGAACCGGGGTCCGCAGCAGGTGCACGTATTGAAGGCATAGCCCCGCCGTCGGTCGCCGGGGTCCGACAGCTCACGCTCGCATTCATTGCATGTGGCCAAATCCGGTGGTATGGGCAGCAGGCTCTCTCCGGCCGGGGAGCTGGCCTCTATGAAAAAACCGGTCCCGCCCGCAGGCGTCAGCTCCGAGATGCACAATTCGTCCACCCGCGCGCGGGGCGGGATGATATCGCTGAAATTTTCGATCAGATGCCTTACGGTCTCTTCCCGCCCCTCGATCTCAAGCCGGACCCCTTCCGGGGTGTTACGGATATGCCCCGTGCAGCCCAGCCCGGTCAATCGACGGTACATTTCGGGCCGGAAGCCCACGCCCTGCACCCGTCCGTGCACCAGCAGGCGCACCCTCCGGATTCCCCGGCATCGGTTTTTTATCGCGTTATCGGACATATTTTTGACCTTTTTCCCGATCACTTCGGCCCGGCGCCAGCGAGCTGGCCGCAACCGGCGCCGATCCCGGCGCCGCGCCGGTACCGTTGGATCACCAGGACTCCCTGTTTTTCCAGAATCGACCTGAAGGCGGCGACCTCGCCCCTCTCCGGCGGAGCGTAATCAGCGGCTTCAAAGCTGTTGAAGGCGATCAGGTTGACCTTGGCGCCGAGGCGGGCCGCGATCCGCGCTAGCCCCCTTGCAGCCTCAGGCGACGTGTTAACTCCGCCGAGCATGACGTATTCAAGCATCAGAGTGCGACCGGTCAAGCCGGCATATTCCCCGCAGGCGTCCAGCACCTCCTCGAGGGGATAACGGCGGTTGACCGGCATCAGATCGCTGCGCTGTGCGTCGAACGGCGAGTGGAGCGAGAGCGCCAGGCCCGGAGGCGTGCCATGCCGGGCCAGTTGCCTGATCCCGTCCGGGATCCCGGCGGTCGATACCGTCACGCGCCGCAGCCCCAAAGCCAGCCGCGAAGGATCCACGAGCGCCTCCAGCGCGGGCAGCAGGGCGCCCGTATTCAACAGCGGCTCGCCCATCCCCATAAAGACTACGTTGCCCACAGCACCGCAGATGCGCGCGAGATGAACAATTTGCCCCGTTATCTCCTCCGGAAAGAGGTCCCTTACGAATCCCCCGCGGCCCGTGGCACAGAAGGTGCAGCCGAGCGGGCATCCCGCCTGGGTGGAGACACAAAAGCTGTACCGGCCGCCCTGGTCCATCAACACGCTTTCAATAACGGCGCCGTCATGCAGGGTCAACCTGTATTTGCTCGTTGTACCTCCGCTGTCGCTGACGTTCCCGCTCATTTCCGGGAGCTTGCAATCCAGTTCCTGCGATAGTGAGCGGCGCAGTTCTTTGGAAAAGTTGGTCATCTCGCCGGGGTCCGCAACCATCTTCCTGTAAAGCCAGTCGAGCACCTGGTCGACCCTGTACGAGGGTTCCCCGTGCGCGGCGAACCATTCCTGCCACTGCCGTGGAGTAAGCCGGAGGATATGTTGCTTTTTGTCCATGACATCCTCCCGGATGACGAAAACCCAAATTTGTATTCTTCGCCCCGGGCGTTTATAATCTGTATTCGCCCGGCACGTTTTTTAAGGAAAATACTGAATGCCTTCGGAAAACCCCCCTTACAGATATGATAACGCATTGGGATCCATATTCCAAAAAGCACGCGGTTTTATTTTCGACCTGGACGGCACGCTCTATCTCGGCGAGCACCTGATCGAAGGTGCTGACAGGGTTCTGAGCGGGCTGCGGCGCAGCGGACGGAAGGTGGCGTTTGTCAGCAACAAACCGATAGCGCGGCGCGGGGTCTATGCCGCAAAGCTGCGCAGGCTCGGGATACCGTGCGAGGAATCCGAGGTAATAAACTCCAGCCTGGTCCTGGCAAGGTATCTGGCCGCACATTTCCCCAAAGCGCGTATACTGCCGATCGCCGAACAGCCGGTGATCGACGATATCCTGCGGCACGGGCTGCGGATCACCGACGATCCGGACGCAGCAGCCGTGGTCGTCGTTTCCTGGGACAGGGGTTTCAATTACGAGAAGCTCCTGGCGGCCTACAGGGCGGCCGCCAACGGCGCAGCTCTGATCGGGACGAATCCCGACCGCACCTGCCCGATGCCCGACGGCGATCTGCCCGACGCCGCATGCATGATAGCGGCCATCGAGGCCTGCACCCAACGCCAGGTCCACCCGATCGTGGGCAAACCTTCCTCTATCATGCTCCGGGAAGCTCTTGCGCTGATCGACCTTTCAGCCGAAGAATGCGTTATGGTGGGCGACCGGGTGGAAACCGATATACTGATGGCGGACAGGGCCGGGCTGCTCTCGGTACTGGTTTTGTCCGGTGTAACAAAAGAAGAGGACCTCCCGCACATAACGACCGTCCCGGACGCAATTGTGGGGGGTGTGAGAGATTTGCTGCCCTTTCTGGCGGAGGCGTCCGGCCCATGATGCACCGTCAAAAGATGCAACAAACAACAGATCATGCCAACCGGATAAAGTTCCTCGGCACGGCAGGTGCGCGGTACGTCATGGCGCGGCAGCTGCGCTACTCGGCGGGCAGTTATCTGGAACTGGAGGGCCGGAAAATGCTGATGGATCCCGGCCCGGGCACGCTCCTGCGCTGCGCACGGGTCCGGCCGCAGATCGATGTGACCCGCCTGGATGCCGTCCTGCTCTCCCACGCCCATATCGACCATTCCGGCGACGTCAACGCCGTGATCGACGCAATGACCTGCGGCGGGTGGGAAAAGCGGGGCCGCCTCTTCGCCCCGGGGGAGTGCCTGAACGGGAAAAACCGGATTCTGCTTGACTATATCAGCAGCGCTCCCGAAGAAGTCGTCGAACTCTCCGGGGCGACCGCCTTCGAAGTGGACAATCTCAGATTCTTCACGTCCGTACGCCACCGCCACGACGTTGAGACCTACGGTTTCAAGTTCGAACTCGGCGGCGGCATGCTGAGTTTTGTCACCGATACGCTCTATTTCGACGGGCTTCCCGGCACGTATGCCGGCAGCAGGTGGCTGGTCATCAACGTCGTCAGAGCGAGTGGCTACCGTGGCCGGAAGCTCAAGCACATGAGCCTGGATGAGGCCGAAACCCTGATCGATGCCATACGGCCCGATTTCGCGGTCTTAACGCACTTCGGGATGTCGATCGTCAATGAAAAACCGCCGGCTATCGCCCGGAAAATGTCGAAACGGCTCGGCGTAGACGTCCGGGCGGCGCATGACGGCATGGTGGTGGAGTTGCCGAAGAACTGATCGCGGCGGAACGATTCTGCATGGATACGGGAAACAACAGGTTGAGGAGGAAGACGAAGCACGTTCTGGACGCTCTTGAAGGCCGTTTCGGGGCGGAGGAGAGGCCCCCGCGCGACCCCCTCGAGGTGCTTGTGCGGGGCGTGCTCTCGCAAAACACCTCCGATGCAAACAGCGGAAGTGCCTTTGAGGCGCTGAGGGAACATTATGATGGGTGGGACGGGATCCGATGCGCTCCCCGGACGGAATTGGAACAAATCATTCGCTGCGGAGGACTGGCCGGACGGAAGGCCGCAACCATACAGACAGCGCTCTCCCGGCTGCATGAGCGCGGTGGCTATGATCTGGCGTTCTTGGACGCTTTGCCGGTCGCAGAGGCGGAAAGGGAGCTGACCGCCATCAAGGGCATAGGGGTCAAAACGGCGCGGCTCGTTCTGCTTTTTGGCTTCGGAAAAGCGGCGTTCGTTGTGGATACGCACGTGCTGCGTGTCGTCAAGCGCCTGGGCCTGGTGGAATCTTCCTGCAGCCGCATCCGGGCCCATGAGGTTATGTCCACCCTCATACCGCCGGAGCGGACATACAGCGCGCACATGAACATGATCAAGCTGGGCCGGCGGATTTGCCGTCCCCGCAACCCGCAGTGCGGCAACTGCCCCGTGCGGGCGTATTGTTTGCATTGGCAATCGCTTTGAGTGTATTATACAAAGGTATACGGCGCCCGCCCGGAGCAAAAACAGGCTTGAGGCAAGGCGGCAAGCACGGAAGAACGGGAACAATAATGGATGGAGACGCTGATACGATATGTACTGGTTTTTCAACTGCTTTGCGGCGCCCTTGCGGCGTTCGTCGCACGCCGCAAAGGACGGAGCGGGTTGTTCTGGCTCCTGGCCGGGACATGCCTGCCGGTTATCGGCGTGGTGCTGGCACTGGCATCAAAGGCCGGGGGAAAGCGGGGGCGCGCAAAACGCCCCGTTGGCGAGAGCAGGCCACAGAAAAAGAAACGGCCCCCCAAAAGATGCTGCGGACGGTATATACCGGATTGTGAAGGATGCCCCTTTTTCCAGAGACTTCTGTTCGACGAACAACCCGTCGATGGGAGAAAAGGAAAATGCCGCCGTTATAACCGTGATTTGAAGGTCAACACCGATCGCAAACGCAACCGTGTGATAATGGAAGAAGAGGAGCAAGAAGAATAAGCCCCTAATTCTTTTGCAAGAGAGAGCTTGGAAAAGAATTTATAATAAGGGCAAACGACTTTGTTTTTCAGTAGATCGTGGATCTGTTCAGGATGCACGGCAACCAAGCGCTTAGTGAGAGAGGAACGATATGAAAGAAACCCGGGTGTTACTGTCCGAATCCGAGATGCCTGCGCAGTGGTATAACCTTGCGGCCGATCTGCCGAACCCGCTGCGCCCTCCCCTGACCGCCGACGGCACGCCTATAACACCGGACACGATGGCGCCGATCTTCCCGATGAACCTTATCGAACAGGAGGTCAGCGATCAGCGCTGGATCGAAATTCCCAAACCGGTGCTCTCCATCCTCAGGCGCTGGCGCCCCACCCCCTTGAGGCGGGCTGTCAACCTGGAGAAACGCCTGGATACGCCGGCCCGGATTTATTACAAGGACGAGAGCCTCAGCCCGCCGGGCAGCCACAAACCAAACACTTCCGTCGCCCAGGCCTGGTACAACAAAGAGTTCGGGATAAAAAAACTGACCACCGAAACCGGCGCTGGACAGTGGGGCAGCGCTCTGGCCTTCGCATGCCGGCTGGTAGGCATCGAGTGCAAGGTGTATATGGTCAGGATAAGCTTCCGGCAGAAACCGTTCCGTAAGGTGCTGATGCGGATATGGGGGGCAAACTGCGTCCCGAGCCCGGGTGAAAACACCGTCACCGGCCGGAATATCCTTGAGAAATGGCCGGATACGCCCGGAAGCCTCGGCATCGCGATCAGCGAAGCCATCGAAGAGGCCGTGGGGGACGCTTCGGGAAAGACCCGTTACGCCCTGGGAAGCGTGCTCAACCACGTCATGCTCCACCAGACCGTCATCGGGCTGGAGACGCGAACGCAACTGAAGCTTGCCGGGCATGATCTGCCCGATGTCGTCATCGGGTGCGCAGGGGGCGGGAGCAATTTTGCCGGACTTGCGTTCCCCTTCCTCGCGGAAAAAATCGATGGCGCCGCCCTGACCATCATCCCGGTCGAGC
>PUMZ01000019.1 GCA_003551565.1 Candidatus Brocadiaceae bacterium | reverse complement strand
CGGAATCCGGCAGCAAGGCGCAATCCCAGCGATCGGTGTTTTCCAGTTGCAGACAGCGGGTTATTCCGGTAGAATCAATGATAAGCGTGGTGTGGCTGGAAGATGCTCAGAAGCTCTTATTTTGGGTTTTGGGGCGCTATCCAGGCTGCGTCGTGTTTGTAACGTGTGGGGCGATGGAATCCTACTTTCATTTCCCCGGTTATTTTGCTCATCAATTGAGAGCTTTTAGGCCCCCTGATAGTAAAATCCATGAAATGATAGCAATTGAGGAAGATGGAAAGGGCTGAGAAGCCCGTTTTCAGCCTTCTCAGTGTTTCGAGATACGGTTTTGTAAACCGCAGGTTGGGGGTTCGATCCCCTCCACTAGCACCACCTCCCTTTTCCAATACAAGTCTTTGATGCTTCAGGGATTGCATTTTCCCGAAACGCTGCCTTCCGGGCTGTCGCTTGCAATGTGGTTTTCACGGACCATAATCAACGTATACTCGGAGCGTTTGGCTGCGCGGCCGCCTTCGCCAAGTGATTGTTATTCATGATGATAATGTGTTTCAAGGCTTTAGGAATGGTCCTGACACAGGACGTTCGAACGAAGAAATGATCAGCAGAATTCTACCCGTGATAATCGCTATCGCCTCAAAAAAGGTAAAAGCTGAGATTAACAGGGACGTCTCAAATCATTACAGCTCGGAGCTGGTTGCCTTTCATCACATTACTTACGGCCAATCAACATTTCCCCGAGACCGGGAGCTTAGTTATGAAAATTTTCGGGCAACAAACGATGACGGTTGCATTCCGGCGGTTCTGTTCCGGTCTTTCCCTGCCTTTCGTGCTGATCGCGACTCTGACGATGCCCCTGTCCGGCGGTGGCAGTGGTTCAGACGGCAACGCTTCCACGGCGGCCGTCGCGCAGCAGATGGCCGCGTCCGTGAGCCAGCATGGCATTACCTGGGAGTTTGATCGGGAGTATCCGGTGGGGCGGTATGCGAACGGGGATTGGTGGGTGTTGGGGCCGGTGACGATTACGAATATCACGCCGGAGTCTGGGGATTTTAACGGGCGGGTGATGCATGGAAGCCAGCTCAATCCGCCAAATTCCGGAAGGCAAGGGTACGACAGCAACACCAGCAACCGGATGTCATACGTATCAGATCTCAATGTTGCGCCCAGTGTATCCGGTTCTCTGGCAGTGACAACCGGCTCTATTGTTTCCGCGATTTCCGATCCCGATCCGGACTCCCCGACAATGCCCATTGCGATGTTGGCGATCCTAACCGTTGTTGACCAAGTGCCGTCAACCGGAGATTTTAGGCCGCCTCCTTATATAGAGGACAAGACATCGCACTGGAACGAATCACAACTCAACTACGGGGTGCTTCAGTCACTCCCAAAGGTGGAGTCCACGCCTGACATAGACAGCCTCGCCGAAAACGCGCTGAAATTCTGGAACGAGCAGGGAACTAACTGGCAACGAGCTTACGTGATGGCTAATCATCGCCCCGGGTATGGACGCGGGCTTGCAAACCTGACATCCACAATGACCCTCGCGCTGCATCTTGACTTTTCGAACGAGGAGAAACGTGATCTGTTTGTCGGGCTCGTTCAATACGGCATCGACAATTACGGAAAGATTCTAGCCGGTGGGAATTGGCATGCTGACGGTGGCTGGCACCATGGGCGAAAAGTGCCGACGTTGCTGGCTGGCTTGGCCTTAAATGACTCCAAAATCCTCTACCATACTAACCGGGAAACGGGAGGCGCCAATCTCTTTCAAGAAGATGGTCAGACGTTCATCGTTTCGGAGAATGATGTTGGGCGTCCGACTGAAGAAGAATTCCCGCGTCATGCCACTTGGGAGGAAGAACGAGTCTACTTGCCAGAAGACGTTGGGAATGCCGAGTGGGCGATTCGATATTGGCAACGGGACCGCGAATGGGGAGACCGAAGGTGGAGCAGCTCTTACAGGTGGGTAGGCAGCCAGTTCGTTGGGATCGCACTTGCCGCCCGGCTAATGGATGGAGGCTACGATGCTTGGAATTGGCACCCCTTCTTTGAGTACGTGGATCGGTATTTGGATGTTGGGCCTATCCAAGGCATATCAACATTCCACAAAGAGATGTGGAGGAAGTATCGGGATTTCGATGCTAAGGCATCCTTCTCCGATGCGCCACCAGTGGCATCCATTCTCAAGTCCGAATAGCGAGGGTCGGACGGGAAAAAGCCATGTTTGATATTACCCCCCAAACAATCACGCAGTGTTTTTCCCGCACCCTGTCCCGATCCTTTCCCGCTATCCTCTATCAACACTTCTCTTCCCCTCCTGAACCAGGATTCTCGCCCTTGCACCTGAATCATGGCCCATACCTGAACGGACTGATGCTGTTGCGAGATTTCCGCCATGAAGGTGTACACGCAGCAGACATCCCGATCAATCCGGCCAGCGGAGGGACGCATCACGTTCAGTTGCATATATTTTTTCCCGGCGTATAATTACACTGGCGGCCCCGAGAGGTAGTGGACCGGGATAATGGCGTCGCTTTCTCCTTTGCAAGCTGGGAATCGAAATTGACGGGTTAGTGCCAATATCTGCTGAACTTCGTGGGACGAGCCCGGAACAAAAGGTTTTACCTTGCCACTGCGGCCGATTGGCTTTTTTTGATAAATGCGCTGGCCTGTAAGTTCGGTGACGTATTTCTCGTTTTAAAAGTAGCACGGGCTTCCCGGCCCGTGGATCATGGGCAAGATGCCCATGTTACGGTAACGTCATGGTATTTATGAAACCGCATACTCAGCTTGGTGCAGAAGGCATCGAAAAAGGGGAGTTTGTCCCGGAACTGCAAAAAAAAGTGGTGCGGACCAGCAAGGTGCTCAGGCTCGGGTTCTACTCTGCCTGTATCCTTAACGGTATTATGCTGGGCATCGTTGTCGGGCATCTTTTGCTTCTGGAGACAGCCGATGCCATCTTGTGGGTTGCTTCCACCTGGCCCCTGGTGATGGGTGTTCTAATGACGGCGTTTTTCTATGTTCTGACAAGATTGGCCTATCAGCTTGAGCAGGAGGTGGAGCAAAATGTTTTTGTGGATAAGCTGACCGGTGCTTACAATTTCCACTATCTCAGCCTGCGGATTGAAGAGGAGATCGGGCGTGTAGAGCGTGGGGCGGTTGATGGATTTTACGTGCTTTTTCTGGATCTGGACAATTTCAAGGTTGTAAACGATAATTATGGCCATGCGGTGGGTAATTTGGTGCTGCAGGGCATCGTTTTCACCATAGGGAGACTGCTCCGGCGGCATGATGTGTTTTGTCGCATAGGGGGAGACGAGTTCGTCCTGTTGATGCCGGAAGTTTGTAAAGAAGAAGTCGAAGCGGTGTGCAAACGGTTGATAGGTGTCGTGAAAAATTATTCCTGCACGGCTGAAAAGGGGGTGGACATCGATTTCGTGGGGATAAGTATGGGTGTTGCCCGATATCCGGATAACGGTGATACAGGCATGGCCGTGCTCTCTGCGGCCGATTGTGCGGTTTATAAGGCCAAAGAGCTTGGCGGCAACCGTTTTAGTTTTGCACGACATTGTGCGCAGGAAGGCTCCGGTTTTAACCGGGGAGTGTCGGATGAGAGCCCAAAACGAGGACACTACGAGTTGCGGGGAAAAAACCTGTAGCGCAAATTTCGCCCTGTAACATGTATAACCCGCTCACCTCACGCATTCCGGGCTGGCGTGCGATGCACGGATGCGGAAGGTCGGCACTGCCTGTTTTTTGGCAAGAACGTCCAATCTTTTTGAAGGTCATCAAATCATCGTGGTTCCTGTTATAAACCCCGACGGTTTGGCGGCCGGCACCCGCGGGAACGCCAACAGAGTCGATCTGAACAGGAATTTTCCGACTTCCAACCGCAAAAACATCCCGGAATTCGGCATGGAAGGTTTTTCCGAACCGGAGAGTCGAGCCCCGGGAATGCTACAGAAGAGATATCAACCAGAGCTTATAATCAGCATCCACCAGCCGCTGGCGTGTATTGATTACGACGGACCGGGAAGGGAAATCGCCGAAGCCATGTCGGAGTATTGTGACCTTCCGGTAAAGAAACTGGGGGCCATGCCGGGTTCATACGGTTCGTATGCCGGCCTTGAACTCAACATCCCGATCATTACATTTGAGATGCGGAACGTCGAAGAGGATAAGAGCCCGAGGTCCATGTACGATATAGTGTGTAAAAGTGGTGAACACTGCCCCAATTTGCAAAATCAAGGCAAATCTCCTACAATATTAATATAGTTTTATAAATAGTTTTGCACGAAAAATTAAGAGGAACTGTTATGAATGAGCCTGCCAGAACGCTGAACAAAGTGAAACGGTCGGGCCGGAGGGCCTCAGGAAGGAGTCGGTCCTTACCGCCTTTTTTCCCCAATAACTTTTCAAACTCTGATGCAGTTTCACTTCTGTTCACCCTCACCGTCTCCCTGGCCCTCTTCATTTCGATCGGATGCAGTGAAGACCAGCAACATGGTGCTGAACCCCCGGGAGAAACACCGGAGGAAAAGCTTGAATCGGAAGCAGAAATCGAGTTGCTGCCGGTCGACGCCGAAAAATATCACCAAATCATCGACCAGCACCGGAACGATATCGTTGTGGTCGATTTCTGGGCGACCTGGTGTCCGCCATGCGTAGAGAGCTTTCCTAAACTCGTCGACCTCCATTCCACCTACAGTGATAAAGGCGTAACCGTTATTGCCGCAAGCGCCGATTTCCCCGGTGAAGAAGACTCGGTCATAGATTTCCTGGTCGAACAAGAGGCTTACTTTACAAACCTTATCATTCGGACCGACAACACGGACGAGTTTATATCGGAGGTGGGAAACTCATGGAGGGGAGACTTGCCCGCAGTGCTTGTTTACGATGGTTCCGGCAACCTTATCGCGGAACACGTTGGCTCGGGAGCGGTGGGAAAAGCGGAAACACTTATCAGGGAAATGCTGGATGAGAACTGAAGTAAAAGCTCAAACACCGTCAATCATTCCGGCCCCGGGGGCGTACTGGTTCGGCTGTGTGGTGTTTTTATCCCTGCTTTTTTTTCTTATACCTTTTAAAAACACCGCCATCCCTACGGCATTGGCCGATAATGGAAATGAAAAGGTCTCCGTCAGTGCCGAAATTGTGGGGGAGGGGCCGGAACGAACGGTCCGGGTAACAATCGAAGTGCCTCCTGAATGGTACCTTTACCACCACATGATGCAGGCCGGGCCTGGCCCTGAAACCGATGAGCTCCAGGTGGCCATGGCGGAAGTGGATTGGCCTGAACCAAGCACCAAACATGATCCGCACCTGGAAGAGGAGGTTGAATATTACGACGGTACCCTTGAGTTCGACATTCAGCTTCAAATCCTGCCCGGAGCTTCCCCGGGCGAAAAGAACGTTCCGGTTTTGATTGGCTATCAGGCCTGCAATCCGGACGTTTGTTTTATGCCGGAAAGAACCGAACTGATACTGACGACAACTATAAGGGAAGATGATATTCCCGAAGAAATCGAAGTTGATTACGCTGTGGCGGATGTGGGCGAAGAACCGGGGGAGATCGATTATGAATCTGCAACCGCCGGTTTCACCGACAAATTGGAAGGGACCGGCCTGGGAGCTGTGATACTGCTCTCCTTCCTGGCGGGGCTTGCCCTTTCGCTGACTCCCTGCGTCTATCCCATGATTCCGGTAACGGTGGCCCTGATCGGCGCATCCAAAGCCGAGAGCCGAGCCTCTGCTTTTTTTCGTTCGATCATTTATGTGCTGGGAATTTCCATTGCGTATTCCATTATAGGAGTAGTAGCGGCAGCCTCGGGAGCAGCTTTCGGTTTACAGTTTCAGCACCCTTACCTTTACCTTGCTCTGGCCGTACTGTTTTTTATTTTCTCCTTTGCAATGTTCGGCTTTTTCGAAATCAACCTTCCGGCCGGATGGCAGTCAAAGGCCCAGATCAAACTCAGGGGAAAATCCGGGATGTTCGGCCTCCTGCTTCTGGGTATGGTGTCGGGCATAGTCATCTCCTCCTGTGCCGCGCCGGTTATTTTTGCAGCGATCGGTTTTATTGCGGCAACTGCCGATTTTCTTACCGGTTTTTTGATCTTCGCCGCGATAGCATGGGGAATGGGCATCCCCCTGGTGCTGGCCGGGACCTTCAGCGGGGTCATTAACAATATGCCCTCATCCGGTCGGTGGCAGGAGGTGATTAAAAACGTCATG
Organism: Candidatus Brocadiaceae bacterium; assembly: GCA_003551565.1. Classification (GTDB taxonomy): domain Bacteria; phylum Planctomycetota; class Brocadiia; order SM23-32; family SM23-32; genus PUMZ01. The sequence continues at coordinate 2,063 of PUMZ01000019.1, read as the reverse complement.
GGTCTGGGCCTTGTAGGGGCTTCACTTTATTTCCTCTACCTCAGTGCCCTGCTGACTCCGGAAGCATTCATATTTCTTCTTTGCGGGGTTTTAATTGTCATATCCGTTTTTTCCGGAGCCTTCGACCGCCTCAGTCCCGAATCCGGCAGATGGGAGAGGGTTCGCAAAGCGTTTGGATTGCTTTGTTTCCTGAGCGCTTTGTATCTTTTTATCCCGCAGCTTCCCATACAGCAGGGCGAACCCGGTGAACCCGCCGAAGGCATAATATGGCATGAGTCCGTGGAGGAGGGAATTGCCGAGGCAGAAAACCGGAATAAACCTATTATGCTTTATTTCACCGCCGAAGCCTGCGCCGCCTGCCGGCGTATGGAAAGGGGCACCTTTACAGCGCCCGAAGTCGTGGAGGCGGCTGAAAATTTTATTGCCGTAAAATACGACGCGACCGGCAGGGCCTCGGAAGTCGAGTCCGAATACGGAGTGAGGGGGGTCCCGACGGTGATGCTGGGCGACTCCAGCGGAAACTTCGAGCCCCGGCTGACCGAAGTCGGATTCCTCGGACCCGGGGATCTGGTAAAACTGCTGAAGGCAGGTTACAAGCATTTCCATGGTGGCCAGATGTAACAGTAAGCTTTAACTTCAGTTAAAGGAGGAGCAAGTATGTTTAAGCGAATAGTCGTTATGACGGCGGTTGCAGTGATGTTTGCAGGATTCTCCCATTCTTTTGCCCGCACCGCCAGCATTGAAGGGGCAGAAGAAGTCACGCTGATCGAAGTCGGGGAGATTGCCCCCGAGTTCAAGCTCTTCGGGGTCGACCTCCAGTACCATTCCATCAACCATTACCGGGATGCGGACGCGGTGGCGGTTATTTTCCACTGCAACCACTGCCCCATTTCGCGTCGTAACGTGGAGAAACTTGTGGAATTGGGAAGGGAATATCAGGAGAAAAACGTTCAGTTCCTGATTGTAAACCCAAATCCTGTTGATAAAGTAGAGGCAGACGGCTTTATGCAGATGAGCGAGAGGGCCGATGAAAAAGATTTTCCATTCCCCTATCTCTACGACGAAACCCAGCAAACTGCGTATGCTTACGGCGCAAGACATACAGACCATGTTTTTGTGCTGGGCGAAGCTGCAGATGACGGGACCCGTAAAGTGGAGTTCATAGGGCCTGTCGACAACAGAGGGAATGAACCGGAATACCTGGCAGATGCACTTGATGCACTGCTGGCAGGCGACGAGATCGAAAACAAGGACGTATCGGCCTTTGGATGCACGATTAAATACCGTACACAGGATGAACGCATAGAAAGGTTCGGATACGACGTTTTCGGGGAATAAAATAACCCTGCGGGCGCGTCTTCAGCGGCACATCTGTGGCAAAAAGCCGCACTTCGCGTATGCAAACACAGCCTGTCTGCGCCTGCCTGTCGCTTCCGCGACGCAGACAGGTGCGCACGCACAGGCAGGCGGCGTTTGCTTTCTGCCGCATCTGCACCACGGAGAACGCGTGAAATAAGCGGGCATATATGCAGGAGGGGTGTCTTACGCAATGACTGCATCCGCTGCAGGCGGAGGTGGAGGTTCTTTTTTCCGGGCCAGTGTATATTTTAACGCAGGAGGAAAACATGTTCGCAACGGAACGCTTTCTGCCGTTCGGTGCCATTGCAGTCTTTGTGTTGTTTGCCGGTTGCTCCTCCGTAGAACCGTCGACTTTCGCCGGAGAATCCGGTCCCGAACCGCTGCCGCCCATCAACGATGTGGAGTTGGGGGTGGGGGGGGAATTCCTGGTCAACGGCGAACCTTTCCTTCCGATCATGTCCTGGCTCCAGCATCCGACAAGGTGGATCAGTTTCGAGGAACTGCGCGGACTCCACTTCAACACCTTCATGGGGAACCAGGTGTCCGCGCTGGAGCAGGCCCGGGCCGCCGGGGACGCCGGCGGATACGCGGTGGTCCGGCTGGGTGAGCCCGAAGAGATCGCGGAAGTGGCCGGGCATGATTACATCCTGGGCTGGCACCACGCCGACGAGCCCGATATGCCCCGGGAATCCGACGCGGGCGGG
>PUMZ01000025.1 GCA_003551565.1 Candidatus Brocadiaceae bacterium | reverse complement strand
GATATTTTGTGTCACAGTATCTCAAATAGTCTTCCTTTTTTTCTACGGCAAACAAATCATTTTTCCCGCCCCACCATATATGGTAATTTTCACGCCCCAGAACGGAGAAAAGGTTCGGTTCGTGCTTCTGGAGCATGTACCTCATCGAACGGTGCCCGTGCACGTGCGGATACCATCCGGTCATGAACGAGCATCGGCTGGGGGTGCAGACGGGATTCTGAGCGAAGGCATTGGCGTATGAGACACCGCCCTCTCTGACGAGGCGGTCGAGGTTGGGAGTGACGGCGCCGGCATTTCCAAGGTGCCCCAGCACGTCGCCGCGGTATGAGTCAGGATTGAATATGACGATGTTGGGTTGTTTATTCATTTTTCCCTAACGCTGTTAAATTCCGTATTTGCAGAACTCTATAACGATATATACAGCAAAGATATATACAGTGAAAGCGTCCTATTCTTCAGCCAGGTCATTGATCGTCTTCACCGTCCAGTCCACCAGAACTTCTCCGCCTTCGGGACCGATGTCGGTGCTGGCGGGTACCGAGCCGTAGCCGCCTCCGGCTAATGTCCTTTCGCTGGGCAGATAGGAGCCGGGGCCTGCGAGCTGAACCAAAAAGGTCTGCGCAGCGTTGCTCAGCTCACGCATCCTGATGCCGTAATCGAGATAAAGTTCGAACGGGTTGGTGGCGAAGGCGATATCCCCAAGCCGGACAACATGCAGTTCCATCGGGAGATCCGGTTGTGTTTTCTGCAGTTCAAGCCGCTTTTCCACGTTTTCCACCCATTTCATTTTCTTGTAAGGTCGAGTGACCGGAACATACCACCTGGCTTCCCCTTTTTTTTCCGGATGTTGTTCGAGCTCTTCGAGCAGCGATTCATACTCTTTCCGGTAATTTTCCTTTTCCGCAGATATATCTTCCACATCTTTGGCGGTAATTTTGCGCCGCGGGAGCTTGACGACTTCCGCTTTATGAGCGAACTCCGGCGCCCAGTCGATGTCTTTTTCCGCGGCCGGCAGAATGTATTCGACAGCATCGGCGATTCTGCGTGCGATTTCATCACGCGGTGTGCTGCTCTCTCGCGAGCGGTCACGTCCGAGTTCCGTTCCGGACAGGCGCCACATGCGTTTTTGCGCCTCTTTATATGTCAATACGTGGGGTGACTGGTCGCCGGCCGGTGCGCATTGGGCCAGAATATGGATACCATCCCCGAAACGCCGGCGCAGTTCCCGGCGTGTCTCGTGCCAGTAGTCGGCGCTGATACGGAAAGAATTTTCACTGACCTGTGACGGGCAGGGCACATTGGCAACGATACCGGTCAGTTTTTTATCGGTATCGTACGTCATCAATGCCTGCAAAGTATGGTCTTCATATCCTTCGAAATGGCTGAAGTCCGGGGTTTCGGCGCTGCCGTACATCCGGCTGCTCCCGTCTTTGTAAGACAGCCGCCGGTTGCGCCCGACCACGGCATGTCCTACCCCATAGGCTATGCCGGAGGTCTGTCGGTTCTCCCATGCTTTCTCAACCGCATCGGCGATACGCTCGGCGGCAAACTTAACATAGGCCTCCGGGTCCATTGCTTCGAGTTCTATGCCGAAGGGCGGTTCTTTACTGCTGTCATCATTATTATCAGGGACATATCGCTTCTTATATCTTGCCGTGGGCGCGGCATGCGTATGGGTGGCATTAAAGAATATGTTCTTTGTATCTATCTCGGGCAGGGCGGTTGTGATGTTTTCTCTAACGGCATCACGCAGTTCATCGGCTATGCCAACGATGTCGCAGCTGATCATGACGACATGCCCGCACGTTTCACCGGCTTTTATCGACTCAATGACCAGAGCGGTTGCTGTTACCGGGTCCAATACCCCTTCCGAAATCCGTGCGTAATGCTGCCCGGCCAGATAAACCTTTTCATCCGGCGTTATGTCGGTTTGTGCCCATCCTGTTCTAAGACTGCATTGCTGATTCGACATTATGTATGCCTCCTTTCAGTTAATTGATTTTCACTTAGCTGGAGAAGTCCGGAACGGCTTTACCAGGCGATATTACCATTCTCGGTCGTTATTCGAACGTAGCAGTAATCGTTAATCACCGACTGGAAATATTCCCATTGCCGTTCCGTTATGCCCTCCATATGGTCACTGACAGAGCCGAAGTCCAGAAACGCCTCATCGCGCGCGAACGCATACAGCTCCTCCGGGCAGCGAACGCCGTCGCTGAAGAAGGTCTGCCAGTGCGGGTCGCCCCAGAAGATCCGGAACTCCGGTGCGGAATCAGAAACGCAAATCGGGTTCGACCAGCCTTCGGCGCCGGACTCCGGGTCGATCAGCCGGATGAGATGAAAGCCCGGCTCATGCAGTGTCAGCCCTTCAAAGAGGCGGGTAGGGCGGGTATCACCGGAGAAAACGCCCTGATTCTGCCCGTCGAATTCCAGTTGCCGGTCTCTGTGCAGAGCCTCGCCGGCGTCGACCATCAGGCTGCCCGCCCATTCCGGGAGGCAGTCATCGTGGTATTGGACACTGCGCGATACGTTCAAATTGAACGGCCCGTGCAGGGCAGGTTTGGGGTCGTTCCAGTTCCCCGAGGAATCGATCTTGCGCAACGGTCCCAATACTTTGACTTTGAGTGCAAAGGGCTCGCCGATCTCAACGCGGGATGGTGCGGCACATAAGATGGAGGTTGGAGAGTTCATTGTGATTATCTGACAGAGGTTCGGACCGGTTTTTCAAGCGGGTTAATTGTCCCCCGATTCCCTATCCATATCCATAATTTCCCATGCCTTTTTGGCATAAAAATTTTTCATTTCACAACCTGAAATGTAAGATGAGAACATGATGCACAGGTCGTTTTTCATTCTGCATTCAGCCTTCATCATCCTGCTTTTCCGGCTTGACCGAGTTGGGAAGTTTGTCTTCGATTTCAGTAAAATTCACCTGATGCGGATATTGTCCCGTGGAGACGGCGTGCGCGGCCGTTATGCCGGCGGCTTCGCCGATAGCCGCGGCGTCGCCGGTGACTCTGTAGCTGGAATGGGCGTAGAAATCACCGCTTATGCAGCGGCCGGCCATCATGAGCCCTGAAACATCTCGCGCGATCAATGATCGCAGCGGTATCTGATAGGGTTTGACCTCTCCCTCGACACCGTCGATCCCCTTATTCGAGTGGGGATCAAGGGCATGCACGTCGAAGCAAAACCTGACGGTACACACACCGTCGTGAAAACGTCGCCCCCGCATGAGATCATCTTTTCTGAGCCGGTACAGCCCGTGGATACGCCGGCTTTCGCGAATGCCGATATGCGGGCTGGTGGCCTGCAAACGGAGGTTTTTCCACCGGCCGCCCAGGCTGCGGAGTGCTCGGACAATACGCAGAATTTCGGCTCTTCCCTCTGTTGTCGCTTGACCTATCAACGCTGCGTCAGGGCCGCTATACCCATACTGATGATTGGCCATCATGATGACACAGCCGTCATGAACGAGGAACATGGTCGGGCGTGAATAGGACGGATCGTGTCCGCCGCGCCGGATTTCTTCGAGCAGCCAGTCTTTGGACTCCCCCCAGTCACTGATTGAAAAGGGCGGGGTTTGGGGGGTTCCGTAGCCGGAGAGAAGCGCCATCATGCTCATCGGCTGACATTGACCGGTTTCCGGATGTCCGATGTCAAACGCACAACCGGCCGATGCCCCGACATCCCCGTCGCCGGTAGCGTCGATAAAGGTGTGGGCCTGCCAGGCCTGGGCGCCGCTTTTTGATTCGGTCACGACGGTTTCGAGCCGGCTGCCGTCACTGCTGCGGTGGGCGCTGCTGACGCGGCTGTACAGCTGGACGCTGACACCGGCTTCGGCGCACATTTTTTCAAGCACGAATTTCAGTATCTCGGGGTCGAAATCGGCGACGCTCGCGATGTCACTCCTCCATTCGGAAGTATGGGCATCGTTCAGGAGGAGTTCACGGCGAAGTTCGCGCAGGAGCCCCCGATGCTGATAATCGATAAAATGGGGGAGCAGGCCGTTTGTCCAAATTCCACCGAGCATCCCGGAGGATTCGATGAGTTGGGTTTTAGCACCATGGCGAGCGGCGGCAACCGCCGCCGTAACACCGGCCGGTCCGCCTCCTGCTACCAGTACTTCACAGCGGGGCATAAGGGGTATTTCACGTTCTGGTAAAATAAATTCTTTCATCGAATCGCAATGGCAGATCATGGTGCAGCCATTCTACAAGGCGATTTTGTTTCCGTGAATCCGGCAATTTTTCTATCCCTTTGGCAATTTCACCGAGACTTATCACACTGAGATACAAATCGTCTTCCCGCTGCTCATCCAGCCAACGGATAACCGATTTGTCCGGTGTTTTTCTGGTTGGTTCGCAAAGAACACAAGTATCAAGCAGGTAGTTCACATCTCGACCTCCCGGCCGCCAGCCATGTCACGCTCGATGGGGATATCCACATCGGCCAAAGGCGAACGGCGAAGAAAATCAACCAAACTGCTCTCGCGACCCGTCACCTTGCGATAATCCTTTGCACTGATAACAACGACATTGTCTTTGCCCCGTTTTGTTACCAATTGAGGCCCCTCGGAAACGGCGAGCCTGGTGACCTCGCTGAACTTGTTCTTTGCCTCCTGCAGTTGCCACCTGCGCATGGTTTACCTCCTGATTCAAGCAAATCAATATGTCTGGACTGTCCAGATATATTGTAGTTTGTTGGCAACTTATTATCAATCAAAAGCTCTAAGTTTCAGACCACAGCTCATGCAGTTTTTTCACCGTTTCTTCGACAATCACCTGCCCGCCTTCATCCGGATGCCGTAGTCCAAAAACAGTTCGAACCGGTTGGTCACAAACGCCACGTTGCCGAGCCGGACGGCATGCAGGTCCATGGTCAGGGTCGGTGATTCTTTTTGCTGCCGGTATCGTTGCAGCATCCGCCGGCGGCGCTGGGCCACGCGGAACGTCTTTTCCCCCTGTTCGGCCTTGGCTTTTAGCTCGGCCAGGTCGGCACGTGCTTCCTCGGCCTCCGGGTCGGTCACCATCTGCCGGGGTATCCCGATCGGCCTGAAAAAATGCTTCAGCGCATTCGGGGCGGTGTGGGTGTGGGTGGCGTTCAGGACGACATTCTTGAGGTCGATCTCCGGAGAGCGTTCCCGGATCGCCTCACGGCACAGCGGCAGAAAGTTGTTCTCTTCGTGCCACCGGTGCCTGAATCCGCCGAGATCGCAGGATACAAAGATCACGGACTCGCCGGCAAACTCGCCGCTGGACAGTGCCAAAGCGGTCACCGTTACGGGGCCGTCGACGCCTTCGGATATGCGCATATGAAACTGCGCTCCAAGCACAACACGCTGTTCAGGTGTTATATTACACGTTGCCCAGCCTACATGTACATTATTTCATTTCGCATTTCAGTTTGAGTATTCTTCATTATTGTTTTCCTTAATTGCGTTGTTTGTCTGTATATTTTTAAGCACGAGAAAGAATGCCAGAAGAACCGCCAGTATGATCGCAAAATAATAGCGGTAGACGGAAAGGCCTTCGAGTCCGAAATGCGCGAGCATCTCCAGCAATCCACCTCCGGCAACCGACCCGGTCAGCCCGGCGGCGGCGCCGGAGGCGATGCGCATCAAGACGGATATGCCGACGCGATCCTCTTTTGGCGTGGCCGCAAGGAAATACTGGTTCAACCCTATCCGTATGCCCTGTTCACAGCTTCCGGCAAGAAAGAATATTGCGCCGACCACAAGGGGGAAAAATTGATTGGGGCTGATGCTCCAGAACCCGGCGACAGCCGTCAGGCCGGCGACGTATATCAGCAGCAGGCGGTGCGCGCCGAGCCGATCGGCGATCTTGCGGTTCACAATGCTGGATGCCACACTGCCCTGCACAAGAACCAGCGCGAAAAGCAAAGCCGTGAAGTCCGTGACGCCATAGCCGTTTTTAACCGCGATCATCATGAACGGAAGGACGATCGCGTAGGCGGCCATGCCGGTGCACCATGTGGAAATGAGACGGCGTTTCAGCGGGTCCTTCCACGAACTGCGAATGGCTTCTGAAAACGACTGCCGTGCGGAATCGCTGGGGGTGGTCGATTCGGGGACGCGGGTTATCAGAATACTGGCATAGAAACCGACGGCACAACCTGTCCCCAGCACGAGCTGATACAGCCATATCTCATCAATGTATCTGAATCCGAGTATAACCGCCGCCATGGTAATGAAATAGGCTATTTGAGCGCGGGTCTGGCTTTTGGATATGAAATGCCCCTGTTCGTCTTTTTCTGCGACCTCTCCCCATAAAGGGCTGACGGCAGCGACGCCGATGCTGCGGAATGCGGCGAATCCGAACGCGCCGGTCATGATCAGCGCCGTGACTACTGCCTGAGAAGTCCATGGAGCAACTACCGGTGCTAAAATCATCACACACGCGGAGACATAGCGAAAAAACCAGCCGAGTCCGCGTGTGCGCGCCGCTCCGAACCGGGCGATCGCCGGCTTGCCCAGGATCATGAACGGCATGGCCAGATGGATAAAGGATGCCAACACCGCCACCATCGAATCGCTCAGCCCGTTGCGGATCGCATACAGCACCAGTATGTTGTGCATCAGGCAGGCCACGGAGATGCCGTTCAGAGCATAAAATCGGTAAAACAGCCGGCGACCGAATGCCCGCTCTTGTGCTGTGAGTGAGGCCGGGTAGTTTCTTTTTGTGCCCGTTAAAAGTTGATTGATAGCTTTCATAGCTTATAAACTATAACTACTAAGATCAGAAGCTCTTCCGGGTCGTATCTTCGTTCCCTGGACATTGGATATTGATCACTGGATAGTGGATATTTGTCTATTTTTTTTTCGTACATCCTCATTTTGTTAACGATGTACGGCCTTTAAGCGCCTGAATATGCGTAGACTATTAACAGCTCCGCCCGTTGCTGAGTGTGACATTGTTGAGCCTGACCCCTTGGCAATTGCGGCATATAACGGCATCTTCTCCCGTCGTTTTGATGTCCGAATTGCTGAAAAACACGTTTTCAACGATGGTTTCTCTGCTGCCCTGTATTATACACGGAGAACCGCTTTTTACAGTTAAGTCCGAAAAATGCAAATCCGAAAGCCTTTTCAGGCTGATACCCTCTTCAACGGAAATCCATAACGGTATGTTCCTGCAATTTAAAGCGATATTCGAAAAAATCAGGTTGGAGACGTCAGCATCTCCGGTACTGGTTTCAGGTAAATACCTGTGGGGGTTTTGAATGATTATACCATTATTGTGGCTGTTGATAACCAGATTAGTGAATACGCCGTTGCGAATGACTCCGTCGCCCGGGCAGCCGACTCTGATCCCCTGGCATCGGCTTTCCAAAATGCAGTTGGTAACGGTGATGTTTTCACACGGCTGCGGGGACTCATACCGTCTTTGCATAGCTCTGACAGCGATGCAATCGTCTTCGGTATCCACAAAGCAGTCGCTGATGCAGACATTTTTACAGGAATCGATGTCAATGCCGTCGTTATTTCTCATCCGTATGTCACCGGTTATTTTAACATTTCGGACGTTCACATTCTCGCACTGCATCAGCCATATCGTCCAGCAGGGGGAATCCACAAGCGATACGTTTTCTATACGGAGGTTGTGGCATTTATACAGCATCATTATCCTGGGGCGGGGCGTGTCAGGTTTGTCGAACTTCCCCGATTGATCGGTTTTATCCGGGTCATAAAATGCAATTCCCGAACCGTCGATTGTGCCGTTTCCGGTGATAGCGATGTCTTGTGCTTCAACGGCGCCTATGAGTGGTATGCCGCTTTTTTCCGGGAGGGATCGTGTTATAAATCCCGCCCCTTCAAGCCGGGCATAATCATTCAGGTCTTTGCTTCCCTTGATCCGGCAGCCGGGTGCGAGATGCAGTTCCACGCTGCTCTTCATCATCAGGGTTCCGGTGATAAAACAGCCCGCAGGGCATACGACGGTGCCTCCGCCGGCCTGATGGCAGGCGTCAATGGCGTTTTGAATTGCTTCAGTATTCAGTGCGTTTTCGTTTGATGCGCCGTATTCCCTTATGTCGAACAAGTTTTGTTTCTCTGGCATTTTTGTCTCCTGTAAAAAATAAAAGTGAAAATATAAAACCACATAATGGCTTGCTCCGGTCCGTTCTTGATAACCGGGCGCAGACAACGGCGTTCCCCATTATTTGTGTTGTGGCTTTCCATTTTTTTCAACTATTTTCCGTGAACCTTTTAAGAGATCAGCTTGTCGATCAGTTCACAATTGATGTCACGGATCAGTTCGCCCGTGCCGGGATTGAACCTGGTGATGATTGTTTCATAGCCACCCAGAGCACAGGCCAGCCTGGTCGGTACATAGGAAATGCGGCCGTTGGTCAGCTCGGTAACGATAACCTTGCGGTCTTTGAAGCGGTTCTTTATATCGAGCTGATATTCGATAAAAAGCTCAGCCGGATTGGTGGCAAACAGGACATCGCCCAGGGCAAAAGCTGCCAGTTCGGTCTCTTCACCAACTCCTTCCTGCATATAACCCTCGAGGCGCAGTGTGCTGTGGACCTTGCCGCGATCCTCTATGTCAAGTTTGAGGAACTCCTCCCAGTGGTTCTTATAGTAGTCCCATTTTTCCCGGGCCTCATTGAAAGGCATCGGCGGGACATCCCGGTAAGGGATATTGATTATCCGCCTGCAGGACGACACGCCGATTTCTTCGGAGTCAGCCCTGTTATCGCCCATAATTTTAAGCGTTTCACCGGCAAGGGCTCGTCCGGTTCGACGGGCGTTTTCCAGCCCTCTCGGGGAATCTGGGTCGGCGGCATTCTGACACATGATATTGCCGCAGGCGCCCTGGAGGTATAAGATGGGTATTTTATTGCCCAGAACCGCGTGAAGGGCTTTACGCATAAAACCGGGGAAGTCAGAGGATACAACGGGTTGGCCGTAAAAATTTGTGGGATGTGCTGAATAGCTGACCATTACTGCTAAAGGTTTTCTGTCGCCGTCCTCAAACCACACGGCCTGCACTTCCGAATCTATGGGGCCTTCGGATTTGAGCCGTTCCAGATTTTTACCGCCGTGCATCCGGCTGCGTCCGTTGCTCATGATAAAGCGGCGATTGAAAGCACCTGTCTCGAACCTCCCACGGCCGTGCCCCATAAGAGCCGGCACGAGCTGTTCATGAGCCTTGATAACACAGGCGGCAATGTCGTCGGCCAGTTTTGAACGCGTCAGCTCAATCTCCGGCGTTTTCTCATCATCGCCGAACGGATTGTCGCGTTTGGCCTGGACCGTCGGGCCGGAGTGATTATGCGATGCCATGACAAAAACATTTTCTTCGGGGGTGCCCGTGGCGTTTTTAACCTGTCTGCGGATCGAAAGCACCATATCGCGCGAGACACTGCCGAGGTCACAACTGACATAAGCGATGCGTTCTTCTCCGTCATCCGTCACAATACAGTTGGCCATAATCGGGTCAAGCACTTCACGGCTTTCGAATTTCCTGAACGAGCCTCCCATAATCATGGGCAGTGATGGAGTTATATCTGCCTGTGCGGTTCCAAAATTTAACATGTTTTATCTCCTTTAGTTTCTGCCCACAGTTCAGGCAATTCCTTTTTTCGTCATTTAACAGGTAGCCATAGCCGCATACCGCCTGCCTGACGGTTTGCCCATGTGAAGTACGGCACTGCAAACAATTCCGTCCGGTTCCAACAGTCCGGCAACTCCGAACTGTAAAGCTCTTCCGAAGGGAAGGAGGCCTTCAATGCTTCTCCCCTAATCACTGCCACGCCCCCGAGGAAATCTTCATGGTACTCCGGCACAAACTCGCCTTCTTCGGGTAAAACCAGACTGAAGATATCATCTTGAGGATAGTCAAGTTCCTCTATACAGTATACAATCGGCCCCCGCTTCAATGCCAAGCAACCACTGTTACCGGTCATGCGGGGGTGTGCCCTCACTTTTTCTACCGGCATCGGCAAATCCATCTGCACATTGTCCCCGGGCGCCCAGTTCCTTTCGATTCGCTTATAAATACCGGGTGTGACAGAGCCTTCTACGGTTTCGCCGTTAATCTCTATTTTGCCCCCTTTCGCCCATCCCGGCACTCTGAACGCCATGGAAAATTCCTGTTTGCGCTGTGGCCAGACTTCGACCGATATGATGCCGTTCCATGGATAAGATGTTTTTTGTGCCAGTTCGACGTCACCTCCCTCAACGTTCAAAACCGCGGTGTTGGGAGTATAATGGTGAATATACAAAACATCTTCAGCCACTCCGTAAATGCACCCTGGCAGCCCGCCCAGCAATCTCGCTATATTGGGCGGACAGCAGGCAGTTCGATCCCAGTGTTCGGCAGTCCTCCTGTTTGAACCCAAATTCATAATGTTTCTCCAGCTCAATCCCACCGCCCCATCGTCTCCATGATGTTCCAACGGGTTTGTATAGAAATACTTTTCCCCATCAAGAGAAACGCCGCTCAGGATGCCATTATAAAGCACCTGTTCCATAACGTCCGTATACTTCGCCGCGCCCGTAGCCTGAAGCATACGCCAATTCCACATAAAAGAAGCGATGGAAGCGCATGTCTCGTAATAGCCGGTTCTGTTGGGAATCTCATAATCCAGCCCGAAAGCCTCCCCGGTGTACCTGGCTCCCGCACCGCCCGTTATCGCCATGCGCCTGGTAGTGAAATTAACCCACTGTTTTTCCAGATTTTCCAGCAAACCCGCATCATCCGTCTCAGCATAGAGATCAGTCAATCCCGCCAAAAGATACAATTGTCGTACGGCATGTCCTTCAACGGTTGTCTGCTCGCTCACGGGCACGTGGTCTTGCTTGTTCCTGCTTCCATTCAAAACACTCTGACCGCGCATTTTGCCAAAGAACCTGGACAATTCCAGGTATCTGGTGTTTCCAGTTTCCCTGTAAAGCTCCACCAGGGCCATTTCGATCTCCGGATGTCCGGCCGTTCCACTATGCGCTTCCGGGCCGAAATATCCATCGATGCAATCAGCCCATTTGATAGCCACATTGAGCAGCTTTCCCTCCCCTGTGGCCCTTTTATAGGCAAGGGCCGCCTGGATCAAATGTCCTCCGCAATAAAGTTCATGACCATTCTCCAAATCTTCCCACCGTTTTTCCGGGTGATGTATAAATGCTGTGTTCAAATAGCCGCTTGCTTCCTGCGACTGCTCGATCAGAACGATTGTTTCGTCCGCTCTTGCCTTCAGCTCGTGGTCTTCGTCTGAGGCAAGGGTCCATGCCACACCCTCTATCCACTTATAGACATCGGAGTCAGAGGCCAGCCTTCCACAGTAGTTGCCCTCTTTTAACCCGGCGGCAATCCGGAAGTTATCGATCCGTCCCGTGCGTTCACACTCTTGATACTGATGGGGCAAGGAGCGCTTCCGGTTTACGTCCCGCCTTCTTTTCAAAAGTGAGTCGTGCAGCTCGATACGTCCGATATCTATGGAATCAAAAGCCTTTACTTTACTTCTTTTTGAGTTTGTAATCATGGTTTTTGTTTTGATTTCGATCTTCTACAAAGAATATGAAATTTCATTTCTGAGATACTGCGTACATTTTGTTAATGTTCGAGGTCGTCCATTCAACCAGCTTATCGCCACCTTCCGGCCCGATATTCGTGCTGGCCGGAACCGAGCCGTATCCTTTGTGCGCGACCGAGCGTGCGCTGGGCAGGTAGGTGCCGCTGCAGCCCGCCTTCTGGATCAGAAACGTCTGTATTGCCTTGCTCAGTTCCTGGATGCGCACCCCGTAGTCGAGATAAAGCTCGAACGGGTTGGTGGCAAAGGCGGTCTGGCCTATGCGTAAGGCGTGCACTTCGATCGGCATCTCCGGCTGCTCTTTTTGCAGTTCAAGCCGCTTCTTGACCCTCTCGCCGCGTTCCATTTTTCTATAAGCTTTGGCCACCTCGGTGTACCAGTGCGGTTGTTCCCTGATTTCAGGATTGCTCTTTATCTCATCAACAAGCTGAAAATATTTTTCCCTGAACGGCCGGGCCTCTTCCATCGCTTCCTCGACGTCTTTTTCGGAAATCATCCGGCGCGGCAGCTTGAGGTCTTCGATCTTGTGCGAGAATTCCGGTGCATGGTCGATTTCACTTTCGGCCGCCGGAATGATGTATTCCAGGGCTTCAGCGATCCTCCGCGCGATCTCTTCGCAGGGTGTGCTGTTTTCTCTTGAGCGATTGCGGCCCAGGTCCGTTCCATGAAGCCGCCACATGCGTTCTTCAGCGCGTGAACCGATCAGCACGTGCGGTGACTGATCGCCGGCCGGCGCGCACTGGGCGAGGACATGAATGTGAGAGCCAAAACGTCGGCGCAATTCCTGCCGTGTCTCATGCCAGTAATCCGCGCTGATGAGGAAAGAATTTTCCCTGACCTGCGAAGGGCAGGGCACGTTGACCACGATACCGGTCAGTTTCTCGCCATCGTCGTACGCCATCATCGCCTGCACCTTATGGTCTTCATATCCTTCGACATGGCTGAATTCAGGTACTCCTGCATTACCATACATCCTGCTGCATCCGTCCTCATAGGTCAAACGCCGGTTGCGGCCGATAACGGCCTGCCCCATCCCGTAGGCGACCGCGGAGGATTTCCGATTCTCCCAGGCCTTCTTGACGGCATCTGCTATGCGTTCAGCGGCGAAATCGGCATAATCCCCGGGCGGCATCACGCCGAAGTCAACCGGTGGCCACATGCCGTATTTGTCATCGTCTTCAGTAAACATGTCTGGCATGATGATCTGTTTATACTCCCGGCCGTATTTCGACATGCCGTAGGGGACGAGTCGGACATCGGGCGCTGAATGGGTGTGAGTGGCGCCGATGAAGATGTATTCGGGATTAATCTTATCATTTGCCGCCTTAACGCGCGAACGCACGTCATCGCGCAGTTCATCGCTTATCGTTGCCAGGTCGCAGCTGACCATGACCGCCTGTCCATTCGGGATGCTATCCTGCAGCGATTCGATGGCGAGCGCAGTTGCAGTGACGGGATCCTGAATGCCTTCCGAAACCCTGGCGTAGAACTGCCCTGCGAGCAACACGGGTTTGTCCGGCGTGATATCCGCCTCAGCCCACCCCGCCTTCAATTCATTTACATTCTGCGTCATACATTTTCTCCCAAATTTATTGTGCCCGCGAAATTGTTTTCAGGCTTTATGGGAGATCGTTACCGCACACCCTCGTTGACCTCCTGTTCGGTTACAGTTCTCGGTGGGTGTAGACTCAGTGAATGGGTTTCAGGATGCTGCATCATTATATACCGCGGCCGGCAGGCCGGACCTGTCTTTCAGATACAGCATCGGGGTGAAGCCATCGGCGAACGAGATTCTCTCCCGGTTTATCCGTCTTCTTGGCCTTGAAAACTGCCTGTATCTCTTCTTCTGTCAGAGCGTTGGAGTAGATGCGTACATCTTCAATTTTTCCTGAGAAATGATGTTCGCCGCGTGCCGCCATGCCTATAGCGCCGGGTTGCCCTGTTTGTGCGCTGAAAGCATCGTTCCTCCATTCCACGCGGCCTTCAGTTGCACGCTTTACCCCATCAACGTAAATACTTATGTCGTTATCTGCCGCACCGTAAACGGCGGCTACATGGCGCATTTTCCCATCCCAACTTTCCAGCGTATTAACTCCCTGAACGTTCTCTCCGACTTCCGTACGTCCCGATGCCCGGAGAGTATCGTCGGCAGTGAACATCAATCCGATCTTTACGCTGGTGCCTGAAATGGGGATCTGGAGGATGTCGTTGCGTCTGCCCATGGCACGCGCATCCCGGGCCACCCATGCGGAGACAGTGACCGCTTCGGCGCCGCCCAATGCCCTGGAAACCGAGGTGGGTATTTCGAGCGGGATATCGCCCGGTTTGGGGCCGGCAGTTATATCCTTTCGCTCTTTCAAACGTCCGTACCGGTTCTCTCCGATCAGCCATACCTGCCAGCGGCCGGGGTTGTCAACCGTATCGTCGGTGATTACAACCCTGCCGTTTTGCCGGTCTTGATCTGTAATCCATACATAGTGGCGAGCGTAAGGGTTTTCTTCGCTATACAGGTGGACGATAACAGGATGCATGTTGCATGAGCTGAATTCTATTTCCCACGATTCCCCCAGCGTTACTTCATCGACGGAAAAATCGAAATCAAGATCACATACGGCAAACTCGCACGCCTGGCTCAGGCTGCCGTCGCTCATTATGCAGTGCGCGGTATAGTCTCCACAGATTTCGAATGAGCGTTCGATAACGCCGGGTTCGCTCAAACCGACCTCCT
The DNA here is from genome assembly GCA_003551565.1 of Candidatus Brocadiaceae bacterium. Classification (GTDB taxonomy): domain Bacteria; phylum Planctomycetota; class Brocadiia; order SM23-32; family SM23-32; genus PUMZ01. Next base: position 14,876 of record PUMZ01000025.1, on the reverse strand, counting down.
CGACAACTTCGCCCGCGCGCTTGATCACAAGCGTCTCGGCGGCCCCGTCCATGACATTGAATTTCACCGGCTGATCTATGTGATAGGGCACCCAGTCCCCGAGGTCGAGCAGCAGGGTGCTGTTGATTTCCGGGGCGGCTGAATCTTCTTCAAAGTTCGGGAAGCGGAAATGTTCGGCTCTGTTTTCGCCGCGCCAGGCATCGAGGTCGGTGATCCTGTACAGTTTTCTGTTTCCGGAGGAAATATGGGAATTGAAATTTGAAGCGCGGCGGTTAATGGTTCTGGTTGTTTCAGGCCAGCTGTCTTCGACCCTGACATGCGTTACCTTGCCGCCATCGTCTCTGGTAATTCCGGTTACGATTTCCACGTGACCGCCTGGGGTGGGTGGGGTGAAAATGATGTCGCCGATCTCGGCGGCCTGCGCCGACTGCGGTTCCACCGCCTTGACGCCGTCGCGGTGGGGCGGGACGTGGAGGCGACTGACATACCAGATACCGCATTGCAGAGCATAGCTTGTGAAAGAAGAACATACTTTTCCGTAATAGGTGGCAGCGTTTGGCACTTTCCCGGCCAGATTTTCCGTATAGAGAACGCTTTCGGGGTTTTCTACGGCCGCAAGGAAGGTTTTCAGGAAGATATCGAATCCGATATACCGCCCTTTCCACCGGACGCTCGAGTAGGGAACGCCTGTGTATTCAGTCCCTTTTTCAAAATGCCCGTCCCGGCGGTGGGGTATGCCGTCGGCCACCGGTGTCCATTGTACCTGCGACATGATGCGCGCGTATCGGGCGGATTGTTCCTGCCAGGTGAGCGGGGGGTTCTGATCAGTGCTGTCCATATTCATCCTCTCTTTACTTTCAGCCATTGAAATGTTTACACACAGCAACATTGATGATATGAGCGGTAAGAAAGAACGTCGGAGTCTGGTTTTCATCGGGTGCTCCTTTCTATGATTGCAAGTTGTTGACCATGCGGATTGCCGCATCGGCAAGCATATCTCCATATTGAAACTTTCTTTTCATGGCCCTCAGGCTTCCACCGCTCTCCGGACCCTCTGGGCGGCCTTACTGCGAACCTGTTGCAGCTTGTCCGGCCCGCCCTCCGGAAGAGTGCGTGTGCGGCGTCGCCGGCACACCGTCTGAACGCATCAAATGATTTTGAATCCGATCATGTCGGCAAGGTCCGCGAGCTCTTTCCGGATGTCGCCGTAGCATATTATGTAATGCTGTGACATGACGCTCTGTATGAATTCCTCCACATCCCCGTCGAAGAGGAATTCCAGGCCCGGAAGCTGAGGGGCGGGCGGGGCCCAGCCGGCTTCTTCCCATGCGGGTGGCGTCACGGCCTCACCGCTCATGACATGCATTGTGTATTTTCCACCTGCCTGTCCCAGACGGCAGACCGTCGCTTTTCCGGTTTTGAGCCGCGATACATTGAGGAGCCCTTCACCAAAATCTCCGAAGGAGGTCGGCATTATTTCGACCTGTCCATCCACTATTTCCGATGGTACGTAATCCGGCACCCCCATCAGTGCGCCTTGATCCGTGAATTCGTAAAACTCCAGATAAGCGGCGACCTGTCCGGTCAGAAATTTTACTACGAGCTGAGTAACCGCACCGAGGCTGTCATTTTCCGGTACGGTTGATATTTCTGTTTCATCATGCAGAAGCGTCATTGCACCTGCCGGAGCGAACCCCATAAGTTTTTTGATGCCGTCAACATCTGCGTATGAAAAGGCTTCGCATTTTCGTTCCATAACCTTTCGCTTTATGGCAAGGCAAAGTTTTACGGAGTTTATCAGCGCCTCTTTTCCGGGCTCCTTTTTGAAGTGCCAGCGTTGCTTCACCTTTTTCACCTGAGAATCGACCTCCTCTTCGCCGGCAGCATCCATGAGTTGTTTCAGCTCGAGCAGATCGCAGTGTTCCACTTCGGGGCCGATCGTTTTTTTCAGCGATACTGCGTCATAAAGTGTTCCGTAAAGCCGCATATCCCGGTATCCCGCCATGCAGATCTTTGCATTCCGCAGGCGTGCTGCTGCCGTAGCGGCCCGGCAATAGGTGGTTATAGATTCCACAGGTAGTTGAGCGCCGAAGCGGCAGACCACGTACTTAAAGCGATAACCCATATCTTCCATGGGCTTGCGAAGGGCGGTGGTTCCCGCCTGGTCGGCGGTCGTTATAAAACGGGAATCTTCCTGCCGCCCGGTCAGCCCCAGCAGTATCATAGGTTTGTTTTTGAATCGGTCGATTACGGAAAATACAGCCCATGACGGTATCCAGCCCGCGATACAGACGATCAGTGCGTCAAAATCCTGCCTTGCCAGTTCGGCTGCGGCACGGGCGGCTTCCCGGCCCTCCTGATCGTCGGATACAGGTGAAGTTTTAACAAGTTCAAGTCCCGCTTCTTCCAGAAGTTGTGCCGCACTCTCGCATTTTTTTTCGATCAAATCACGCGGAGTATTCACTTCGCCAAATCCTACAAAACCGGCTTTCGGTTTTTCCCCGTAATTATTCATAAATATCTCCCTTTTGACGCAACATTATCAGAACAGGTTATCGATCATTTTTACGGTATCATCAACAAGTTTGGTTCCCCCGTCAGAACCGACGTTCCCGTTCATTACCAGCGCACCATAGCCGCCGTGATTTTCCGCCGTGCGTGTGGGCAGATATCCGCATCTGCCGCCCGCGAGCTGGATTAAAAATGTCTGCTCGGCCCTGCTTCGGGCTTTTATACGCCGGCCGAAGTCAAGAAAAAGTTCGAAGGGATTTGTTGCGAACACAACATTGCCCAACCGGACACAGTGCACTTGTATTCGAACAAACGGCTTTTTATCCTGTTCTTCATAGCGTTGAATAATAGCTTCTTCCCCTTTTATTCTGACAAAGTGGTGAAGTTTGCTGTCGAAAGGGCCCGGTCCTCCGGATTGTTCTTTGGCTGCCACTTCGCTGCTGAAAGCAGCATATGCGGATTCTGAATCAAGGATTGCTTCGAGGCGTTCAAGCTCTTTAACAGCTTTGCTGTATCGTTCGCAGGTCACGCGTCGCAACGGCAGGTCAATATCGGCGCTCTTATGTTGCATCGCGGGGCGATGCATGACCTGACGCATTTTCCCGCTTAAGCCTTTATCAACTGCTTCGAGAAGGCGATCTGAGATATCTTCCACGCCGTTTTCATTCCAGCCGGCAGCCGTATTTTCAGAATTGCGGGTAAGGTCGCGGGGGCTCTGGCATCCTGAAGCACTTATCTGACAAATGGTTTTGAAATCATTACCGTATTTTTCTTTCAATTTAGTCCGGAGCGCCCCCATAAAATCGGATGAAATAACGCGTGTGGCCTCCATAATCTGCGAAGGGCATGGCACATTGATTATTGCTCCGAACGGATCGGCATTTTTATCGAGAAAGAAAAGCATTTCAGTTCCTGCATCTTCTCCGCCCTCCAGTCCGGCAAAATCATTCCGATCGGTTCTGCCGTACATCTCGGCAACCCCGTTGAGGTAAACGGCGCGGCGGCAGTGTCCTACCGGGGCATATTGGAGGCTGCGCGCGGCGCTGGCGGCGCGACGACTGTCATGGGCTTGTACTGCAGCTCCAACGACCTTGTTTGTAAGGAAATCACGATACTCTTGCGGGCACATCGCATCAGAGTGGGGCGTCCACCAGCTCCGACCTGCTGACAAGCCGGGGGCGTTGTGGGTGTGTATTGCGTTGATAATTACCCTGTCGGAGGGGATATCTTCAAGCGATGCTGCCACGGCATTCTGCAGGATTGTGCAAAAATCCTCCGGGATGCTGGCGACATCCACGGAGATCATCACTGTCCGGTTTCCGTTCTGTTCGATCTGCATGGCGACAGTTTTAAGGCGGGAATGCACGCCTCCGGCAACACGCTGGTAATACTGCCCTGCCAGTTCCACTGTTTTCCCGTCCGGCGTTATATCCTTCTCTCCAAAACCGACTGAGGTTTCGCTCATGAGTGCAATTTCCACAGTAAGTTTTTGTTAACGCGTTTAAGCAATACATTTTCGTTCTGATCGCCGGACGCCATCAAGGCCACCGTGTGGCAGGGGTTTGGTTGATGTTTCTCACCGTCCATTCCACGAGTTTTTCACCGCCTTCCGGCCCGATGTCGGTGCTGGCCGGCACCGAACCGTAGCCGCCTCCGGCTAATGTCCTTTCGCTCGGCAGGTAGGAGCCGGGACCGGCGAGCTGGGTCAGGAAGGTCTGCGTTGCCTTGCTCAGCTCGCGCATCCTGACGCCGTAATCGAGGTAGAGCTCAAAGGGATTGGTGGCGAAAGCGATATCGCCGAGCCGGACAACATGCAGTTCCATGGGGATATCCGGATGCTCCTGCTGCAGCCGGAAGCGCCTTTGAACGTTTTCGAGCCATTTCATTCTTTTAAACGCACCAGTCACTTCGGTGTACCACCGTTTCTCCCGTCGAGTTTCAGGGTTCTTTTCTATGTCATCACACAATGTCTCATACTTTTTTTTGAGATCGTCATATTCCCGGGAAACCTCATCCACATCTTTCTGTGTGAGTTTCCTCCGCGGGAGATCAACGATTTCCGAGGTGTGCGAGAAGGCGGGATTCCAGTCGATTTCTTTCCCGGCGCAGGGGAGGACGTCGCCGACGGCATCGGCGATTTTTTGTGCGATTTCTTCGCGTGGCATGTTTTGTTCCGCATCTCTGCCTTTCAGACGCCACATCCGCTCCTCTGCTCTTTTCCCAACCAGCACATGGGGGGATTGATCGCCGGCGGGGGCGCATTGAGCCAGGATATGAATATCATCGCCAAAGCGCCTGCGCAGTTCCCGGCGGGTTTCGTGCCAGTAATCGGCGCTTATCCTGTAAATATGTTCGCTGACCTGGGACGGACAGGGGACGTTCACAACCATGCCGGTAAGGTTCCGATTGTTATCATACGTCGCCATTATATACACGGTGTGGTCTTCATGGCCTTCAACATGGCTAAATTGCGGGTCGCCGGCGTTTCCATACATATGACTGGTCCCGTCCATGTAAGTCAGGCGCCGGTTCCGCCCGACCACGGCGTGTCCTACCCCATAGGCCGTCCCGGCGGGCTGACGCTTTTCCCAGGCTTCTTTGACAGCTCCTGCAATTTGCCCGGCGGCCCAATCCACATAGCGGGCCGGATCCATGGCATCGAGCTCGATGCCGTAGGGAGGAGTGTTCTCGTTTTGAAACTCCGATTCCGGAATGTATCTTCTTCTGAACCTTGCCTCGGGGGCCGTGTGTGTATGTGTTGCGTTCAGGACAACGGCCCGGGGATCGAGTTGCGGAAGTTCCGATTTCAGGCAGGAGCGGACAGCATCCCGCAGTTCATCGGATATGCCTACCAGGTCGCAACTCACCATCACGGCGGTCCCTTCCGGTTGGCCGTCATGCGCGGAGTCAATTGCCAGTGCCGTTGATGTGACAGGGTCCATAACGCCTTCCGAGATTCTGGCGCAGAGTTGTCCCGCAAGGAAAACTCTTTTGTCGGGAGTGATGTCCGCCTGCGCCCAGCCGACCTTCAGTCCGTCCCTCACTGCATCCGTCATTGTTTTATCCTCCGGTGATCATTATCATCCACCCGGTCCCTGAACATGGTCTGCCTTCAGGCGTGTCCGAAACCCCTAATCCGCTTTTCCCGCGTCCTCCGTGGTGCAGATGTGGCAGAAAGCAAACGCCGTTTGCCTGTGCTCAGGCCCGAAGGGCCGATTTCAACAATAGTCCGGGGAAACATAGAACACGCAATTCAACCAGCCCCGCAAGGCCGAAACAAAAACCGGATGCGAAGGTTGTCACGCCCCTACCGGGGCTCCCCCAAAAAAGGCCCGGGGTCATGCTTTTGCTCAGGCCCGCAGGGCCTGCCTGCAGCAGGCAGTTCAACCGCCGTTTTCCGGGGCAGATACACACCGGTAGAATCTGAAACCCTGAAGAAAGCGACTTATCATACAGTTGTTAAACCCTTTACCTCAATTATGCCTTTGGTTTATGAAATATGCAGGTTAAAAGCGTCCACCACGAGCCGTATTTTCGGCCAAACCTCCCGCCCTGACGCTCCGAATGTGTTGGTGAGTGCCGGCGCCTGAGCGCATTACGTCCTGCCCAGAAGCGCCATGATGATCAGGCGGTCGAGCGCCTCGTAGTCGCGCTCTGCAATCAGTTCGTCGATCCTGTTTTGATCAAGGCTGCGGCTGACTTCGAGCAGGGCGAGGAAGGCCTCGCGGCTGTTGCTGAGATGGCGGGTAGAGACTGCATCCTTCTGGGTTCGCATCGCTTTAACGTCAAGTCCGACCCACTCGCCCCGCTTGCCGTAATCGTGCCTGTCCAGTATCCGCACCTGGTTGAACGCACGCCGCAGGTCGACGCTTCCGAACGACTTGTCCTGGTCGAATTTGAGCCCGTTCTGATCGTTCAGATGGACCGACCAGAGTTTGTCGAACGCCAGCGCGAACCCCATCTCGTCGGATGGATCCATCCCGGCCAGGATGGCATGCGCGCTTTCGATATTCACCCCGACCCGGTCCGGGTCGTCGGTCAGTGCGGCGATCGCCAGGGCGTGCCCCGTGGTGGGGAGGAAGGCGTGGTCCATCGGCTCGTTCGGTTTCGGCTCGATGGCGATACGGATGTCCGGGTTGGCATTCAGCATGCCGTTGATCGCTTCAACGAGATGATCGGTCGCCGTTTTGCTGTCTTTGGATTCCCGGATATAGGTTCCCTCGCGCGCCAGCCACAGCACGATCAGGTCGGTATCGAGCGCCTCGGCGATATCCAGGCTCAGCCGGCTGCGCTCGCGTGCGTACCGGCGCACCTCCGGGTCGTTGGCCGTGTAAGCGCCGTCGATGGTCCGGGGATCCTCCCACAGGCGCGGCGCAACGAATTCGGCTTCCAGTCCGTGATCCTTCAGGGTGTTGCGGACGGCTTTCGCCTGTTCGATCACCTCGTTCCGTGAGAGGGAGTCGAGATCGGGGACGGCATCATCGTCATGGAACTGCACGCCGTCGAACCCCAGCTCCTTGTAGAGCGAAAGCTTATCGTTAAAGGATATCGTGGACCTCACCTCCGGTCCGAACGGATCGGCGCCTTCATGGATGTTCCAGGGTCCGAATGTGAATCTGAAAGTCCCAGCCATTGCTACACCTCCGTTAATAAAGTTAAAAAACTTCAGCTCCTGGCCGGAGCATTTGCCCATTTCTTCGTCGATTTTCACCACCTGAACTGCGGCACATCGACCCATTCGCCGCCCTTCATGGCGGATTCATGCGCCAGAAGCCCGGGCACGGTCACCTCGGCCGCCTGCACGGCGTTGAACGCCGGGCGCGTCCCCTCATTCAGCGCGTTTATAAAATGCTGTACCATATAATATTCACCCGTGCCGTGGCCGCCGAGTTTTGCCTCCGGCGGTGCGTCCGGATCGGAGAAGGGCGTTGGTACATAACGGGCGCCGCCTTCTTTCGTGTCCTCGTCTTCCAGCCATTCCAGACCCCGGTCTTGAGGATCGCGTCCACTCTCCACAAAACCTTTTGTGCCGTAGAGCGAATACCAGGTGAGGTAGCCGCCGCCCTTGCGATAGCGTTTGACGGTCTGGCTGGCCAGTATTTTAATGACGGCCCCTTTCTCTGTCAGGAAAAGTCCGGTTTCCATATCCAGGAAGCTGACGCTTTCTTCGTCCGGATACATGTTTCTGCCGGGCGTCGCCCCGGTTGCTCTGACAACCCGGTCCTGCATCATGAACAGCAACGGCCCGAGGCTGTGTCCGCAGTACCAGATGGGTGCGCGCGGGTACCGCCAGCAGCGTTCCCCGGTTTGAGGGTCAACCAGCAGGTCGACGATTTCGTGGATATATTCGCCTTCGGCATGATATATCTTGCCCAGGCGGCCGGCTTCGATTGCCTTTTTCCACTCGAGCACGCAGTGATAGAACGAATAATTTTCCGCCATCATGTATGTCATTCCGGTCTTTTTTGCGGCATCGATGACGTTCCGGCAGTCTTCGATGCTGTAGGCCATCGTCTGTTCGCATAAGACGTGCTTTCCCGATTCCATCGCGGCTATCGACTGTTCGGCATGGAAATCGATGGGAGTGGCGATGACCGCGACGTTAAAATCCGCGTTCACAAAATCATCGAATTCGGTGAACAAACGGTCGTCGGGCACGTTCAGTTCTTTGCCCAATGCTTCCAGCGACTCCGTATTGATATCACAAAGGGTGGCAATTTCGCATTGCGGATGATTCGCCATGGCCCGGACGATTCCCCCGCCGCGCCTGGCCCCTGCAAGACCGACCCTGTATGCGGTCATAATAGAATGTTTTCTCCCTGTTTTTCAGTTCCAGACAAATCTGTTAGCAATTCAACTGCACCGTCCACCAGCTGTTCGATGCCTTCCAAAGAAACCCTGTTCGGCCCAACCAGTGTTTCATATCCTTCTCCAGAGAATGCTTTGCGGTCCGGCAGGTAGCCAATGGCGTCGTTGGTCAATTCGGTAACGATTGTATGGGGAAATGGCGAGCGCCGTTTTATTTCCAGCCCCCACTCCACGAACAGTTCGCCGGGGTTGGAAGCGATTCCGAGCGGTCCGATGCGTGCGGCATTGACGGGGATCTTGAGTTTTTCCGGCAGCAGTGCGACCCGTTCGGCGGCCGGTCCGAACACATCTTTGCGTCCGCCGCGTCCATCCCAGTTTAACCGTTCTATGGCATCGTCGCGCTGTTCGTCCGGGGATCGCCGTCCGGTTGTCACCTCCCGCCGTGCTGCGTTGACCGCGACGGGGTCTTCGACAGCAACGGCTCTGCGCGCAGCATCGACGGCCTGTTGTGCGATCAGTTCCGCGCCTTCCCGCCAACGTTCGCCGTTAAGGGTGGGGTTGACGTTGGCGCAGGCGCCGGGAGTGAACACGCTCACTGCCTGCGCGCCGAATTCAGCCCGCATATGTTCGGCTATCACTCCGGGATAGTCGGCCGACCACGTATCGCCGAAGCGCGAATTGACGTGCAGTGAGAAGTTCACAAGCATGCCCAGGACCCGGCCGGTGGAGTCGTCGAACCTGGCGACCCAGAGCTCGGGATCGATCGGGCCGGCACAACCCAGCACCTGTGGCGTGGCATTTAAATCGTCGAGTAACCCACGCATCCAGGTATTGATCGCCTTTCCGTCGTGCTTGACGATCACGCGCCGGTGATGCAGACCGTGGTGGACCAGCGAGCGACCCAGGTGCATGGTCGCCGGTCTGGCGGCCTCAGCCGCCTGTTTGATGCTGGCAGCGATCGAGCCCGGGAGGGAAGCGACATAATCGGCGTCGATCGTATCGTTGCGTTGCAGGAGATGGGTGGTATAAGGGCCGCTGTGGGTGTGGCTGCATGAGATGAGGATGGCTTCCGGCGCCAGGCCGGTCTGCCGTGCGGCTTCGCCGATCGCCGCGTCCGCCGCCTCGCGCGGAATGCCGATCAGGTCGAGGCCGGCGATGGCAACGGCGCCGCGGCCGTCCGAGGCGTAGAGCGTTTTTGCCAGCAGGGGATCGCCCGTGCCGCGGTTCCGGCGCGGATCAAGGTCGCCGGCCATGGGCAGTCCTTCCGGCGGTGTGATGTCGGCCTGGCCGAATCCTATATGGAATTCTCTGTTATTCGTATCGCTATCTCCGCAAAAGTATTTTCGTTTTTTTCATTGGCATCCGCACCCACAGCCGCAGTCGGCGGCGAAGACGCGCTCGATGATTTCGTCGTTCGAGAGCTCGATGCCCGGCTCTATGCCGTGTACCGTGCGCAGGTAAAGAACGCTGCACATCGCTTCCAGGCGCGGGTGCTGGCGCGGGTTGTCGATCTCGACAGCGGCGGTGATTTCGGAATCGGCCGGCCGGGCCTTCTCCCGGATAATGGCAAAAATTTCCTTGAACGGCGTATCGATCTCCGGGTCGGCACAGTTGACGAAGCCACTGTAGAGACCGCGTCCCTTTTCGGCCTTGCTGCTCCATATATCGCGCTCCGGTGCATAGTCTTCGCCGCCGTGCTGGGAGTCGAACGCCGCAATTCGCGCTTTGATGTGGAAGTGGTTTCCGATCAACGGGGCATATTCGTCGAGAATATCCAGGTATTCATCGTTCGTGCCGTGGCAATGGCCGGTATCCGGTCCCCACCGCAGGGCGGGTTCATCTTCTTCACCGAGAGCAGCGAGGAACCGGCGCAACTGGTCTGCGGTCTCACAGCCGGAGTCGTAATGGTTATGCAGGCAGCACTGGAAGCCGGGCCGTTTTTCGGCCGCGTAACGGGCCAGTTCGGCCCATGTTTTGACGATGGAGCGCACGTCTGCGTTCTCAACCTCTTTCATCGGCGGATGCAGCATGGTCCGGGTAAAATGGGGGAAGTAAGCCATAAGATGATCGAGCTTGATCCGGTACTCGGCCAGGTAGCGTTCATTGTCATCGCCGATCGTGCCCGGACCGAAATAAGACGATATAACCCTGGTCCGGGGCGGCAGCATGGAGATGGTTTTTTTGAGGGTCTCTTCGTCGAGGAAGCGGTCGCCGGAACGGTTTTCGGGGTCGAGCACGCCTTCCGGAATTTCGACTTCATTGACGCCCGAGGCGAGGAAATTTTCCGCCATCTGCCGGACCGGTTCCGGGTTGAAGTTGAAAAGGCGATCCGTTGCGTAGTTCGTCGACGTTATGGCCTGCCCTATGGCTCTGATCGTGTGCATTTTTTTCCTCCTGGCAAAAGTTAATCTTCCATCAAACGTTTTGCGTTACGGTAAAAGATGTTTCTCCTGTCGTCATCCGTAATGTCCGCGGCCAAAACGGCGCCGATGTAATAGTGGTGGTTGAACCACGGGAAATCGGTGCCGTACAGGATTTTTTCCGAACCGGCTTCCGATACGAATTGTTCCAGTATGCCCGCGCGTTCATCAGTTACCGCACAGAGTTCCAGGTACGCGTTGGGAAACTCGCGGGCGATCGATGCGGCCGCTTCCCAGGCTCCATGCAGCGAATGTCCCATTATCAATTTGGCGCCGGGATATTTTCCGGCAATCTTCCTGACCTCCTCCTCTCCGCAATGGGAATCGCCGCCCCAGGTATGGCTCAGCACCGGCAGACCGTTACGGTCGGCGAACCTGAGCGCTTCGGCGTAACCGGGGCCGGAGAGGGGGGCGGAATGGCCTGAGGGGTGGAACTTGAGGCCGATGTAAGCGTCGTTGCAGTCCTCGTAGGCGGCGAGTTCTTTCTCCGCCAGCTCCGGGTAATTTGGATTTATAACGCAATAAGCTTTCAGAGCTTCCGGATAAGCACGGGCCGCTTCAATGCTTTGTGCGTTGCCGATCTCGGGATTATACAGGGCGGTGTGGTGGGAAAATGCCAGCAGCTTCACGTTCGCTCTCTCCATCCGGTCCACCATCCGGGAAGCGGTCGAATACGGCATATAAATCCCCGTATGGGGGCCCATATGTCCGTGCATGTCATAAATCGGGCAGTCGTCGGCCCGGCCCCTTTCCCAAAAAGTTCGGCAGAGCGTTGATAGATGTTTCATAGCCTTACCTCCGTCAGAAGCCTCCGGCTGTTGCCGGCGGCGATCGCTTCCTTTTCGCTGTCTTTCATATCGGCATGGAGAAGCTGCAGCATGGGCGCCTCGGGGATCCGATCCGGAAACCCCGTGCCGAACAGGAGCTTATCCGGTCCGTAATCCCGCACAAAAGCCTCCATAACGCCGTCCCCAAGCGATAGCAGGCTGGTTTCGAGATACACATTGTCGTATGCCTCGATCAGCGGCCTGAAATACCTGTCGGTTCCCCATACGCCGGTATCGCATATTATACAGACCAGGTTCGGATACTGTGCAAGAAACTCATAAAGCTCCGGCCAATCTATACCTCTGCCGATTGACAGCAGGACCGGAATCTTGCGCTCCGCCACCTGATCCATAAATTCCCCGAATACGGTCCGGTTGGGCAGAAAGCGGTGTTCTCCCGGGAAAAGGCGCAATGCAACGGCGCCGCTGTTTTTCATGTTCTTGAAAAAGAGGTCCGCTGCCTCCTGCTCATCCGCCTGTGGGGGAAGCAGTGCCCGGCAGGCATGCAGCTGCGGGTGATCCTTTGTCAGGTCATCGACCAGCCGGTTGCCGTCCGGGGCCGCCCCTTCAAATTGTGCGATATGCCAGATAAGGGCTTCCTGTATTCCGAGCGCATCCATTGCATGCAGCAGATCTTCCCTGCTGGAGGCCGGTTTGTACGTGCCGGTCCGGCTGCGACCCGTGCAAAAATTGATGTCAAAAAATTCCATGCTCACAGGTCCCTCCCGGCCTTGATGCAGGCTTCTGCGCGGGCTTCCAACTCCTGCGGCGTCCAGTCGGGATTCATTGGTATGAAGACCGTAGTTTTCAGAATTTCCAGAGTCTGCGGGCACATATCCTTGCTGTATTCCATATTCAGTCCCGCGTTCTGCGGCAGGTTGAATGGATTGAGCGCGGGGTGGTGTGCTCCTCTTTTCTCCAGAATCGGCTCCCAGTTGACATAAACGTGTTTTCCGGTGTCGATGGGGAGATTTCCGTTGACCCCCCCGGCCCCGGCAAAGGTTCGGGCCGTGGTCTCGTCGGGAAATCGCAGCCCCACCGTGGTGCCGCAATCCCCTTCCGGGTCGTTCGACTCTATAAATTGCAGGCTGCTGTTTTCTTTGAGGATGCTGGAAAACTGCTTTTTCACTCTCCTCAGATCCGCCAGTATGCCGTCGAGCCGCCGGAGCTGGGCGCGCAGCACGGCGCCGATGAGTTCACCCACCCTGTTTTGCACTCCGATGAAGGGGGGAGTCGACAGATCTTCGGCATAGGGGCGGAAGGACGCGCCGCCGTCATGATAGATCAGCGCTCTCTCGTAGACCTCCCTTTTGTCCGTTACCACGCATCCGGCGTCGCCTGCTGTGATGATTTTGAAATCGTTGAAGCTGAAAGCGCCGGCATCTCCCCATGTTCCGAGCCTTCTCCCTTTATAGCTTCCTCCGTCGGCCTGGCATGCATCTTCGAGTATCAACAGGTCATGCCTTGTGGCGATCTCCGTCAGTTGTTCCATGTCGGAGGGGAACCCCATCATGTGGACCGGCATTATCGCCCTTGTATGCTCGCTTATCCTGTCTTCGACGCTTTCGGGGTCGATGGTCAGGGTCCCGTCCGTTTCGGCGATGACGGGGATGGCTCCCACGGCGAGCACGGCGATTGCCGAGGCCATGAACGTATATCCGGGGACGATCACTTCGTCTCCGGGTCCGATACCCAACCCGACCAGACCGCCGATCAGTGCGGACGTGCCGCCGTTCACGCACAGGGCATAATCGGCGCCGATCGTCCCGGCCCATTCCTTCTCAAAATTTTCTACCGCCAGGTACGGGCTGCCCACCCGAAACAGCGTCCCGCCCTCAATAACCTTCTTCAGTTCATCAACTTCTTCCTGCCCGATGCGATACATTTTTTCGACTCCGGTAAACTTTCTATGTGGGTTTTGCTATGTAACCGCCTGTGATTCCGCCGGATCAAGTTCCCCGATTCCCTCGAACACCTTGATAACTCCTTCTGCAATGCGTTCGACCACTTCCGGACCGTTGGGGGCGCGCAAGGCCTGGACCATGGCTATGTAGGTGTCGCAGTGCCGTCGCGCGACCGGGAAGTCTTCCGGATTGTATTCAACGCCTTCGTCGGCGCCGGGGATGGACCACGGGAACCCTCCGCCGTAGGCGTTCTTTGCCTGGAAAACGGTCATCTCCGGCAACAGGAATTTCTGCCACACGCTGACAGGGACGCCTTCGGCTTGAAGTGCTTCCACTGCGGCGTCGCGCATGGCGCGCGGGGGCCCGTGCCGGCCGATCTGTTCCGTATCCAGTCTCAGGTTGTAATTGTACCAGTTGTGCACGTGTCCCTCCGGTTCGGTCGGCCGTATAAGGTTGTCTGTACCCTCCAGTTTTTCGTGCAGCAGGTTGCCGTTGTCCCTCAGTGTCTTGAAGTAATCAGGATACCTTGAAAGCTGTGCCCTTGCAAACGCCGCCGTAAGTTCGTTATTCCTGTACATCCATCCCAGTGCATAAGCGTGGTAATCTCTGGATTCTTCGGGGGCGCGCGTTTCGCCGAAGCTCCAGAGCTGCTTTGCCCTGGCGGCGACTTCATCGTCGTTGCTGACAAAAACGCCGCCCTCCCCGCTGCAAAGGCATTTGTTCTGGTTCAGAGAGAAGGCCGCAGCATGCCCGAAGTTGCCGACTTTCGTGCCGTTGAAGGTGGCCCCGTGGGCCTGACAGGCATCTTCGATGACCTTGAGCCCGTGCTTGTCCGCAATCCGCATGATCTCGGCCATATTCACCGCGAGGCCGTGAAGATGGACAACGACGATGGCCTTGGTTCGGGGGGTGATTGCGGCCTCGATCTTCCGCGTATCGATGTTGATAGTATCGAAGTCAATATCAACGAATATCGGGATCGCGTTGTGGTGCAGGATGCACGTTGCGCTGGAAGACCAAGTGTAGGCGGGCGCCAGGACGTGATCGCCTGCGCCGATGCCGCAGCCCGCCAGTCCCATATGCAGGGCGGCGGTTCCGCTGTTTGTAAAAATGGCGTGCCGGCTGCCGTTCCATTCCGCGAATTCCTTTTCGAAAGCCAGGTTGTGCTTTCCCCTTGCCTGTTGTTCGGCATGCAGAGCGTCCATCACAAGCCTTTCATCCGTTTCATCCACGGGCGGCCAGGGTTTTATCAGGCCCTCCGGCACCGCCTGCTCTCCGCCGTTGATAGCCAGTCGAGACATTTTCCTCTTCTCCTGTCAGAGTGTTGCAGTGAATTATCCCAAATTGTGTCATTTGGCACATGGGCCAAAATGTGGTAAAAAAACAGTCTCCTTTCCTTCTTCCCG
>PUMZ01000390.1 GCA_003551565.1 Candidatus Brocadiaceae bacterium | reverse complement strand
TGTTAAAAGTTTTTTGATCAACAACTTACATTATAACATCCCCTGGAGGAACATGCAAGTGAAACGGCGCGTATAAGCCGTTTAAAAGAAGATAGTTAGTTAATTTTACAGGAGCCTTTGGCGTCTTGCGACAGGAGAGACCATGCGGCGGCTCAACATCCCGACAACTCCCGGCGACAACACCTATACGGGCGGGGCCGAAAGAATCGGGGCGCAGCGTGCGCTCGCCCTGCTGTATCTCCACAGCGACGTGCCGGAATCCGAAAAAAAGGCCCTGCTCTACAGGGTGATCCAGCATGGGATCGACATCTACGGAGCCTACCTGGCCGGGGACAGGGGCGCCGCCGGGGCGGGTCAGCATCACGGAACCCTGCCGTTGCTTTACCACGCTGCTTTCGCGCTCCAGTCCCGGACAATGATCGAAGCCGCTCAAAGCATCAGGTCGAACATGGTCAATCAGATCTACTGGGTTGACGAAAACAGGGTCGGTCAGTCCGTGCCATGGCCTTCCCGCTCGCAGGCAAACCAGTTTTATCAGACATACTTCCGGGAACACCTCGGAACGCCTGAATGGCGGCACAGCAGCAACCTTGAGAGCGCGTTGCTGACGGCGCGCTACAGGGCCGTTTCAAACCAGGCCGCCATACTCGAGGTGCTCTCGGTCGGTTTGCTGAAAAACGGACCGGACGGTGAAACCGGCGACATGGCACTCCTGGCCGGCCCCGATGACGAGACCAACGACAGGGCCGCCGTCATCCCGTATTTCGACCGCCTGACCCGCTGGTCGAAATCCGGTCATCTGCCGGGCTGGCAATTGGAAATCTACGGGAATCTGCGGGATCACATACCGGCCCCGCGATGGACCGGGACCCCGGATGCGCCGCCTGAAAATCACACCAGAGTCTCAGGGATCGACGGAGGAATATCATTTGAAGGGCACTTCGGAGCCTCAACGCTTCCCGTGACCAGGGTCGATGCAAGGGTCTCGATAGACGATCAAAAATCATGGCGCGTCTTTGAAGATATCGATGTGCAGGACGCTGTCGAAGGACTGACACCGAAACTGCCGCATTATATTCAGTTCCGGCTTGTGAACGAAAAAGGGAAAGGGCCGTGGTCCACCAATATGAAGTTCGATGTGGACAGCGATCCTTATGCAATCGCCACTCCTGCAGGTGAGCCGGAGCCCGGAGCTCCGGTCAACGTGCAGATTCCGGCCATCGTTTATCGCCCCTACCCGAACTGGCAGGGACGATATTATGAGCCACTTCCGGAGAGCCCGGACCATCTTTCTTCCGCCATGCTGCATCTTTACGCCGGAGTCGGCTACTGGTCGGGATGGCCCGAACCGGCGTTCTCCTACCAGTGGTACAGGGACGATGTTCCCATTGAAGGAGCGGATTCGGAACAATACCGCCTGAGGCTCGAAGATGCCGGTTCAATCCTTGCTGTCAAGGTGACTGCGGCAAACAGCGAGGGCGAGCAGGAGGTGTTTTCAGCCGGGATCGAAATGCCCGAGCGGCTCCTGCCGGAGCCTGAACCGGGCGTCATCCTCCGGACCGATTTTTCCAACGATCTCGATCCGGCGGTCAGCGCTTTGATTTCATCGTTGTCAGAGGGTGGAAGAGCCGTTTCCCGGGTTCATTGGTTCCCCTCCCTCCGTCTCGTCCCCGATGCTTCCGGGGGATGCGTGCTGGGGATAAAATCCGGTGCATGGCCGAACATCGAAGGATTCGTCGATCTCACGGACCACACGGGCAAAGCGCTGAGGGTCACGGCGCGCATGGCGGTGGACCGGCAATCGAGCTGGGAAAGCCGCGGCACCGGTTCCTGGAACGATCCGCAAACAGCCAGGATATCATTTGCGCTCGCCGATGACGACGGGGGGGCGGACACCGAATCGATCGCAGCGGAAGATTCCGTCACAGCCGAAAGCGTTCCGCTTGTGAAGGAATACACCGGGGTGTTTTCCCCGACCCCCGAACGGCCTTGGCTGCGCATCAGGGCCTCGAACAACACATCAACGGGCGGCCGGGCGATGGGATTCCCCAACCTCGTCTACCTCAGGGTGGAAGAACAGGAATAGCCCGCTTCCTTTTCCCACGGGAGCCACAATAAGACTCAGAACGACACAATGCGGGATACCCCGCTTATTTCACGCGTTCTCCGTGGTGCAGGTGCGGCAGAAAGCAAACGCCGCCTGCCTGTGCGCAGGCCCGAAGGGCCGATTTCAACAACCTGCCTGTGCGCCGTGCCTGCGCCATCGCATGGCAGGCAGGTTGCACCTGTCTGCGTCATGGAAGCGACAGGCAGGCGCAGACAGGTAGCCCCGGGCGACCAAAGGGAGCCCGGGGAAACAGAGAACACGCAATCCAATCAGCCCCGCAAGGGGCGAAACAAAATCCCGGACGGAAAGGCTGTCATGCCCCTCCGGGGCTGGGCGTGGAAAAACGCTGCGGTTCCCTGCGGCTCACTCCGTTCACCGCGGGCTATTGTTGTCGCCGCCCCTGCCGGGGCTCACCCCAAAAGAGGCCCGGGGTCATGCTTTTACTCAGGCCCGCCGCCGTTACACACTGCAGGATCTCAGCCCCTTAAGAAAGCGACCCACCATACCGTTGTTACATCCTTTATATCACCTATTGTCTTTGGTTTATGACATATGCGGGATGGCTCAGGGCTTTGCCGTCAGCCTATATGAAGAGCTTTTCCAGGTACCGGGGGGCATCGTCATAAGGCTCCGAATTCCCGGCCGCCACGTCGTACATCACGGCATGAGATCTTCCGGCGGCCGCACAAAGCTCTTGGTAAGGACGGTTGCAAATATCGAAAAAACCTATCTGGTAATTCTCTCCGTCACCCCGTCCCAGAGCAGACTGGTCGTACAGGGTGAACCAGTGGGCGCCCACACAGTCCGGATGTGCGGCGGCATGTTCAAGGTACCGTCTGTAGGCCCGCCCCCGGTCCGCCTGGGTCCGCACACGGCCTATCCCGCTGGCCGGAAGCCCCGCATCGAGGGCGCCGAAATGCCATTCGCCGATCATGACGGGCATCCCGAGCATCGCGGCCAGACGTGAAAGCTCCCCCGCCGGAACAACTTCCCGGTAACAGTTCATGGAAAAAACATCAAAACACTTCATCCCTTTGACCGCCCACCGCGGGGGAACGGTAAAATAGCGGACACCGAGGTTGAGATGGTTGGGATCGGCCCGGCGGCAGGCATCGGCAAGTACGCCGAAGAAACGTTCGACCATCACTTCGCTGAACGCCTCAAGGTCCGCGACGGCTTCCCCGGTAAGTCTCTCCCGCCACAACCCTGCGCGCAACTTCTGAAAACTCACCTCCATCTTCCAGGCCCGGGCCAGGGAGGCTTCATCCGCGTATTGTCCCCTGAGAAAACGGACCAGCTCTTCCCTGCTCCTGTTCTCGCGGCTGGTATATAACATCCCGGCGGCCGGACACTCCGAAGCGAACCCCCAGTTCGGCTCATTCATCATGAAATAACCGATCATGGCCCGGTCTTCGGCGCTTTCTTCAAGGCAGCGTGCACATTCCACGGCATCTTCCCGAAATTCTTCGGCAAACACATCCGGGAAATCACGGTACACGCAAGGCGTCCTCCTGAATGAAAGGGACAGCGGCCTGACGTAGGGAAACGCCGATTCAGCGGCAACTTTCCACTCCGACCAGTTGGCGACCGTATTGAAACCGATGCCTTTGAGCCGGGCGAGCGTGATGTCAGCCCATCGTCTGTGCCAGTCCCGTCCGAAAACGCGGATAAAATTAGCAGCAAGATAGTTCAGGTTCCGGCCCTTCTCCCGCCCCGTCCATGCGTCCGAATACTCTCCCGTTGTCGCGGGTATCCATGCCAGCGCATCCCGGAGTCCCTCGCAGTTGAGCCCGACCGAAGATCGTACACAGTTGATCCCCGCAGACCAGAAATAGTAACCGTCCGGGTCGAGAAGCCACCACCTTGAGCCGTCGTGGTAAGTGCTGAAGAAACCGGAGCCGCTGCCTTGCTTCTCCCTCCAGCCCCCGAACGATGTGAACCTGTCCGGCCGCATCGTCTCAGCGGCCGCCGCAAGCTGGACGGACAGCCGTTCGTCCAGTTCTGCTGTATCGTGCGTCTTGTTGGTCCAGGAATGAATCGTACTCTGCCCCATCGCATCAAGCAGTTTCCCGGCCGGGAGAACGGGAGAGTCTAACTTCCGGGGTTCCCCGGCCGTCGCCAGCACGTCAGTAATGCAGAACCGCACCGGCCCGGAGCTCTTGCGAATGACGGTGAGTGCGGCGGAATCCGCCGCGGCCGGATCGATCCGTTCTCCCGAACACGACGGCTTGAGCCATGCACCTTCCCTCCCGAGCCTCCATTTCCCCTGATTCATGATTTCCAGAGGCATGCGAATCCGGGCCGAACAGCGGTTCAAAAGGCCGAATCGCAGCGAAAATCCATCTTCCTGTCCTTCCTCCTTGATGTTCAGACAAAACACCGCGAGGTGCTCCCCGTCGAGGAGCATGTCGAATGTGAGCCAGTTGTTCTCTTCGAGGTCTCCCGGCTCGATAGCAAAAACAAGCCCCGCCCCGACGGAAGACGCCTCGTACCACCTGCCGCCCGGCAGGTGGCCGGCTCCGCGCACTTCGCTGATATCTCCCGGGGTCTCCGCGATTTCCAATCTTTTGCTCTTCTTCATGCGCATCTGTGCTACCTCTTATTAAACATAGCCCGCTTATTTCACGTGTTCTCCGTGGTGCAGGTGCGGCAGAAAGCAAACGCCGCCTGCCTGTGCGCAGGCCCGAAGGGCCGATTTCAACAACCTGCCTGTGCGCCGTGCCTGCGCCATCGCATGGCAGGCAGGTAGCCCCGGGCGACCGGAGGGAGCCCGGGGAAACAGAGAACACGCAATTCAACCAGCCCCGCAAGGGGCGAAACAAAATCCTGATGCGAAGGTTGTCACGCCCCTGCCGGGGCTCACCCCAAAAGAGGCCCGGGGGCGGGCTTTTACTCAGGCCCGCCGCCGTTTGATGCAACGGAACAAAATTCCG
This sequence comes from Candidatus Brocadiaceae bacterium, assembly GCA_003551565.1. GTDB lineage: Bacteria > Planctomycetota > Brocadiia > SM23-32 > SM23-32 > PUMZ01. The sequence goes on along the minus strand of PUMZ01000390.1, from coordinate 24,237 downwards.
GCATGTACCGGCCGGAACTCCTCATTCCTCCCGATACAGCCAGCATTCCACTTTATGTCCTTCTTGCGGTTCAAAGACAGGGGGAAACTCGCACTCGCAAAGCCCCCCGATCCTCCGGACGCACCGGGGATGAAAACGGCAGCCGGGCGGCGGCGCGGTCAGGCTCGGGGCTTCTCCCGGCGGAACTTCGCGCAACGATTTTGCATTCTCGGCATCAGGATCGGGAATGGCGTCAATCAGGGCCTTTGTGTAGGGATGGAGCGGGTTTGTAAGTATCTCTTCGACGGGCGCCTGCTCGATCATCCTTCCCGCATACATAACCAGTATCCTGTCGGAGAAATAACGCACGGTCGAGAGGTCGTGCGTGACATAGATCAGCCCGACGTTATGTGTTTTCTGCACAGTTTTCAGCAGTTGCAGGATGTTGATGCGTACCGAGGCGTCCAGCATCGAAACCGGTTCGTCGGCCACGATCAGGTCCGGATCGAGGATGCATGCACGTGCTATGACGATGCGTTGCTGCTGGCCGCCACTGAGCATATGGGGAAACTTCGGCAGTATGTCACCGGCAGGAGTCAGGTTCAATTCGGTCAGAGCCCTTTCGATTCTATCACGGCGCCGGGCACGACCTTTGATCCCGTGAACGATCATCGGTTCTTCCAGTATCCGGCGTATGTTCATGAACGAAGGCAGGGCGCCGTAGGGGTCCTGCTGCACATAGCCCAATCGCGAGCGATAGTGTTTCAGTTTTTTACCCGAGAAGCCGGCGGTATCGCGATCTTCAAAACTGATGGAACCTGCAACCGGTTTGTAAAGACGCAGTATGGTCCGGGCCAGGGTGCTCTTGCCGCAGCCGCTCTCGCCGACGATCGCCACCGCCTCCCCCCTCTTGACGTCGAATGAGACGCCGTCAACGGCCCTGACGCGCCCGGCATGGAAAAAACCCCACTTGCGCAGTTCGAACCATGTGCGCAGATCTTTGACGGTGAGCAGATTGTCGTCTGTTTCAGGCATGTTTCCAGAGAAAAATAAGGTTACCGCAATCCGCTGTCCCTTACTCTTAACGCAAGGGTATAAAACATGGCGCCCGGTGCCACGCAAAAATCATAACACGGCCGCCGTCCTCCTCCCCGGCCCGAATGCAAACGGACGGATACGTATGCACGTGCAGACCAGGACCCCGCCTCATGATTTCCCCGCAATTCCCTCGTAATCCAGTAAAATATCACTCAAATCACCATCATAGCCGCATTCCCCGATCAGCCGCAGATGATAGTAGAACTCGCCCACCTCGTAGAGCTCATGGGAATCGCTGCCGAATGCGAGCTTGACGCCGTTGCGCAGGCAGGTGGCGAAAAAATCCCGGTCCGGCGCGTTAATATGGTAATTGATTTCCGCCGCAACATCGTATTTCTTCAGGATCCGGACAGTCGGTTCGAAAAGCCGTTGCGGTACCGCAACGCCCGGCCGTCTAAACGCCCTGAAGGGATGCACGAGAATATGGATTCCCGAGGAGGCAAGATTCTCCAGAACGTTCAGAAACTGATCAGCCGCGACCTCCGGATCCGGTTCGGGTTTGAGGAGTTCGCATACCGTATGCGGCGCGCCGAGCAGAAGATCGACGCGTCGTCGGTCTTCGTCGCGCACGACAGGACGTCCTTCGTAGTCGTTGTCCAACTCAAGACCGACCTTCGCTAAGGACGGGAAACAGCGCGCCCGCCGGAGATACTCTTCCATCCTGTTGTCTTCCGACGACGCATTCTCCAGGCCGATGTCCAGAAACCGCCGGCTCCAGTAATCATCCGCGGAGAAATACAGCTGTCCGGAATGCTCGGCAAACGCTATCCCCGCCAGGCCGAAGGTGCGTGCCAGCTCCGTACTCTTCGCATAATCCATATCCCGGCTGCAATACGCCAGCGGGGTATGAACGTGATAGTCGACAAGCTCAAGCTCCTCCGGCATACGCAGCTCGTGAGCGGTTGCACGCACATCTGCTCCGTCGATATCGACCTCAAGGAACCCGAACGGCTCCCTGCACAGCGCCGGACTGATGATGAAAACCCCGTGCCCGTGTTCGTGCTGAAGCGGCCCGGCTCCGTCATGAAAATGACCGCTGATCGAAAGGCGTATGCCGCAGTCTTTCATCGTATCGAGAATGTCCTCGATATTGGTATAATTGTAGGGACACCCGCAGGCGCCCGGAGGAAAAAGCGCGGTGTGCTGGAGCATGATAACCGGGCCCTGGAACCCCTGCCGCGCTGCGCGCATACGCTCCAGATTTCCCTCTTCGCGGCGCGCATTATATCCCGGCTCTTCGGGATCGATAAAATGCACCAGCCGATGCCCCTTGATGTCCACATATGGCTGTGGCCGCGGAAAATCGGCATAAAACTCTTCGCTCTTGCCATCATGATTCCCGGGCAAAACAATCACCGGCGACTGGAGGAGATCGATGGACTCCCGCAACTCGCGCCGCATGCGCCCGGCGCCGGGCGCATCCCCTTCATCGAGAATATCTCCCAGCAGCACGGTAATGTCCGGACGGATCGCCCTGTTCAGTCTCTCCACCGTCTTGCGCAACAGGATATCACCAATGGCCCCCCGCCGTCTTCCAACGGGATCCTCGCCGGCATAATGGATATCGCTGATCACCCCTATTTTCAACGTCATTGCGTTCTCTGTCAACTTGAGGTCCATGCAAAAAACACTTCCGGCGTGCGCACTCAAAACGCCCCGCCATAACTGATACAAGCCCGTTACCCCCCCGCAGGCGCCGGTCAACAGTGGGCGGACATAACGGCCCGGGAACCGCCCACGTAGCGTTCCCACGCCGCCTCACGGCTCGTACAGCCAGCATTTGACACCCGTTCCGGGCCGCGGTTCGAACAAAGGCGGCTCCACGCCGCACTTTTCGAACCTGCGGGGACAGCGCGGCGCGAAACGGCACCCTCCGGGCGGATGCAGCAGATCCGGCGGGGCGCCCGGTATCGCTTCCGGTTCCTTCACTTCATGCAAACGCGGCACACTGTCCAGCAGCATCCTGGAATACGGATGGAGGGGATCGGCAAAAAAGTCGTCCGCCCGGGCGCGCTCCACCAGCCACGCCGCATACATGATGCCGATATCATCGGCCAGCTCGCTGGAGGTCGATATGTCGTGGGTGATCAGTATGAAGGTGATACCGAGCTCCCACTTGATTTGCTTCAGGGTGTTCATGATGTTGGCCTGAGTCAGCAGGTCCAGCGCGGAAGTGGGTTCATCCAGTATCACCACTTCCGGCCCGGCCACAAGCGCCATGGCAATGGCGGCGCGTTGCTGCATTCCTCCGCTGAACTCGAAAGGATATCGACCGAGAAAATCCTCGGGAATGCCCACGAGTTTCAACACCTCCCGCACCCTCCGCATGGCGTCACGGCGGGAGCGGGCTATTTTATGCACGTAAAGCGGCTCGGCGATCTGTGCGGCTATTTTCATAACGGGATTCAGCGAGTTCATCGCCGCCTGGGGCACGAGGGACGCCTTTGTCCACCGGACTGTCGTCCTGTACTGTTCGTCGCTCAGCTGCATCAGCTCGTTGCCGCCGAGCAACACCTGGCCGTCATAGCGCGCCACGTTGTTGGGAAGCAGCCTCAATATTGCTCTTGCCAGCGAGCTCTTCCCGCACCCCGATTCACCAAGGATGACGGTCGTGCGCCCCTTTTCGAGCTTCAGGTCCACGTTATCGACCGCATGGATAACCCCTTTCGACGTTTTGAAATGCAGGTGCAGACCCCTGGTTTCAAGCGCCGGAACGCCGTTCTGTGTGCCGTTTATTGCCATGGGGAAAAGTCCCGGTTCCGCAGATTCGGAATGGCTCCACGAAAGCTTTTCAAAAGCGGAAAAACAATTTTCATTGACTCCTCAGCCTCGGGTTGAAAATCCTGTCCAGCGCAAATCCGACCATCGCAAACCCCAGCCCGGTCAGAATGAGCAACAGCGCCGGCAACACCACCCAGTGGTAGTGACCGTCGAGCAGGGCATTTTCCCGGTATGCCTCGTTCAGCACCTTGCCCCATGTCGGCCGGTGCAGATCCCCGACCCCGAGTATGGCCAGGGTGGCCTCGAGGAAGACGAACGAAGGTATGAGCACAACGAACTGCGGCACCAGCATCGGCAACACCTTGGGAATCATATACCTGGTCAGGATGCGCAGATTGCCCGCACCGTAAGCCTCCGCCGCCTCGATATAGGGTGATTCTTTCACCTGGAGGAAAACCGCCCTGTACGTTTTTATTCCGGCGCTGAATATCCCCAGCAGGATCACCACAGCCAGCATCCCCCAGATGTTCCGGAAGCGGGCGGGATCCAGCGTGGCCAGCATCATCATAATGGGAAGTGCAGGCAGTATCATATTCACCTCGGTAATCCGCTGGATGGCGGCATCCACCATCCCGCCAAACCAGACTCCCGCCGCCGCTATGAACATCGTGGTCAGTGTGGATCCCACGGCCGCAAGGAAGGCAAAGGCCAGCGCTATGGGAGTGCCTCGCAACAGAGCGACCGTCAGGCTTCTGCGCCGGTGGTCGGTGCCGGCGGCGCCGTACAGGCGGCCGTAAACGACGAGTTCGACGTCGAAGTCCGCCTCTTCATCGAAGACCACCGCTTCCACCCGGAGCTTGTAATCGCCCTTTTGCACCCGGGGCGGCTCGCTTCCGGGCGCCGCAAAAAGCCCGACATGCGCCGGCCGGCCAAGCAGCTTCCCGCGCAGGCCGGGTATTCGTGACATCCGCAACCTACCGGCTGCGACCTCATCATCCAGTATTTCGATGTCCCTGCCGTCGGGTGTCGTCCAGCTGATCGTAGCCCAAACCCTGTGGCCGGCCTCAATGAAAAGTGATTCTTCGCTGGGAAACGCATCGTAATCGAACCGGAACGGCAGCGTTATGGAAACCACCCGCATCCCCCCACCGATGTCGGTCACTTCTTTCCGGGCTTCTTCGGAACCGGAATCCACGATGATTGTTTTCGGCAGATTGACTCCCGGCACCCAGTTGAACCACGCAGGACGCGCATAACGCGGCGTCTTGTCCCATATGCCGCGCTCGGCGCGCCACAACCTGACGGCCTCCCGGTGCGGTATCGCAATAACACTGTAAACGGCCAGAAATACCAGCGAGGCGATGATGAAAATACCGAAAACGGCCGAAGGGTACTCCTTCAATTCGCCAAGCGCTCTTGCAATTCTACCGCTCATGTTTTCCCTCCGACCCGACCCTCACTCGCGGGTCCAGTATCGTGTAGGCGATATCGAGCAGGAACACGGTCAGCGCCAGGAGATAGGCGTAAATAATCACGGACCCTATGATGACAGGGGTTTCGGGCATTTTTATGGCCTCGAACAGCAATCCCCCAAGCCCCGGCCAGTCAAAGACCGTCTCGAGCACGATGGCCCCCATCCACATGGAGATGAGCATGAGGGCAAAACTCGTCACGATTGTCGGTAACGTGGGGCGGAGTATGTAACGCATTTCGATGGCAAAAGAGGACAGCCCCTTCGCTTTGGCCATCTCCACGTAATCCTCCCGCGAATAGATGAGGAAGAACGTTCGCCACGAATAAATAGCCAGGAAAACGGCGCTGATCACGATCGCGCCCAGCGGCAGCACCATGTGCCTTGCAACGCTCAGCACATACGCAAAGCCTTCCGGCGGAGGGGAATCCACCATCCCGTCAAAGGGCAACCACCCCAGGAGAATTGCAAAGATAAACAACAAAAAAATGCCGTAAAACCACGATGGTGCGGCCGAAGTCGGGGCCATGCCGACAATCATCCGGTCGAGCTTGCTGCCGTAGCGGCGTGAGAGGTAAAGCGCTGCTGTGACGGCGCAGAAAAAAAGAATCAGATCCGCCAGCCCGAACAGTATGAGTGTCGGAAGAAGCCGCTCCAGAAGAATAATCCGCACGCGCCGCGAACCGCTGTCGCTTGTCATGTCCTCGGCACGGCCCAGATCGAGTGTCATCGCCGTGAAAAGATAGGTGAAACTGCGAACGATGAACGGAGTGTCCAGCCCGAGCCGACGGCGTTCACGCTCGATACGACGCTCGATGATCTCCTTTTGTTCTTCGGAGCTGAGTTCCTGAAATTCCGGATCCGCGCTGACACCCGCATACACACGTTCGCTGATCTGCCCTTCCCGGATAGCATCAACCGCCCCGCCCATGTTGGCCACCAGGATCGTCAGATATACGCCGATGATAACGGTTACGAAGAGGGTCAATAAACGCTTGAAAAGGTAACGGAACGCTTTCCAGGCATGGCCTTTAAGGGGCCGGGAAGGCAGCTGCTGTGAATCCTTATCTTGAAACTCGTTTTCCGCCATTGTATGATCATTGCCGCTGGTTTGGCTGCTTTTATGATCGGATGCCGCTTTTTCGCAGCAGGCATTCAGTCAAAAGTTACCTCATACAATGTAAGCGATTTTTTGGCGCGGTGCAAGCGCACAAGAACTAACACTCTTCCAGGACGGAACTTGAAAAAATTCTAAAAACGGCAACGGCAGACGACGAACGGCATAAGGCCAACGAATTATCACTTTACTGCACATCGATAATTATGTGCCGATGTGGATATACCAGGAGTATGGCCGAAAAGGTTACGATAGGTTCGTAGCGAGCCCCTTCAGCGACTCCGGAGTCCGAAAAGTGCCACATTAACCCGGGGAATAACCATTAAGCTTGGGCTGAAAGCAGGCTCGTGCGTTTGCATTGAATGCGCAAGCACAATCCCCACTGTGCCCTGTGCCGGTGGGGAAACAACGAGGACTTACCTCTAAGGGACGCTTGAAAGCGTCCACTACGAGCCGGGTTTTCGGCCAGCCCCCCCGGCGCCTGGAAAAGATGGAAACAATGGGTTTCACCTTGCATTTTACACCGTTTCTTCATAATATCCTGTCTTCCGACCTTCCAACTACAGGAGAACCGCAATGAAAAGCGCCGTACTTGTCGAACCGAACAGGATCGAGATACGCGATCAGGCCAGACCGGAACCGGGCCCCGGCCAGGTGCTGGTGCGCGTGCGGGCCGTAGGGGTTTGCGGGTCCGATACGCATTATTTTGCCGGCTGGAGAGACCACGAATCCGGCACGATCTATCCTTTTGTTCTGGGACATGAGTTCGCCGGCGACGTGGCGCAGCTCGGCGCGGGAGTCGACGATGTCGCCGAAGGGCAGCGGGTGCTGTGCGCGCCGGATCTCCCCTGCGGCACGTGCGAATGGTGTGTCAGGGGCGAGAAGAACGTATGCCCCAACGTGCAGTTCGCCGGCTCCGCCGGCGTGATGGGCTGCCTTTCCGAGTACTATCTGGTCGCTCGCTCTCAGCTGCACCCCATACCGGACTCAATCACCTACGCCCGGGCAACCCTGTGCGAGCCTCTCGCTATCGGCCTCTACATCATCGACAACCTCGTCAAACCCCGAGGCGGCGAGAGCTATGCCGTCATCGGCGCCGGCCCCATCGGCCTGGTCTCGGCCTTTTGCGCCCGCCTCCGGAATGCCGGGGCTGTTTATGTCTCGGAGAGGATCGGCCCGAGGGCGGATGCCGCCCTGCGCTACGGCGCCACGGAAATATGCCGCGTGGAAGACGAAGATGATTTTGAGAATTTTATCGATGCCGCAACCGGGCACAACGGCGTTGATGTTGTTATCGAAGCCGGCGGCGAATCGGGATCAATCCTGCAGGCGGCAAAGCTGTCGCGCATACACGGCCTTGTCATCATTGAAGGCATACCGCCCGCCGGAGAGGTTCCGTTTGCCGTCGATGCCGCGCGGCGCCGTGAACTGAACGTCATTTTTGGGAGGCGCAGCCTCGATAAGACGGACGAAGCCCTGGAGTTGATCGAAACGGGCCGGTTCGATGCGGACGGAATGATCACTCATGAGTTCCCGCTCCGGGAAGCGCAGAAGGCTTTCGAATGCACCCGGGATTACCGCGACGGTGTGATCAAAGCCGTTATTTATCCCTGACGCCGCCGGGCCGGAGGATGGATATGACCGACCGCCGCGAAACACAACTTGCCGCCTTCGACATGGAAGGCTGCCTGACCAGGGACCCTACCGTGTGGGAGATCATGCACAGAAAAAACAATACCTGGCAATCGCACGGGGAACCCTACTGGCTCAGATTCCGGGCCGGAGAACTCGGATACGATGAGTTTGCAAGACTGGACGTGTCCGCATGGCAGGGCGCTCCGGTTGAGATGCTGCGTTCGGCCGCCGCCGGGGTGCGGTTTATGCCCGGATGCCGGCAATTGCTGGCAGAGTTGAAAAAGCGCGGCGTCCATCTGGCCCTGATCAGCAACGGACTGATGTGCGTTGCACGCAGATTTGCCTGCGAATGCGGCGTGCAGGATATTTTCGCCAACAAAGCGGTGGTCGCCGGGGGAAAACTTACGGGTGAAATACAACTCGATGTGCCGTACAATTCCAAGGGAGAAATTCTTCAACAGATCATGGCACGGATCGGCGTCAGCCCCAACCGCGTGGTGGCGGTCGGGGACGGCGTTGCGGATGTGGCGATGTTCAGGGCGGCCGCCACCGCCATAGCGATATGCCCTGAAAAAGCGCAGGTGCGCCATGCCGCAACGCATGTCGTCGAGGAACAGAACCTGGAAAGGTGCGCGGATATCATACTCGATCAGTGAGGGCTATCCCTATTATGCGGAAGTTTGCGCCGGGAAAACTTGACCCCGCGCTGATGGCCGAATTGCTGGACGGCCTGGGGATCAACGACGATCGGGTCGTGCTCCGCCCGGCGGTGGGCGAGGACGTCTGTGCCATCCGCATGGCCGACGGGTATCTGGTCGCCAAGAGCGACCCGATCACTTTCGCCTCCGAGCGCATCGGGTGGTACGTGGTCCATGTCAACGCCAATGATCTGGCCACGGCCGGTGCAAAGCCGAAATGGTTCCTGGTAACCATGCTTTTGCCCGAGGGACGGACGGATGAAGCGCTCGTAAGGGAAATCTGGACCGACCTCAAGGCGGCGCTGAAGGATACGGGGTGCACGCTTTGCGGTGGGCATACCGAGGTGACAGCCGGCCTTGACCGGCCGATACTTGCCGGCCAGATGCTGGGCGAGGCGGCGCAGGGCGAACTGGTGGATAAAAAGCGGACGCGACCGGGCGATCGCATCCTCCTTACCAAAGGCATTCCGATCGAGGGGACGGCGATCATCGCACGGGAAAAGGGGGAGAAGCTCTCGGGGGCCTTCTCCGGAGAGGAACTGGATGTTGCCCGGGGGTTTCTGGACGATCCCGGCATCAGCGTTCTGAAAGAATCACGGATAGCGTGTGCAACGGGCGGTGTCCATGCCATGCACGATCCGACCGAAGGCGGAGTGGCAACGGGGTTGTGGGAGCTCGCTCGGGCCTGCCGGCTCGGTTTGAGCGTGCGGGAATGGGACATACCCGTCCTGGAACCGGGAGGAAGGTTTTGCCGGAAACTGGGACTGGACCCGCTGGGGGTGATCGCCAGCGGGGCGCTGCTGATCTGCGTGGCCCCCGATGCAGCAGAAGATGTCATCGCGGCCCTTTCCGGGGAAGATATCCATTGCAAGGATATCGGCGAGATGACGGACCCGGCCGAAGGCATAAATCTTGTGCGCAACGACCGCACCACCCATGCCATGCCGGTATTTGCACAGGACGAAATCACGAAGCTGTGGTCCTGATCACCAGGATTGTCCGCAAACTTCAAGAACAGCAATTAAGGCGCATACTTCACGCGTTCTCCGTGGCGCAGACGCGGCAGAAAGCAAACGCCGCTCCCGCCGCCTCTGCTGCGGGGTGTCCGACCAATTTTGAAGGCGTTGTCAGTGCGCAGGCCCGAAGGGCCGATTTCAACAACCTGCCTGTGCGCCGTGCCTGCGCCATCGCATGGCAGGCAGGTTGCACCCGTCTGCGTCGCGGAAGCGACAGGCAGGCGCAGACAGGGAGCCCGGGGAAAGGGGAGAGCACAAAAAAACAGCCCCGCAAGGGGCGAAACAAAATCCGGATGCGAAGGTTGTCACGCCCCTCCAGGGCTGGGTATGGATAATCAATACGGTTCCCCGCGGCTCACCCCGTTCACCGCGGGCTATGTATGTCGCCGCCCCTGTCGGGGCTCACCTCAGTAGAGGCCAGAGGAAATACTTTCGCTCAGGCCCGGAGGACGCGCCCGCAGGGCCTGCCTGCAGCAGGCAGGTCAACCGCCGTTATGTCCGGCGCCGATACACACTGCAGGATCTCAGACCCTGAAGAAAGCGACTCACCATACTTTTGTTGCTTCGTTTATCTTAATTTTTGCCTTTGGTTTATGAAATGCGAGTTAATTCCCGGTAAGAGCTTTCAGATCGGCGATAAACACTCGCCGGGTCCCGTCCACAAATCCGTTGAATACGACCCGGCGCCAGGCTCTGTCCCAGGCCGGGTGCGGATCGACTCTCAGTGTGCTATCCTCCCCCTGAAAAGGTGTTTCTGTATTGATACGAATGAGGGCCTGTTCCCGACCTGTCAGCAAATCGACCCAGCGGAGGGGTACGGTGCCGTCGCCATAAGCGGTCGGTTCGTAAATATAGCTGTCGGTCAGCAGAAAACGCCCATCCCGATGGAGCGTCGGATGGCCCGAACCTGTAAGGCGGTCGTGCATTGCGCGAAGCCCGCTCCCGTTTCTTTCCACCTCCACAAAACGCATTTCGTCCCGGTCGATCTTGAGATTCATGGATATCTTTTCACCATCCGGAAACCATGTGGCGTGGTGACCGCCTTTTTCCCATTGTTCCGGCCCCACCGCGCAGTGCATTGCATCTCCCTCCACAGGCGCAGTGACCCAGGCAAAGCGCACATCCACGTTTCCCGCAGCAAAAGCATTCCAAACGGGTTCACCGCCCGCCGGGAACCACCGCAAACTCAACATAAGCCAATTCCCCTGCGGACTGAACTTGCTGTGAAAACCGTAAACTTCGCAGCCTTCCGGATCATCGATTTGCACAGGCGGACAGGATTGCGTAACCAAATCTCTGATGGAGACCAGCAGGTGAGAACGACCTGTTTTTGTATCGGTTATGAAAAAACCGTCGTCGACCGCCGGTCCGACGTTGCGACGCACGTTGGCCTCTGGTATTACAATTCCATAGCCGGGTTGTGTCTTGCGCATTGTGCCCATATTGGCTGAAATAAGCCACCTGCCGTCAGGAGAAGCATGATAAACGGTGCCCTCCATACGCCGGCGCTCCCCGGTCAAAGGATCGAGCCGCCACGCAAAAGGCCTCCAACCATCGGTATCCACATCGTTGAAAAACAACTGCCGGTCGGATGCGCCCCAGTTGATATTGGCGCCCATCTGCGGCTCCCAGCCGCAGGTCTCAGCCGCAACCCAATCTTCTCCGGTCCGGAGGTCAACAATACAGACGTTGCCCTTTTCACCGGGCTCCGGTTGACGGTCTTCAAAAGGGAGCTGGAAAACAGCCAGATAACGCCCTGACGGACTGATGGGCGAGGTATCGAAAAAACGATGTATGCACCCGGGGCGCCGCGGGGTCACACACCAGACCGGTACAAGCGGATCGAATTCTTCGTATCCTGGAAACTTTTCTGTTGCTATCACTTATGCTGCCCCCTTCCGATTCCGAAAGCGGTTTGTGCTGTTAGTTTTCCCGGAGCCCTTTTCACCGGTCAGTTCGCCATAACTGCACCATTTCCTTGCAGCAGCAGCGACAATGCCACAGGTGATCCCCCCTGCCGCGGCATGAAAACGCCCGCTTTGCATTTTAAAAGACATGATAATCTTTCGCAAGCAAAAACAATGACTTGTGATAAAACCCTGAAGAGACGCCTCAACTGCTTATCCCTATCCGTTTTCGGGGGCGAAAAACGCGTGCAAGGGCCATTCCAGGGGACCCAAAACACTTTATACCACTTACATCAAACAACTTGCTGAGAGCAGCCCCCGAATCAAAAATACACCCCGAATCAAAGGTTATGTTTGCTATGGGCTTTCTTATCGGCGATAATATGGACCCATGCCAGAATAAGGCGCCAATGCTCACTTTCGACAAAACGGAGACAGATACATGAACGTCGCAGTCACCGGCGGGGCCGGCTACATAGGCTCTCACGCCGTCATGGAACTCCGGAAAAACGGACACGAGGTTCTCGTGCTCGACAACCTCTCGTCCGGGCATGCCGCGGCGGTCGAAGGAGTGCCGCTCCATACTGTGGATCTTTCCGACTTCCCGGCCCTGACGCAGGCGCTCGACCACTGCCGGGCCGATGCCGTCATGCACTTCGCCGCAAGCATCAACGTCGGGGAATCCGTGGACGATCCGGAAAAATACTACCATAACAACCTCGTCAACACCCTCACCCTGCTCTCAGCCATGCGCAGGTGTGCGGTAAAGCATCTCGTCTTCAGCGGTTCCTGCGCCGTCTACGGCATACCCGACAGGGTGCCCATAACCGAAGATTGCCCGTTCCATCCCATCAGCCCCTACGGGAAAACCAAAGCCATGGTCGAGGCGATCCTGGCCGATTACGCGACGGCCTACGGGCTGAAATACGCCTCGCTCAGGTATTTTAACGCGTCCGGGGCAATGCCCGGCGGCTCGATCGGTGAAGACCACGATCCGGAAACGCACCTCATCCCGCTTGTCATCCAGGCGGCTATGGGACAACGGGACGGCATAACGGTCTATGGCGATGACTATCCGCCCCCCGACGGCACGTGCGTAAGGGACTATGTCCACGTGCTCGACCTGGCATCGGCGCATGTGAAGGCGCTGGAGGCCCTGGGAAAAAAGGCGCCTTTGATTTACAACCTCGGCGCCGGGAGAGGATATTCGGTCAGGGAAGTGATCGAGACGGTGAGGGAGGTCAGCGGCCGGGAGGTGCCTGTGCGGATGGGCGCCCGGCGGCCCGGCGATCCGCCCGCACTGGTCAATGACCCGCAAAAAGTGATGGATGAATTGCAATGGGAACCGCAATTCACCGATTTAAATCACATCGTGAGGACCGCCTGGCAATGGCACAGCAGGCATCCGGAAGGGTTCCGGTCCTGACCCGGACCGTGCAGTCCTGCCGGTCCATCGGGGTGAAAATGCTCCGAGAACCCCCGGCGAATCACCCGTTTCCGACTCGTCAACATAAATGGCGCCCCAACGATCGGATCACCCCCCACGTTTCCGCCCTTCGATATAGAGCATCAGCAGGGTTATGTCCGCGGGCGAGATGCCACTGATACGCGATGCCTGGCCAAGGGAAAGGGGGCGGACACCGGACAGTTTTTCTTTTGCTTCGGTGCGCAGTTCCGGGATCGAATCATAGTCCAGCCAGCGGGGAATTTTGATCTGTTCCGAACGTTTGAACTTTTCGACCTGGCGCCTCTGTCGCTCGAAATATCCGGCATATCGCGCCTCGATCTCGACCTGCTCGCAAACTTCCTCATCCACCGCAAAACGCCGGAGTTCCGGGAACGCCTCCACCAGGTCTTTGAGCTCCGTCTCAGGCCTGCTCAACATTTTAGCAAGCGTGCTGCCGTTCAGCCGGTGGGACTCGAGGTGTGCCCAAAGTTGCCCGATCTTCTCCTCTTTTCGCTCAAGGGCCGACCACCGCCCGGGATCGACGAGGCCGTTCTCGTATCCATATTTCATGAGGCGCCTGTCGGCGTTGTCCTGACGGAGCAGCAGGCGGTATTCTGCGAGCGAAGTGAACATGCGATACGGCTCTTCGGTCCCCTTCGTTACCAGGTCATCGATCAGCACACCGATATACGCTTCGTCCCGCTCCAGTACCAGGGCGGGAAGGTCGTTCAGTTTCCTTGCAGCATTGATCCCCGCCATAATCCCCTGCGCGGCCGCTTCTTCGTATCCGCTGGTCCCGTTGACCTGCCCGGCAAGGAACAGACCGCCCACTTTCTTGCTTTCCAGCGAGGGCCACAGTTGATGGGGACGGGCGTAATCGTATTCCACCCCGTAACCGTACAGCATTATTTCCGCGTTCTCGAGCCCCGGTACCGTGCGGATCATCTCGTCCTGAACCTCGGCGGACAGGCAGGTGAAGAGCCCGTTGCAGTAATATTGCACAGTATTTCGACCTTCCGGCTCAATAAACAGCGGATGGCTTTCCTTATCCGCAAAACGCAGGACTTTCGTCTCGATCGAGGGGCAGTAGCGCGGGGAACCAACCGTTTTCGCCGTTTCCGCGGGAAGATCCCCAAGCCCTTTGCGTATGACTTCATGGGTGCGTTGCACTGTCGAAGTCCTGTAGCACGGCGCCTGTTCGCCGTCGAGGGAGGCGGTGGAGAAGCTGAACGGACGCGGCACGGGGTCGCCATACTGGGCCTCCATACGCCCGAACGCAATCGTCCGTCCGTCAACCCGGGGAGGCGTCTTGGTTCGGAACCTGCCGAGTTCGATACCCGCCTCTTCCAGGCCCGAGGAAAGTTTGCGGGCGCTGATCTCACCAATTCTTCCCCCTTCCGAACGCCACCGTCCGCGGTAGAGGACCGCGCCAAGGAACGTTCCGGTGGCAAGCACGAGCGCACCACAACGGAATTGCTTCCCGCTGCGGCAACCGACCCCGTTGATACGGCCTCCGGAAACGAAGAGGTCCTCGACGAGATCCTGGATCAGCGACAGGTTCTCCTGCGCTTCGATCCGTGCTCTCATCTCACGTTTGTAGTCGTCCTTGTCGGCCTGTGCACGCGGGGAGTGCATTGCAGGACCCTTACTGGTATTTATCATTCTGAACTGCAACCCGGTGGCATCGATCACCTTGCCCATCTCCCCGCCCAGGGCGTCGATCTCGCGCACAAGCTGCCCCTTGGCGACGCCGCCGATGGCCGGGTTGCAACTCATATGTGCCACAGAGTCGGGATTCATGGTCAGCAGAGCAGTGTCTGCCCCCATGCGCGCAGCCGCCAGCGCCGCCTCGCATCCGGCATGACCCGCCCCAACGACAACGATGTCGAAGTCATGTGTTGTTGAGGATGTCACGATATAAATGCCCGAAGAAGATAAATGATTGCAAGAATAAAAATAATCGCAATTGCGATTTTTATCGCAATGACAACATCCAGCCCTTCCGCCGGCCCCCCCCTTCTTTCCAGCTTCGCTTCCTCGGATTCCAGCAACGCTTCCCATTCCTTCTCTTCCCTTTCTTCCCTTAGCTTTTCCTTCTCCGCATCGCTCAAAACCCACTGATTGCATCTTCTGCACTGCTGCTTTGCACCACCCTCTCCCGTCGGACCCGTACCGGTCCATTTTTTGCCGCACCGATCGCATTCATAGATATCCTTTTCCATGCCAGCGCCTCCCGTATAAAAGGTTCCCGCGCCCCGCCGGCGCCCCGTGCAACAGAAGGTCCCCTGCAAGACGGTCCTGGAATACGCATCAACATGCACTTTTCGGTACATGCGCAGCAAGCGCAGCCGAAAAGGTCGCAACAGATTCGTAGTGAGCCCCTTCGGGGCTCCGGACTCCGGAATACACGACGCTGAACCAGGAACGCCTGCCTGCCGGCAGGCAGGCTTGAAAGCATCCACTGCAAGCCCGTTTTCGGCCGAGCCCCTGGAAGCTATTGTACCCGGTTCCCGTGTGAAATTCCAGCCGGAGAGGAGTTTGCGCTGCAGGCGTTTCTGCGCATGCAGGGTGGAGCCCGTTCGGGAGCGAATCCTTATTGTGGTGTCTCCCGGAAAAGAACTTCATCCAATTCCGGAATACTATCGGTTTCACCGGACAGCAGTTCATCGATTCGCTTCTGCAGTTCCCTGTGCCGCACGGACTGTCCGGCCAGCCGGCACTGGAGTTCCTCGAATCCCTGCGGTTTGTTCCTCCTGTACCACTGACGGCGGAACGATTCGGAAAGCTGTTCCATGGCGTCTGCCACCCCACCGGCGTCTTCACGCACCTCCTCCAGACGGGCTCTGTCCCTGGAAGGATAGGCCCGGATGAGTTTGAGCCGCAGGGCGACCTTCTCCTGCAACGCCAATGCCAGTCGCAAGGCATGTTCCAGGTCGGCGGCGCCCGTACCGGCTGCGGCGGCCGGCTGGAGCCTCTCCACCAGATCCGTGAGGCAGGCCAGGTATTGTCCCAGACGCTCCTCCCGCCCGTCATTGCCCTCGATCGCGTTGCTGAAGCTTTCCATCAGCGGGGGAGCCCATAACAGCCGGGCGCCGGGCGCCATGTTATTAAAAGCCTCGTCAGGCATGATCATCGTCTGGTACTCGCCGCCACAAACGGCCCGGAAACGCCTTTCAAGGGTCGCATCATCCGGTTCCGCCCCCCCGAAGGCGCTCTGAGCGGCATAACAGAGTCCGGCCATCGCCGAATCAAATTCGCAGTAGGCTCCGTCGTCCCCCCAGAGTGTGAAAAACACCTCTTTGACCCCCTGCTCCCTGCACGCATGGAGGCATGGGCCGACGGTTTGACGGGTCTGGCGATGATGATACCACAATTTCGACCAGGTCCAGACGCCGGAAGCCATGACCGGCTCCGAGCCCAGCTCGCGATGGCGCCGGATCCATTCGCTGTAGAATTCGGCGTCCTTGTGGTAATAATCCCAGTAGACCAGTTGCACCCCGCCCGGTATTGCAGCTGCGACGTCCGCCGGTATGACACAGTTCCTGTCGTAGTAATCCCCGTCTTGACTGCCCATACGGAAATACATATCCGACCATATCATCGGTTCGAGTCCGCGGGCCGCGCACGACTCCACCACCCTGGCCAGATGCTCGTTAAAGATGTCGAACCCGCGCCGGTAGCCGTGCAAGTCCATATAACGGCCCCGCCCCAGGTCCCAGGCCTCGTCCATGCCCACGTGCAGGCGGCGGCTGGTAAAACATTGATCGTAGAATCCGATCATCTTGTCGATCAGGTTATAAGTCTCTTCTTCGCCCACGAGAACAACACTGGAAGTATCCTTGATGTGTTTGTAGGCGGGCCACTTCAGGATCTGGCGGAGGTGTCCCAGCGTTTGGATGCAGCCGATCATCTCGATCCCGAGATTGTCCGCATAACGGTTGATCTCCTTCATCTCTTCGGCCGTATACCGGCCGCGCAGATGCCCGAAGAAAAACTCCCCCGCAAGCTCGTAGGTATCTTCGGTGTAGAGCATGGCCATGTTGTAGCCGAAAAGCGCCAGCCTGCGCAGCCATTTTTTGAAGTGATCGACCTTCATGACCGCGTTGCGTGAGCAGTCGAGCATAATCCCGAAGGAGGTGAAGGGGATGGTCTCTGTTATGGACTCTCCCTCCGCCGGCAGCCCGGCCAGCAATGTGCCGATACCGCGTGCGGCATGGTTCGTCCGCCCGTAACTTATCACGGCGCGGTTCCCGTCCCGCGAGACGTTCAGAATGTCGGGTGAAGACGACTTTTGAAAAGCCACCTCCAAATCGCCGCTTCCGTCGGTTTTGATGGGATATTCCTCTCCCAGCGTGGTGAGCAGCTCTTGCAATTCCCGCGGCAACGTCCCTCCTTTGCAGTTTAATGATATGGCCATGTTGATCTCTTCCCGTTGAAAGTGAAAAAACGACATTCAAAAAAACGCTCCTGCCCCGTCCGCCCAAAAGCACCAGCCCGCATTCCGCTCTCCGCCGGGCAGCCCCCCGGCAATCATTATATCATATCCAAAGAACGGATGAATGCAACTGTACAAAACAAATCCAGCATATGAACCCGCAATGCAGCGCTGTTTTTCTGCCGAAGACTGCGTTCGTAGCCGGCTCCAGGCCATTTGTCTTCTGCCAAAAACCCTTCCATTGTCCACCTGTTGTTTCCCAGCGGCAAAGAAGCTACAATGAAAGACGACATCATTATGAAGGAGGGCGCCGCCCAACAGCGTTATGTGGAAAATCCAGCGAGGGAGCTTCGGGATTAAAGCGTAAATGATGCTTGTACAATGTTTTGAAAAATATGTGCGTAATGCTGGATGCAAACAGATTGCAGGGCCCTGTTGGAGGGCGGCTGCGTTTTACGGAGGCTATATTCTCGGCAATGAACCCTACCATCCACACTGGGCAACAGATGCTACCAATGCTTACCTGCGAAGTGGGTTTGGCGTAAGCCATCAAGCATTGTTGCTTCGCAACCTTTTGGAAAAGGTTACCCTTGACCCGGTTCATGATATGTATGAACTGGTTGAAGTATCGCCTTCACCGGAGGTTGATGCGGTGACTTTCGGATATCATGCAATGTATAACAGCGAAAAAGCAGCGCATTGCTATGCAAGATGGTACCCGAATCTCCTGTCACCCGGCGGAGGGATGACAGGGCAAATTGGACATGTTACGACCGACAGTGCACACCGCAGCAAGGGGCTTGCTCGCACTATGGTTCAGCGCAGCCTTGAGCGAATGAAGGAAGCAGGCGTATCGGATGTGCTGATAGCCACGGGATTGGCGAATATTCCCGCATTGAAATGCTACGAACGTGCGGGTTTTCAACGCTGCAGTTATATAATGGAATGGAGCAAAGAACCGGACGACGTTTCGACGCCGGGGAGATGCCGCGGAACCTGAGCCTGGAAAGGAATGCATTTGAAAAAAATCAATTTATATATATAATGGAATTATAACTATTGTTCGGGACACTTTCTTTCACATTGAGGCTCGGGAGGTTGTATCATGAGCAAAACGCAGAACAATCTAATGGAAGCATTTGCAGGTGAAAGTCAAGCCAACCAGAAATACCTGGCTTTTGCAAAAAAAGCCGATAAAGAGGGGCATTCCCAGGTGGCCAGGCTTTTCAGGGCGGCGGCCCAAGCCGAACATATCCATGCGCAGAACCATTTGAATGTCACCGGCGATATCGGCGATACCGTGAGCAACCTGCGTGCTGCTGCGAACGGGGAAGCGGCGGAGTTCAAAGAAATGTATCCGGCATTCATCGAAGATGCCGCGCAGGCAGAGGAAAAAGATGCTGAAAGATCCTTCGATTATGCCAACAAGGTGGAAAAGATACATTTTCAACTGTACAATAAAGCCATTGAGTCCCTTTCCTCCGGCGATCCAATTCCCGAACAGCCCATTTTTGTTTGCTCCTTTTGCGGCAATACTGTAGAAGGCGAGGCGCCGGAGAAATGCCCTGTCTGCGGGGCTCCCAAAAAATACTTCCAGGCCGTCGAATGATACTGCCGGTGCTTTTCCGCGATGCCAACCGCAAAATCAAGGGAACAGGTAACGGGACGGGAATTCGACGATCTCTACAACGCCGATATTCCCCATTTCGGACCTCGCCCCAGCCCCTGGCTGGAAGATGTTGTTGAGGCTACCGGACGTCCCCATCGCAGGCGCTGCCTCGATCTGGGGTGCGGACACGGGCGCAATGCCTTTTATCTGGCCGGCCTGGGGTTTGAGGTGACGGCCGTGGACAGCTCCCCGCTTGCCACCGGCTTTTTGAAGAAAACAGCGTCCGATGCGGGACTGCCCATCCGTGTCGTGTGCGATGAGATACAGAACATCGAAATAGAACCTGCGGGCGCCGACCTGATCGTTGCGGTGACTGTTCTGGGCAGTATCCCCCCGCCGCACATAAGGCGCCTGGCGGATTCGCTTGCCAGGGGGTTGGGCCCCGGCGGGATACTGGCGGTCGAAGATTTCTCACCGCAGGATCCGGGCGCTTCCGGGACGACCGGCGCGAGCGAGTTTGCGCACCTGGTGTCAAACTACTTCTCTGCGGAAGACATGCAACGGCTGTTCCCCCGTCTGGAAAAGATCACTTGCACGGAACAGCGTGTCATCGATGCCACGCATGGGAACCCGCACCGCCACGTCCTCGTGCGTTACATGGGGAAGAACGTGGATGCCTGACCGCGTGATTCCGCCGTCCGGGGCCCCGTTCGTTTGTTTTCTTTGCATAAAAACTTTATCATCGATATAGGGGATCAAGAAACTCTCATTCAAGAGTGGTATATGAAACCACACGCGAAAAACCGGAGAATTGGAGGCAAAACGGATATGCGATCAGCGGCGGATGTGCAGCATGGACAGTTTTTTGGAGAAAACTTGCGCTCCCTCTGCAGAGGATTGGCGGGGTTGATGGCCATTGCAGCACTGTTCTGTCTTTTCGCTCCGGGATGCGCGGGCGATCCGGATCCGGCGCCGGATGTGGACCGGGATACCGGCAAAGATGTGCTGAGTGCAACGATGACGCCGGTCCTGGTCTTCGACGGCGAAGAATCTTACGTGGAGGTCGAACATTCCGAAATGCTTCAGCTGCAGGAAGGCGGCACCGTGGAAGCATGGATAGAGATTGCAGGAGCCGGCAGTTCCGACTGGCCGCGGCTGATCTCCAAGTCGCACAGCGCCGGGGCGGACGGTGGTTGGGAACTGTTCCTGGAAAACTTCCGGCGGCTGCGATTCGGCACGGATGGCGCCGTCTATACGATCGACAAATCGCTTCAGCACCACCGGTGGCATCACGTGGCGGTGAGTTTCGACGGGACGGAATGGATCTTTTACATCGACGGAGAAAAAGCGCAAAGCATTCCGGAAACCACACTGCCGCCGGCGGACGATTCGGTACTCCGTTTCGGCGACCATTCCACCCAGGACCGCAAGTTCAAAGGCCGTATAAAGGAAGTGCGCATATGGGATCATGCGCGCACTCCGGAGCAGGTTCGAGATGATTACAACAGGCGCCTTGACGGCGACGAGCAGGGGCTTGTGGGGTACTGGCCGCTTGATGAGGGAAAGGACCGCAGGGTGCGGGATGCCTCGGGACACGGCAGGCACGGCGTGCTTGATGAGACGGCAGAATGGGTCTTGGTACGCCCCTTCGAGGACGAACTCGCGGGGAAGGCCGTCGAAACGGGAGACACGGTGACGCTCGGGCCGGTCGAGCTCCGGGAATCCGAGGGGGAAATCACCTACCAGTGGTATTTTGACGGCGAACCGATCGAGGGCGCAACGGAGAGCTCTCTCCTGATATCCGACATTCTCCCCGCCGATCTCGGCGTCTACCATGTCGAAGTGAACGATGCCCGCGACCTGACACCCGTTGAGTCGAAGCACGTTCGTGTTGCGTGGCCCGACTGGCCAATGTGGCGGTTCGATCGCGCCCGCAGCGGCGATACGCCCGTGCGTCTGGCCGACGACCTGCACCTGCAATGGGTTCGCGAGTTTCCCGAGCCCCGCCGCGCCTGGCCGCACCAGCTGGACGATCGCGGCAAACTCGACTTCGATGTGTCCTTCTCGCCGGTGGTCATGAAAGAGACGATTTTCGTTCCTTCCAACGTTAACGACAGCGTTACGGCATACAGCATAGAAGACGGCGCGGAACTATGGCGGTTCTACGCCGACGGACCGGTGCGCCTGGCGCCCGCCGTCTGGAACGACAACGTGTATTTTACCAGTGACGACGGACATCTTTACTGTGTCGGGGCCGCGACCGGTGAGCTTCAGTGGAAGTTCCGGGCCGGACCCTCCGATCACCGCCTGCTGGGCAACGAGCGGATCATCAACTTCTGGGCCGCCCGCGGCGGGCCGGTTGTCACCGAAGGCAGGGTCTATTTCGCCGCCGGCATCTGGCCGTTGCACGGCGTGTTCATCTATGCCCTGGACGCCGAAAGCGGCGAGGTGGTGTGGGTGAACGATACGACGAGTTCCAATTACGTCAGGCTCCCCCACGACCTCGCAAGAGGCTACGGAGGGCTCTCGCCCCAGGGATACCTGGCCATCGACGGTGACCGGCTGGTCGTGGCGCCCGGACGGGGACAGAGCCCCGTGCATATGGACCGCCACAGCGGAGAAGTCACCGACTATTCCTTCCGCGGCCATAAGGGGGGAGGCGGCTATGCCGTCCATTCCGAAGGCCTGGGATTCCAGCGCAATGACAGGATCGGCAGGCGCGTGGATGCCCTGTCCGATCAGATCGGCGGGGAAGTGTTCTACAAGCTCGCCGCGCGCGACCGGCTGTTCGTCACCACCGTAGACGGCAAGCTGTACTGCTTCGGACCGGAAGAGATCGAACCGGAGCGTTACGATTTCACCCCGCAGTCGCTGCCTCCCCGCACCGACGACTGGTCCCGGGTGGCCGTCGAGCTCCTGGAAGAGCTCGACGGGACGGACGGCTACGCGCTGATGCTTGGAGCGGGCAGCGGCGACCTGCTCAGAGAGCTGCTTGAAAGGAGCGGGCTGCATGTCGTTGTTGTGGAAGATGATCCCGACAGGGTCCGGGAGCTCCGCGACGAGCTCGCCGGGGCGGGCATGTATGGGAGCCGGGCCGCGGTCATCGAAGCCGCGCCGGCCGGATTCGCCGTGCAGCCGTACCTGTTCAGCCTGGTCGTCAGCGAAGATCTGCAGGCGGCGGGCATAGGCGCCGATGTGCAGGTTCTGGGCCATGTGCTCGACCGGCTCCGCCCCTACAGCGGGATGGCCTGGCTGGGCGCATCCTCCGAGGTTCTGCCCGCAATCGCCGACGCGGCTTCGGAGGCGGATGTGGACCGGGTCTCCGTCGAAGCCGGAGACGGCTTCCTCTCCGCCGAACGCGGCGGACCGCTGACGGGCGCCGGGGAGTGGACGCACCAGTACCATGACCCCGCCAACACGCTGCTCTCGCGCGATGAGCTGGTGCGGCTTCCGCTGGGGGTGCTCTGGTTCGGCGGGCCGAACAACCACGACATTCTGCCGCGCCACAGCGGCGGGCCGCGCCCGCAGGTGGCGGGCGGACGCCAGGTCTACCTGGGTGTGGAGACGATCGGGGCCCGCTGCGTGTATACCGGCCGCCGGCTCTGGGAGCGGGAGTTTCCGGGCATCGGGCACCCGTTCACCAATCTTGAGCTCGAAGAACGCTGGGAGGAGGGACACGAGGTGTACATGACCAACATCCCGGGGGCCACCTACATCGGCAGTCCGCTTGTGACGCTTCCCGACAGCATATATCTCCGCTATGAGGGGACCATCCACCGCCTTGATCCGGCCACCGGAGAGACGATGGAGCAGTACCGGCCGCCGGGGCGTTCGGTGCAGGAGATATACGGCGAGGAGGACGCCCCGGAATGGGGTCACGTGAGCGTGAGCGGCGACTACCTGATAGCGACCTCGGAGCCGCACATCTTCGAGGATCAGGCGCTGGGCTGGGAAGACAGCTACAGCGGCACCTCCAGCCGTCGCCTGGCGGTGATGGACCGCCACAGCGGCGAGGTGCTGTGGGAACGCGGGGCCCGGGTGGGTTTCCGCCACGGCGCCATAATCAGCTCCGATGATACGCTCTACGTGATCGACGGGCTTTCCGAAAACGCCGTGGAACAGCTGGCCCGGCGGGGGGAGGCACCGGAGGATGCATCGGAGTTGCTGGCACTGGATCTTGAGACGGGCGAGGAGCGGTGGATCCGCGACAGCGAGGTGTTCGGCACGTTCCTGATCTACAGCGCCGGGCACGACGTTCTGATCGAGGGCGGCAGCCGCGACCTGCGCCGTCCGCTCGGGGACGAGCCGGTGCGCATGGCAGCGCGGCGCGGCGGAGACGGGGAGGTGCTGTGGGTTGGCGGCGAAGAGTTCGAGCTGCCGGGGGCGGTTCGCGGGGAGATGCTGATACCCGGGCGTCCCGGCACCGCCATCTCGCTGACGACGGGTGAGGAGTGGATGCGCACCCAGCCCCATACGGGCGTGAGCAGCGGCTGGAGCTACAGCCGCGCCTACGGGTGCAACACGCTGAATGCGAGCGAGCACCTGCTGCTTTACCGCAGCGGTTACGCCGGATTTTTCGATCTGGAATACGACACGGGCACGGGCACTTTCGGAGGTTTCCGCAGCGGCTGCACGGCCAACATGATAGCGGCCGACGGCGTGATCAACGCGCTGGACTACACGCGCACCTGCACGTGCAGTTATGCGCACCAGACCTCGCTCGCGCTGATCCACATGCCGGAAGATTCGAACATCGAGTCGTGGACCCGTTACGATGCATCGGAACCGGATCCGGCGGGGCACGGCATCAATTTCGGCGCGCCCGGCCGGCGGGTCGATGCGGCAGGCCATGGCCTGGTGTGGCACGATCAGTCGGGAACAAAACACCGGCATCCGTCGGCCATCGCCGACAACGGCGGCGGCATCGATTGGGTGGCCGCTTCGGTGCGTGAGGGCGCGGGCGAGATCGAGATCGCTGATCTGATCGAGACAACCTATACGGTCCGGCTGCATTTCGCTGAACTTGAAGACGGCATCGGCCGCGGCGAGCGCGTATTCGACGTGCTCATCGACGGCCGGGAGGTTCTGGAAGGCTACGATATCG
>PUMZ01000217.1 GCA_003551565.1 Candidatus Brocadiaceae bacterium | reverse complement strand
TCCACGGATCGCCACGCCAACGGCGAGAGCCGCTTTTGGCGGCAGCCAGCTTCGCTGGCGCGATCCGCTCCATGAAACTGCACATCTTTACACCCCGGGCTCCCTTTGGTCGCCCGGGGCTACGCTTGAAGCGGCCTTTCAGGGCCACCAGCCTGCTTATTTCACGCGTTCTACGTGTGCAGATGCGGCAGAAAGCAAACGCCGCCGGCCTGTGCGTGCGCACCTGTCTGCGTCGCGGAAGCGACAGGCAGGCGCAGACAGGCTGTATTTGTATACGCGAAGTGGAGACGCTTTTTGAGGAAAAAAGCTTAGCAAAAAACCTTAACTATTTATTCAAAAATCTGATAACTCCTGTACTTTGCGGGCTGGGAAGCCGTATCGGCAGGAAGGCTCTTTGGAAGATCCCCGAATCTTTTGACGATTCATAATCTATTGTCTACGGCTTTGAATTGCATCGAAAGAACGCCCCGGGTGCGTAGAACAGTTTCTGGTCAGTGGACCGGCCCTGACCGTCGTAAGGCCCCTGCAAATAGCGCCAGCAGCCGCCGACAAAGTCCGGGACGCTTGCGAGTTGGCGTCCGCGCGCTTCTTCGAGGTGCAGCAGCGCCAGCGGTTCCAGTGCATCGAAGCGGGCAAAACAGTGGTCGGGGCCGGTCGGAAAAAGATTATTGATAAAACGCTTTTCAATCATATTGTCGCCAATACGGCCGGCAAGTTCCAGAAAGATTCCTTCGCCGCTGCCCTGATATAGCTCAAGCAGGGCAAAAAGGACAAAGGGATCGTCGCAGGCTGTTTGGGCGGGAACAGCGAAGGTCTTGTCCCTGGTCCCGCTAAAATCTACCAGGTTGTTTCCCCCAAGCATGGAAATTACGGTTTTCCACAGCTCTTCGTCTCCGCTCAGGCGCCAGGCCCGGGCGAAAGGCAGCAGGTACGTTCCATCGGCTGGGATCGGCTTGATCTCTCCCCTGGCCCCGTAACCATGAAATCCCCTGTCAACGTACCCGGTCATGTCCGTCCCGTCGGCCCATAGCGCCCGGAAATGGTTATGTTCCGGGACATATGCGTGCCGGGCCCATGCCCTGAGCCCCTCGACCGCCCATTCCAGAAATTCGCTCACGGCCCCGTCCAGTTGCTTGAAATTTGCCATCTGTCCGAGGGCGTACTCGCAATAGAGACGGCGGACCTTCACTTCCGTCCAGAGCGCCCAGGCCTCCCGGGCGGTATCGCCGAATTCAGCGCCGAAACGGTTCCGCATACGGTCACCGTATTGTGAAAACGTGCTTTGCCGGGTTCCCTTCAGTTCTTCGGGAATCTCTTTCTGCTTTTTCAAAAAGGTAAATTTGGCGGCGCCCAGTCCGGTTTGCGGATGCCGCGCCTTGCGCAGCATCGAAGCGATCCGTCGCGCCCAGGGGAGGCTCCTTTCCTTGCCGCCGGTCGCCTTGTGCAGCATGACGGCGGCCCAGCTCAGATCGGTCAGCGGCATGGTCGAAGCGTGGCCGGTGGTTTCGAAAAACGGCTCCGGATCGTCCCAGGGACTGTCCCATAAATCGCCCATCTTTTTATTGTAGGGAGCATGGCGGTTCAGTTCGAGCCGCCGCCAATCCATCAGGTCGGCGTTCCAGTAGGCGCGGATAAAACGCCTGGTCGCCTCGAAATCAACCTCGAACATCAGCTCGTAGAAGGGCAGGTGCATTTTAATTTCCATCCCGCCATAAGGATGGGTGCGCATGTGCTTTCCGCTTTCGGGTTCAATCATCGACTGTTCTTCAATCGGAACCACGTCCAGGGTGTGCAGGTCAATGAAGGTATGTCCGCCCCAGTAGAGCAGGCCGCAGGGCGCGCGGTAATGCTCGAACATGTAAGCTACGGTCTCCTTCGCCGCCTGCTCGTAGCTCTCGTCACCCGTCAACCGGCTCAGACCCGTCAGGGTGCGCAGGAAATTTTGCTGCGAAGCCGTGTTGGAGACGACGTATTTGCTGCCCTGGTGCAGCCATTCGACAGGCTTTCCGGAATCAACGTGGACTCCATCGGCGAACAGCGGCGTGTGTTCGCCGCTCCAGCGGTCGCGGCCTTTTTCAAGCGCGTTGTCGGCAAAAGCACGAACTGCATCAAATGGTGTATTACGTGTCACAGGTCCCTCCATTCTCGCAAGAACTCAGCCCGTTCACGAAAGTCATTGATCCGATGAAAAGTTGTCAGGTCATTATCATGCTGATGGGCGCCGTCGCGCGAGGTGCTGGCGGCGACCAGGAGGTCGTCGCCGTCAATCAGCAGGACGCCGCGTCGGTGATGAGGCGTCCGTACTGCATGGGAATTTCCACGTAATGATCGAAAATAACCGTGTAGTTTCCGCCGAGGGTCGGCTCCGGAGTACCGGCGGCCGGATTGTCCCTGGTATCAAAATTGTTCATATCTCCGGATCTCTTCTGGAGTCATCCGATTTTCCGGATTATCCCGTCCTCCTACGTCCGCGTGCGGCTCCAGATGGCGCGGTGGTCGTAGGTGCGGCCCAGACCGTCGTAATGGCCGTGGATAAATCCCCGGCTCGCTACCTTCTGATGTGTGTTACAGATATTCAGCGTCCTTCAGTACTTCGGAACAAGATCCATGGCAAGCTCGCGAAATTTCTTAATACGGTGCAAAGTGCATGCATCCTAATCACGTTGTTCATACAGCCGGTACAACCCCTGTGTGCCGTCGGTGTCATGGCCGAGTTCGGCAAGTTTTTTGTACATTTTAAGGGCCAGGTCGAGGCCGGGTGCATCGAGCGAAATGTTGCCGGCCGAGTCCGACGCGATGGACATGTCTTTGATAAAGTGTTTGACGTAAAAGCCCGGGGCGAAATCGCCGTCGAGCATCCGCGGCGCCATATTGCTGAGCGACCAGCTTCTGGCAGCTCCCGCTTCGATGCTCTTGAGCACCGTTTGCGGGTCGAGCCCGGCCTTGCGGGCATAAGCGATCGCTTCACAGACGCCGAGCATGTTCGAGGCGATGGCGATCTGGTTGCACATCTTGCAGTGCTGACCGCTGCCGGCCGGGCCCTGCAGAACGATATTGTTCCCCATAATCTCAAAGAACGGCAGCACGCGGTCGAACGCCTCCCGGTCGCCGCCGACCATGATCGACAAACGGGCCTCTTGAGCGCCGGTATCGCCGCCGGAAACGGGCGCGTCCAGGGCGCTGCCGCCGCGTTTCTCCGCTTCCCCGGCGATGCGCCCGGCAAGTTCGGGACGCGATGTTGTCATATCGACCAGCACGGCGCCTTCCTGCATGTTGTCCAGCAGCCCGTCCGGGCCGAAATATACCTGCTCGACGTCCTGCGGGAAGCCGACGATGGTGAAGACGATCCCGCAATGGCGGGCGATCTGAGCCGGTGTGTCCTCCCAGACCGCTCCGTTATCAAGCAATTCCCTGGCCTTTTCTCGGGTCCTGTTATAAACGTGGAGCCTGTGTCCGGCATCGAGCAGATGTCCGGCCATGCTTTTTCCCATGACGCCCAGTCCGATAAATCCTATTTTGCAACTCATGATACAACCTCATTAAAAAATATCCGGCAGCATCTAACTGCCAAGCCACTTTTGAACGTTCTTTTCATCTTCTTCGTCATAACCGCTAAAGGCGTTGTCCATAATGGTCATATAATCCGAGGAGGGATTATTTCCCAGTCCGTAGCTGCTGTCCAGGTAGAGGCCGCGCCGGGCCTCTGTCTTCTGAACTGACGAAAGCGTTTTTACAATACTCCTGCCAGTTCTGATGTGCTACCTCAATATCGACAATATCCCGGAGCCCGGCATCGAGTTGTTCGGCAATGTCGGGTTTTTGACTGCATAAGCGATTATCCGTCGAGTCCTCCCCCGGGCGTCAGCCCGGCCATCTCCATAAAAGTGGGACAGATATCTATCAGCGACACGATCAATGTTCGGTGTGGCATTACGTAACGCCGGATGGCCCAGCGCACCGAGCATACGTCCGTCATAACTTTCTGCATGAAAATGGATGATATTGTGTTTCTGCATCGATCTCTTCTTTCATTAACCACCCTTTAATGATTTAAGCGTTGCCGAATTCCTGGAAAACAACGACCGCAGGTTTGAGTGCAGAACGCACCGCCTTGCAGACCTCAATATACCTGTCAACACATTGTCCTCTGCCGGATGGGTCCGGGGTGGCAGTGACGGCTTTGACAGTCACGGCATATCCGCACATAACCCCCATCTCCTGGGTGAGCTGCCGCATAAGACGATGTGCGAAACCTGCAGTTCGGTTCCGCACGTGGAGCTTTTCGATCGCATTGGCCAACGTCGGTGTATCAATACCAGTGAGTTCCTGGATGATTTCAATGGCCATTATGTGTCCCGTAAACCTCCGTGAAACTTCTCATCATTTCCCGCCCGCCGCGTCGTGCGTGGCGCATCATCCAGAATTCAGCACCCTCCGGCGAGCTGTTAACCAGAGAGGTATAAACCCGCCAATGCTCCAGAACTGTGAGCGCCAGATGACGCACCGTCATGCTCGAGGGATAGCGGACTTTACCGGCCAAAAGCTGGTAGTTCCGGACAATTTTTCCGAGCCTTCCATTATCCGCCGCATCGAGTATCTTTTCATGGAACCGGCGGTCGGAGATGGCCATATCACGGGCGGCGTTGCTATCCTGGAAATCCGAATCGGCGAGTTTACGAGCACTGTTACGCATCGCTTCCAGCAAACGCTTCATTTCCCTGAGCTGCTGGTAGTCGATTTTACTGCAGGCCACCCTCGCGGCATAAGGCTCTAGCGCCTCCCGCAGCTCCACTATTTCCTGCAAATCACTCCTGGAAAGGGGCTTGAGTCGCAGTCCCGAACGATCTGCAGACTCCAAAAGCCCTTCGGCCGTCAGCCGGATAACAGCATCCCGCACCGGTGAACGTCCCACTCCAAGCCGCCGGGAGAGCTCGTTGATGGAAAACCTGGTCTCCGGCTGAATATCAGAAGATAACAGGTATTCTTTCAGTTTGGAATAACTTTGCTCGGTGAGATTCATTGATAATATTTAATTGGTGCCTCCTGTTGAACGCACGATATCAGATCGGTCTTCATGAGCATATATTACCATGTTACATACCAGTTGTCAATATGCTATCCCAGTTAGAGGGGGCAGGCGGGCCTTTTTGGAAGTCGCAGCGCACAGATTCCGGGCAGGTCCTCAGTGAACCACGGTATTTTCAGGAGATTCTTTTATCGGAACAGGCCCGGTGGAAACGAACGGGGTTCACTGAATGTATAGAAGTCCGGCGAGTTGCTTACCCGGCGTCCGGGTATTTGACTTCTTGTCCGTCCCATGGTTTTTTAAGGATTATGTCGCTTCCGCATCGTCCCAGTACGTTGCTACGGTGCAACGGTATCTTCCCCCCCGCAGTCGCTATGTATCTTGGTATAGCGTCGCCGGATATGTTGCCGTACATGGATTCGATAATATCACGGCCCCTCTCGACCGGAACACGCAGGTGATCGAACTGGGGGTTCCGGTAGCTGCAGTTAAAGACATAGTAGGGGCGCACATAGGCTTCCTGGATGGTCTCACACAATTTCCACATCTTCACCGTGCTGTCATTAATCCCTTTCAGCAATACGGCCTGGTTGAGTACCGCGCTCACACGTCCGGAGAGTTTCCGGAAGGCTTCGCGGCTGACCGGCGTGATTTCCCGGGCGGTGTTGATCTGGGTGACGACCCGCAACGGTTTTTTGTCGTTGCTCCGTCCCAGGATATCCAGGAGTTCGCCGTTTATTCGCTGGGGGGTGGTCACCGGGATGCGGGACCCCAGCCTTTTCAGCCGCACGTGTTCTATGTGATCCAATTCGGCGAGGATCCATGCGAGTGTTTCGTTGGGAAGCACAAACGCGTCACCGCCTGTGATAAGAACATCCCTTATACGCGGATTGTCCCTGATGTACTGCAGCGCCTCCGTGTAGGCTTCTCTGGGATATATGCGGTCTTTCCTGCCGATATGTGCGATACGCAGGCAGTGGGTGCAGTACATTCCGCACATGTTTGTCGCCTTCATCGCGACCACCCGCGGATAGAATTGGTCTATGAGGCGTGCCGGAGAATGGTCCGCGGCCACGGGAGGAACCTCAGAACCGGCGTTGGTCAGCATCTCCGCCGTCGGCACGGACTGCAGCATGATCGGATCATGGGGAGCTCCGGGCATAATCAGGCTGGCATAATAGGGCGTAAGGCGCATCCTGTAATGCCGGGTGACACGCTGTATCTCGATGACGGTTTCTTGCGGCAGGTCCATGATCTGCGATAGGGTGTCCACCGATTCGATCGCATATTTCAGCTGCCCCCCGAAGGAATTCCACCGATCTTCGCCCATATTCAGTATTTGTTTGATCCGTTCCCGGTTGGTGCATATTTTATCCCAGAGCTCGATACCGGTGGGCGCCTCCTCACGATGCCTTTCCAGATAATCTGCCACCCTGGCATTGGCCTCCCGGACGATTGGCAGTGCTTTCAAACAGCGGCCGCCTATACTCACTCCGTGCTCGTCCAGGGCCTGGTGATGTTCGGCCAGGCTTACCAGTTCGCTTTTTTCCAGGCCCAGATCGCGTGGGGTCAATCGTTTTTCATCGCGCAGGTGCAGCAAGAATCGAAAGACGTCCACGATCGGTTTGGCCAGCCCTTCCCCTCTGGCCTGCTGCATCAGTTCATTGATTGTGCGGCGTTCAGCCTGGGTCGGAGTATTGCTTGCCCCGGCAGGGCAAAACAGTTCGTCGAACAAATCCCGTGTGAATGCATCCAGCTCCGGCAGGGAGGCTTCATGATTCATGATTTATCTTCTCCTTCTTCAGAGAAAGCCTTATCTCTTCACGACCCCTTTCGATATCCTTTTCCAGTAAATGGGGTTTCCCGGAAATCGCTGCTACCCGGCCAAGGAAGGCGCCCGTTTCGGCCTCAATCCCGCCCCCCGGGTGTTCGAGGACGATATAAGCATGTTCCAGTTGTCTCCGGGCGATCAGCCTGAAGAGCTCGCGTTCATCGTGCTCCGACGGGATAGATTTCTCGATTATAACGTTTTTTTCTGTTTTGTAATTATAAGTTTCCCAGAATAATTGAGCGGGGCAGTCCGATATCTCCCTTACTCCTTTCGGGAAACGGCTTTCATTCACCGCACATAATTCCAACTCCAGCAAAGACGGAGCTTCGGGCGGCAGGAGATTCTCAAGCGTACAGCACATCTCCATCGTTGTACCCTGTTTCCGAGCATTGATCTCCACAAAGTGAACCCGGCCGCGGCGATCCACCAAAAAATCACAGCCGAAAATGCCCCGGTAACCGCTGTGGCCCAGCAACCGTCCGATCGTCCGGGTATGTCGTCTCAACTCACCCTGAATATCGGAAGACAGCGCGGAGGGGTACGCAGACCCCCGGAACTTGCGGCCGTCCTCAATGTTCTGCTCGGCGACTGCGGCAATAAACACCTCCCGTGCATTTGCCACCACCCCGAGAACGGTGGGGTCGGCTACGTGAGGGATATACTTACTCACAAAATACTGTGAATCCGGAGGGAAATTGGCATCTGAAATATCCTCAGGACTGCGGCATATGAAGCTGTTCATACCGGCCGCAGAATAGGGACGGCTGACAAAAATTCCGTCTTTCCAATCCGAATGGAGCCTCCGGACAGCACGCAGCATTTCCCTGTAATCGGCGCATATTCTGGAGTCCACAACAGGCACGTCCGTATCCGCCAACGCTTTCAATTGATGGAGCTTGTTGTTCCATTTGTTCGCCAATCCGGCATCCGGACCCAGCAGAGTAACTCCCTCCATCCGATTCAGGGTCAACTGCGGCATGGACTCGAAGGTGTGCAGGAAAAGACGGCTCTGGCGTTGCAGAAGTTCTTCCGCCAGATTGCGAACCTTCGCACAATGCGATACCATGCGGGCAAAGTCACCCGGCAGAATGCGGCGACTGACTTTGCCGCCGTTTCCGGAAACCGACCGGCCGCAATAAGGATTGAGAACCAGTATGTTTCCTCGTGGGTAGCATGCCAGCACGTCGGGCAGGATGGAGATAAAGTCGAATTTTTTCGCGAACATCCTGCTCAGGCCTTCGCATACGAACTGGTTCAGGCAATTCCCCTTGATTTCCCCGACATAAAAAAAATACTCTGTATCCGGGTCGAGGTCGATATTATAAAATAAAATGTCTGTTGCAGAAGACATTCGGACGGCCTTTCCCATCCGGGGAAAATGTTAAGGGATGTGCAGATCCCGGTGAAGAACGTTGGTCCACGGGCAACCCTACTCTACAGGATCGCAATTCTCAAGTCAAATGGCATCAGGAGTTTCCCCAAAAAAATTTCAGGACGGTGGCCGGGCGAAGTTAAGCAGTATCTGAGTATGCGGGGAATCTCTGTGTTTTACCTCTGTAAGACGTCCTTCCGAG
>PUMZ01000092.1 GCA_003551565.1 Candidatus Brocadiaceae bacterium | reverse complement strand
CTCCTCATCCCGGACAATGCAGGGATCACCCACGACACGGGAATCGAATTCCTCTCCACGGGGCAACACGCAACGGCTGTCGATACGCCACGCAACATTTGAATACATCAGGCGGAATCTCTTTATGCGGCCTCCTTTCCCGGGCTGTTGCAGCCCGGTGATGTTCCCCATTTCCTTAAAGGTTTTCCAAACACCTCTGGACCGCCTCGCCCATCTTCTTGCCGGTCTTGAATCTCACCGCCACACTGTCTTCGGTATAGACCGTTTCCCCCGTCCTCGGATTGCGGGCCTTTCTCCCCTTTTTCACCCTCGGCTCAAAAACCCCGAAATCCCGAAGCTCCAGCCGGTTGCCCGAGGCAAGCTCTTCAATGATTTGAGCAAAAATGCTCTTGACAATATCGCCGGCCTCCATATGTGTGGTATCATGCTTTTCGGCCACTGCTTTTGCCAGGTCCTTCTTCGTTACCGTGTTTTCTGCCATTTCATTCCCGCTCCATACAATTGGAATCTCATAAGTCTCAACAGATACGCTTATAAGATACGCCAAAATATGCTGAATGTCAAGAGCTGACAACGGCCCCGATGCCGGCCCCCCCTTTCAACCGCTCGGTGACGGGCGCCGGCTTCGCCCTCTGCAGCCCTCCGAATCGTCCACACGGCGACCTCCGGATGGCGCAGGGGGGGGGCGCCGACACCCCGGTTGTCGTTCCCAAAGATAATCTCATCATTTTATGGGTTTTCCGGGCATGTTCGCCGAAGAAAAACATTTGAAAACGGCAGCACAATAAGATCCTGCGCAATCGGCTCTCCAGTTGCGAAGACCCGGGTTTCCCGGTACAATGAAAACCGGCCTGGATATGGCAACATGCGGTTTGTGTGGCCCGGTACTGCAGTATTCCCGCCGTATCTTGAGTTTCAGCGTGGGGCGATGAAATTTCATTGTCCGGGGAAATGCTGTTTTTCAAAAGCGGCACTGCAGCGGGGTTGTCGGCAAAACCTTCACAATGGCAGCAAGCATCGAAATGGGTGGGAAAAACGGTAACAATTCGGTACAGGCGGAAGATGCGCTGATGCCCCAGACTGCGCGTCTTCTTGAGATAATGGCCAGGTTGCGGGGACCCGGCGGGTGCCCGTGGGACCGGGAACAGACGCTGAATACGCTCAAGCCGTACCTTACCGAAGAGTGCGGCGAGGTTCTGGACGCCATAGATCAGGACGATATGGACGCCCTTGAGGAGGAACTCGGGGATCTGTTGCTGCAGGTCGCCTTCCATTGCGACATCTGCAGGGAGGAGGGGCATTTTGAGTGGGAAGATGTTGCCGCGCGCGTCTCGGAGAAACTCATACGACGGCATCCCCACGTTTTTGCCGATGTTTCGGTTTCCGGCTCCGATGAAGTGCTGAAAAACTGGCACGAGATAAAGAAAAGGGAAAAAGGGGATGGCGGCGGGCCGAAATCGGCCATTGACGGCGTACCGCGGCATATCCCAGCACTCATGCGCGCCTTCAAACTCCAGAAAAAGGCGGCGGCCGTCGGGTTCGACTGGAAGGATGAGCATGGCGCCATGGAGAAGCTGGAAGAAGAATTGCGGGAGTTCGAGGAGGCCGTCATCGATCAGGACAGGGCTCAGATGCAGGAAGAGATGGGGGACATACTGTTCTCGCTGGTCAACGTCGCACGCAAATTCCGCCTCGAACCCGAAACCGCTTTGCAGGACGCCGTGCGCAAATTCCAGGACCGTTTTGAGTTGCTTGAAGCACGGCTGGAAGACAGGGGCAAGAAGCCGCAGCAGTGCTCGCTGACCGAGCTGGATGCGGCGTGGGAATCGGCGAAAGAGGCAGGAGAGGGAACCGGGACGCCAACCGGGAAAAACTCTTTTGAATAGCGTGAACCTGCGAGAAAAACACATCAGCGGCGCCCGGCGCATCGTGGTCAAGATAGGGACCAACGTGATCGGCGGGGACGAACACATGCTGGAGGAGGGGCGTGTCGATGCCTTGAGCGAACAGATCGCATGCCTCCTCGAAGACGGGCGCCAGGTTGCCGTGGTCTCGAGCGGAGCCATCGGTGCAGGGATCAAAGAACTGGGCATGTCCGCACGGCCCCGCTCACTTCCCGCACTCCAGGCCGCGGCCAGTGTCGGGCAGTCCAGGCTGGTTTCACGCTACGACAGAAGCCTGCGCAAACATGGGTTCCATGCAGGACAGATTTTGCTGACCAGGGACGATTTCGACTCGCGCGGGCGTTACCTGAACGCAGCCAATACCATCCATGCGCTTTTTGCCAACCGGTGCGTGCCGGTTGTCAACGAAAATGATACCATCAGCACGGAGGAGATCCGTTTCGGGGACAACGACCTGCTGGCAGCCTTCCTTACTCACCTTATCCGGGCCGATCTGCTGGTTTTGCTCACCTGCGCCCCCGGCCTGTGCACGCATCCGCCTTTCCCGGACAACCTGCTGCTATGCGAAAGGAAGGAACCGGAAAGCAAGTTCGGATACCGTGTGGATGTCGTCAGGGATATGGGGGACGATGTCGCCGATCTGGCCCGCAGCGAGACAAGTCCGGACGGAACCGGCGGGATGCGCAGCAAACTGGCGGCGGCAAAGATGGCGGTCGATGCCGGCGAGGCGGCGGTTATCGCCGACGGTCGTGCGGAAAACGTCCTCCTGGATCTGCTGGCCGGACGTGATGTCGGGACCTTGTTTCTGCCGGCCTCGGAGAAACTGCGCAGCCGCAAACGCTGGATACGCTTCACGCGCCGGCCGCGCGGCACGATCGAGGTGGACAAGGGGGCGGAAAAAGCACTCAGAGAAGGGGGGAAAAGCCTCCTGCCGACAGGCGTTACCGGTATCAGGGGACAATTCGAGAGCGGTGATACGGTCACCGTGCGCGGGCCCGATGGCGGGGAGGTGGCGAGGGGGCTGACCAATTATTCCTCGGCCGAAATCTCCATGATCAAAGGCCGCCGCACCGAAGAGCTTGCCGCCGTATTGGGGCAGGATTGTTTCGATGAAGTGATACACCGCGATAACATGGCGCTCATCTGACCGCTCCCCCCGCGAATCCGCGCTCTTCAGCTACGTTCCAATATTTCCGGGCGGAACCCCGGGGAGTGCGATCCTGCCTGCGCGCGGCAACGCGGACGGGATAGCGGCCGCCGCATTGCTACCCTGCGTTTCTCACAAAGCAACGGTAATTATTAACATAACCGGCTGTAACACTGAATGTTTTATGTGAATTATACTATTTCTTAAAATCGCACTCTTTTTGTCACGTTTGAAAACGGCGGCTGTCTTCAATCCTTCGCACCACCATAAAAAAACCGAAAAGAACTACCAGTATTACCGTGAAATAACTTCTGTAAAGACTCAGACCGTCGAAGCCGACATACGCAAACAATGCAAGCAGCCCGCCCCCCAGAACCGAGCCGGACAGTCCCGCAGCGGCCCCGGCAATGATGTGCATCATCATCGAATTGCCCACCCTGTCATGTTCCGGGACGACTCCGAGAAAGTACTGATTCATGCCTATTGTCAGCCCTATGTCACAGAAACCGGCAAGCAGAAAAACCATTCCCGGAAAGGCGGGTATAAACTGCCGGGGAGCAAAGCACATGAATGCAGCCACCAGCATCATACCTCCAATGTACAGAAGCATCATCATACGGGGGCCGATCAAGTCAGAAAACTTTCTGTTTATGAAGCCGGCCATGGCGGCCCCGAAAACAAGTATTAAGCCGAAAAAAAGAGCCGAGTAATCGGAAACGCCATAACCGTTCTTAACCGTTATGATCAAAAAAGGGATGATGATTGCTTTGGCCGACATTCCCGCACACCTTGTATAGATCACCTGGCGGTACGAGGGGTTTTTCACGGTCCTGTACAGCATCTCCTTATATGATCGCCGAGCCGAGTTCGTGGGAGCCGATGATTCGGGTATAAGTGCCATTATGGTGCTTGTATAAAAACCGATAAGACATCCCGTTGCCAAAATCAGCTGGTAGAGCCAGATTTCATCAAGAAAGCGGAAACTCAAAATGATCAGGGCCATGGTGATGAAGTAGGTGATCTGAACGCGCATATGTGCGGAGGATATGAACCTGCCCCGTTCATGCGGCTCGGTTACTTCGCCCTGCAAAGGATTTATTGCAGCCACCCCGATGCTGCGAAATGCGGCAAAACCGAAAGCGCCGAGAAGAAGCAGAGCCGTAACCACGTATTGCGGGAATAACCCCCCTGCAAAAGGTACAACGACCATGATCAAAGCCGATACGTAACGGAAAAACCACCCCAGCCCCCTTGTGCGGGCCGCGCCGAACCTGGCTATAGCCGGCTTACCAAGCATCATAAAAGGCATTGCAAGGTGAATAAACGACGCCATAACGGCCACCACCGCATCGCTGAGCCCGTTGCGAATCGCATACAGGACCAGTACATGATTCATCAGACAGGCGACCGAGATGCCGTTCAGAGCGTAAAACCTGTAAAACAGACTGCGCCCCCGCCGCCTGTCATCGGTAGAAAGTTCCTGGGGGAACTCCCTGTCTCCGCCTGTAAAAAGCTGATGTAAGGCTTTCATTACTTCCCCTGCAATAAGAAGCGGATGTGGAGAAAAAAAAGATCAACTTGCCTCCTCTCCTCGTGTTGCGCTACAATCTTTGGAAACACAAGACAAATAAAGCGTAAAAGCGGGAATCAAAAAAGAGATGAAAGATGAAAAGCCGGGAGAGCAGTTGAAAGTTTTAAGTTGAAAGTATCGCGCTTGATATTTTAAGCAGGTTTATCAGATTCTTTACTTTCAACTTGCAACTGTCAACCTTCAATTTTGGACCCAGAATCTCGAATATCGTTTATTTGTTACTGATGTACACTCGCTAAGCGCCTACGCGTCGCCCGCGACTTCGCACGGGAGACATGGCTCCTTACCGAGCAGTTCAAAATTACACAGCGACAAAAAAATGTCGATTCTGTGCTACAAGCGCCTAATCAAGTTTGCTTATTATAAAGGATCGAGATAGGGGATACAATTTCCACCGGGCAAGTCCAGCGGTAGAAAAACCCTACAATTCATTTCAACGAGGTGTGAGTAACTCATGGAGAAGCCAAACTTTGTCGTTATGTTTCTTGACGATTCCGGATGGGGTGACTTCCGTCCTTTCGGCCGAACCGAATATCCCACTCCCAACGTAGAACGTCTGGCCGAGCGAGGGAGCTGTTATAACCAATTCTATGTGCCACAGGCCATCTGTTCCGCTTCGAGAGCCTCGCTTCTTACCGGATCCTATCCGGCCCGCCATAAGGTTTACGGTGCCCTGCCGCCGCGTGCCCGCGGGCTCGATCCGCAGTTTTCCACTATCGCCGAAGTGTTGGAAAAAGCCGGTTACTATAGCGCATGCTTCGGCAAATGGCATGTGGG
This sequence comes from Candidatus Brocadiaceae bacterium, assembly GCA_003551565.1. Classification (GTDB taxonomy): domain Bacteria; phylum Planctomycetota; class Brocadiia; order SM23-32; family SM23-32; genus PUMZ01. The sequence goes on along the minus strand of PUMZ01000092.1, from coordinate 24,112 downwards.
CGACCATTCCGAAACGCGTCCGCCGGCCAGGGGCTTCGATGAATCATCCGGTCTTATGTATTCCAATGATATGTGGAAGCACCATCCCGGCACGCGCCATTTCGACCGCTTCGACCTGCAATACTGGAAAAACGGCGAGATCCTCATCGACGATGTCGCTCCCGATGAGCAGAAGATGCTAACCAGATGGTACACCGAAGATGCGGTCGACTTTATCAACCGCAACGGTGACCGGCCGTTTTTCCTCTATGTACCTCACAACATGCCGCATGTGCCGATTTTTTGCAGCGACGCGTTCCGCGGGAAATCGGGCCGGGGGCTGTACGCCGACGTGATGATGGAAATTGACTGGTCGCTGGGCCGGATAATGGACACTCTGGAAAAAGCCGGTGTCGATGATAATACACTGGTTGTTTTCACCTCGGATAACGGTCCCTGGCTCTCTTACGGGAATCATGCCGGCTGCACGCCGTTTCGTGAGGGCAAGGGCACGTGCTTCGACGGCGGGACGCGCAGCGCATGTGTCATGGCGCTGCCAGGAAGAATCCCCGCAGGCGCCATTTCGGAACAGGCGTTCTGCTCGGTCGATATACTGCCGACATTCGCACGGCTCGCCGGCGCTGAATTGCCCGATAACGGAATCGACGGCCGGGATGTCCGGGACGTGCTTATCGGTGAGGACGATGCAGAGAACCCGCACGAATATTACCCGTTCTCTACGGGGAGAACTTTTGAAGGCGTTATATCGGGCGACGGAAAGTGGAAACTGCACCTGCCTCACACCTACAAAACACTTGCCGAAGTCGGCCATGACGGAAGGCCGGGCAGATACGAAGAGGCCTTCATAGAGCTGTCGCTGTTTGATATGGAAAATGATCCTCTTGAAACAACCAACCTTGTCAGCAGGTATCCGGACGTGGCCGAACACCTCAAATTCCTCGCGGAGGCACACAAAAAACTGTGGTACGGGCAAGAAGAGCAACCGGGTTAGCGCAAAGCTGAGTCATATCGACAGCAATGAGTTAGGAACGCTCGGGCCCTACTGAGACGAACTTGACCGGTTTACTGATCGCTGACTCGACCGCACGGATGCAATCGATAGCCGCTGTGGGTAGATCGTCTAACCGCCTCATGTGCCCGATGTCTTCCTCCCATACCTGAAAGCTTTCATAAACGGCCCGGGCCTGGGCGAGGGCCGTGGTCCGGCAGGGAAAGTCTCCCGTCTCAGCTCCCTCTACAATATAGCCGGTGCAGATAGGCAGTTCGGGCAGGCCGGTCAGGACATCCAGCAGCATCCGCGCAATCTCATCCACGCTGTTGATATCCGTGGCGTGACGCAGTGCCGCCGCATACAGCCAGCCGTAGCGGCGGGGACGCCCCGTTGTGGAGCCGCATTATGGAATCGGCCGCCAGGAAACCCTCCGGCAGCGAGAGCCTGCGATTGGCGGAATCGTCCAGCGTGCGTTCCATCCATTGATCGGCCGCCGTGAAGGATGCGTTCTGTACGTTATTTGTGAGAAGCGCAGGTTATGATCCGTTTGAATAAGGTCAATCCGTCCGCATCGGCGCCGCTGTTTCCCCTGGTCCATGCCGGGTGCTGCTGGGGGTGGCAGAAGCGTTCGGGATGCGGCATCATGCCGATCACACGTCCGGTGGGATCGCACAATCCCGCGATATCATCTGCTGACCCGTTGGGATTGGAGGGATAGCCCGCCCCCTGTCCTCCATCGGGACCACAGTAGCGAAAAATGATCTGGCCGTTTTCGCTCAACCGCTTCCGGATACCGCTGTTTCGGCAGACCAGTTTTCCTTCGGCATGTGCTACGGGCATATACATCATCTCGCCTTCCTCCACCGCTCCGGTCCTGCTGCGGGCTCCCTTCAGGTCAACCCAGCGGTCTTCAAATCTATGGCTGTCGTTTGTCGCAAGCGTTATATCGTTGTTCCCGTAAGTCGCGCCGGGCAGAAAACCTGTTTTCACCAGCACCTGGAACCCGTTGCAGATACCTATCACGATTTTTCCATCGCCGATAAACGCAGAAAGCGGTTCTTCCAGATATGTGCGGATTTCATTTGCCAGCACGGTCCCGGCGCCGAGGTGATCGCCGTAGCTGAAGCCGCCCGGCAGGATAAAAATGTCGAACTGTGACAGCAACGCGGGCTGTTCTTTCAGCCGGTTGATGTGGATCCGACGGGTTTCCGATCCCGCCCGCCGCAGTGCGAACGCGGTTTCCAGGTCATTATTCGTTCCCGCAGTCCTCAGAATAAGTGATTTTAAAGCCATAGCATCCCTTTCATTGAAAAAGCGGCGTCTGCCATGCATCCTTCAGCTCATCAACAGCCGATTCGAGTATGATCTCCCCGTCCAGGCCGGTGATGGCGAGAATTTTCGACCCGTCGGTGGCGCCGATGTTGCTGCACGGTACGGCGGAGAGCATCCTTTCAAATCGATCGGCCTGCTTTCGGTCCACTTCCACAAGAAACCGGCTATTGGATTCGCTGAAAAGCATGACCGTGTCGCTCCGCAATTGCTCCCGTCCCGAGAACGGCATATTCCTCACGTTCAGTTTTGCTCCCAAACCCCCGGCAAACGCCATTTCCGCAGCGGCGACTGCCATTCCGCCTTCCGAAAGGTCGTGACAGGCCCTGACCATGCCGGCGGTTATCGCCCGATGCAGAGCGTTCATGTTCTCGCGTGCCGACGCCCCCCTCACCTTCGGAACCGAGCGGCCGGTCAGACCCTGCAACGCATAACAATGGGAGCCGCCCATCTCCGGGTACGTGTTGCCGACAATGTACAGGGGGTTTCCGGGTTGCTTACAATCCATCGTCGTTGCGCAGCGTATATCGTCGATGAGGGAAATGGCGCTGATAAGCAGCGTCGGAGGTACGCTGATCGTCTCCGATCCGATGTTCAGCTCGTTGTTCAGGCTATCCTTGCCGCTGATAAAAGGCACACCGAAAGCGATGGCGTAATCGTAACAGGCCATTGCCGCCCGCACAAGTGCGCCGAGCTGTTCCGGGCGGCACGCATTTCCCCAGCAGAAGTTGTCCAGCAGCGCTGTTCTCTCCGGATCGCCACCGACAGCCGTGATATTGCGCAACGCTTCATCCATAGCACTTGCCGCGGAATGATACGGATCGATATCCCCGTATTTGGGATTCATACCGCAGGAAATGACCGCACCGCGCAATGAACCCAGCACGGGCGTGATGACCGTCGCATCTCCCGGGCCGTCACATTCGATTCCGACAAGCGGTTTGACAACCGTGCGTCCCTGGACTTCGTGGTCGTACTGGCGAATGATCCATTCCTTCGAACGGACATTCGGCGAGGCAAGTATTTTTTTCAGAAGATCTCCGGCGTCCTGACCGCTCCGGGGCACGGAAGCGCGCGGCAACGCAAAGCCGTTGCTGTCCGGGTTATCGAGCAGCGGATCGTGATGACGGGGCGGGCTCCACCGCGCGTGTCCGTGGAAGACCGGCAGCCCTTCATGCAGAAAATCCATATCCAGCTCCGCCACACGTTGTCCTTTGTACTTTAACCGGAGGATCCGGTCGTCGGTAAAATGTCCGATTGCGACAGCTTCGACATCTTCGGCAGCAAAGACCCGGAGGGCAGCTTTGAGTTTCTCCGGCGGCACCGACAGCACCATCCGTTCCTGCGCCTCGGATATCCATATTTCACGGTATGACAACCCCTCGTATTTCAGGGGCACCTTCGCGATTTCGACCTCCGCACCGGTCCGTGCGCCCATCTCGCCCACGGCGCTGCTGAGGCCCCCCGCGCCGCAGTCGGTAATGCTGTTGAACAGGCCCCGGTCCCTGGCCTGAAGTATGGTATCAAGAACTTTTTTTTCCGTTAGCGGGTTCCCGATCTGCACGGCGCCGGAGGCCGTCTCCTCGCTATGGCTGTGCAGTTGGGCCGAAGAGAATGTTGCACCGTGGATCCCGTCACGACCGGTTCTGCCCCCGACCACCACAATGCAGTCGCCGCTTTCGGGCGTTTTTGCTATCTTATTTCGCGGCAAGATCCCCACACTGCCGCAAAAAACCAGGCAGTTGCCCGTGTACCTGTCGTCGAAATATACGGCGCCGTTGGCGGTGGGGATGCCCATACGGTTGCCGTAATCGCGCACTCCGCTGACCACACCTCTCAGGACCCGGCCCGGGTGCATCGCGCCGGCGGGCACCGCTTTTTCCATCGTATTGGGATATCCCAGACAGAAGACATCCGTGTTCATTATCGGCATGGCGCCGAGTCCGGCTCCCAGCGTGTCGCGGATCACGCCGCCGACGCCCGTTCCGGCGCCCCCGTACGGTTCAATAGCGCTGGGATGATTATGGGTTTCGACTTTGAAACACAGGGCGTTCTCCTCATCAAATGCAATAATCCCCGCGTTATCTTTGAACACGCTCAGGCACCAGCTTTTGTCGAGTTCCTCCGTCGCGCGCATGACCGTATTCCTGAGCAGGTTGCTGAACACAAGGCGCCCCTTTGCATCGGCATAGTTCGCCCATTGCTCAGGAACTGGACCCTCGTATGTCACATGGCCACTGATGGTTTTATGCACGCAGTGCTCGCTCCATGTCTGGGCCAGAATCTCCAGCTCGAGGTCGGTGGGTTCGCGGCCGACCTCCTGGAAATGCTTCTGTATGGTTTTCATCTCGTCAAGGTTGAGCGACAGCATGCCTTCGCAACTGATGCTTTCCAGCTCATCAGGGCCGGCGTGGCGGAGCGGGATCGTGTTCAATCGGAAGCTGTAGCGCAGGGTTTTCAAGGAATAGTCCGGCTCGCTTCTGTCGATAAAAATGTCTTCTATCGTGCTGTTTGCAAGCGCCTGGCGGGACAATCGTTCCAGCTCATGACGGCGTGCGCTGCCCTTGACCAAATATTTTCGTGCCGTCTGAACGGTCGTGATCTTCTCTCCGAGCCCGAGGTCTGTGGCGCCTTTGAGTATTGTTTCGCGGACCGGGTTCATCACGCCCTGTTTCAACACGACCTCGATACAATGGTCTGCGCCGGCATCTTCGAGCTGCTCCCGCAGCCCACGATTCGCATTGATCCGGTACTGCTGCAACAGAGGCTCGGCAAAGAGCCGGTCGGCAAGGAATGCGGCCTCATCTTCCGTAAGGCTTCCGTTCAGTATGATAACCCTGACCGAACGGATCGATGCGATCGAATCTATGGCCAGGAGGCGTGCCTGCTGCAGTGCCTCTTCTCCTTCCGGGTCGCGTGCCTCTTTTCGGTATGCTGTTTCGATGATGTGCATCATGGTCATTATCCGTTGCGGATTCCAACGTCGTTCTTAACTCCTTCCAGTCCTGCCGATTTGAAGAAATCGAAGAAATGCCGTGCATCATGAGGGCCCGGGCCGGCTTCCGGATGGTGCTGCACGGCCATCAGCGGCAGCCTGCGGTGCCGGAACCCCTCGACCGTACCGTCGTTCAAGTTCACGTGCGTCACTTCGGCATCAACTCCGCGCAGGGAGTCCTGGTCCACACAAAACCCGTGATTCTGGCATGTGATGTCGATTGCACCCGTCCGTAAATCCTTGACCGGATGGTTTGAGCCGCGGTGGCCGAATTTGAGCTTGTATGTGCTCGCCCCGAGAGCGAGCGCAAGCAGCTGGTGTCCGAGACAGATGCCGAAGACAGGTTTTTTCCCTAAGAGTTTTTTGATTTCCTCGATAGCATACCCCGCGGCCGCCGGATCGCCGGGGCCGTTTGACAGCAGGACTGCGTCCGGATCCATTTCCAGCACGGTTTCGGCCGGGGTATCGGCGGGAACAATTCTGCCGCTGCAGCCGGCTTCGGTCAGGCAACGGACAATGCTCCGTTTCACACCGTAATCGTAAAGAACAATGCCGGCGCCCTGATCGGTGCGGTCCTGATGCCCGGTGAATGCGGAGATGTCCCGGCAGGTCACCTCCCCGACAAGGTCCTGTTTTGCCAGCGGGGTGGACGAGGCCGCGCGCGCCTGCAGTTCGCCGGCGCTGAAGTTCCCGGCCGCTACGGCCGCACGCATGGCGCCGGCCTCCCGGATATGACGGGTCAGTGCACGGGTATCGATACCGCTGAGGGCAATGACTCCGTGATCACGCAGGTAGCCGGCAAGCGTACCTCTCGAGTCGTTATTTGAAGGACAGTGGCAGCATTCACGGACGATAAAACCCTTGACCTGGGGCCCCCCGGACTCGCCATCGCGGTCGTTGACACCGTAATTGCCGATGAGCGGGTAAGTCATGGCAACGATCTGTCCCCTGTAGGAGGGATCGGTGATGACCTCCTGGTAACCGGTCATGCCCGTGTTGAAGACGACTTCTCCGGTCTCCACGCCGTGGGCGCCGAACGACCTTCCTTCGAAAGAACGTCCGTCTTCCAAAACGAGGAGTCCTTTTACCGTATCTTTTCCGTGTCCCATCAAGTGGTTTCACCTCCGGTCTCGTATCTTGCTTTTGAAGATCGTTCAGATTCGCAGACAGTACTGTCTTTTATCATTCCGCTCTCTGTGCCCCCTGCTCCTCTGCGGTGAATTATTCTCTGCTCCGGCACCCGCAACCTGATAAAGATCCTGATCTGGTCCGCCGGGGAACGGCAACCGTTTACTTGTGGATTTCCTGCAAATTGATCGCATCCAGCTCATTGTCCTGGAGAGCCGCGACCGCTTCCACGCAGGCGGTGGCCGCCGCCATTGTCGTTACAAGTGCGATGCCGCTCCTGACGGCCTCGCTGCGGATGAAGGTTTCATCCCGGCGCGGGACGGGCCCGCTGGGTGTGTTGATGATCAACCCCACCTCACCATTTTTTATCCTGTCCAGAATATTGGGGCGCCCTTCCGCCAATTTGGGCACGGTGTCCGGGTTCACCCCCGCATTCCTCAGCGCAGCTGACGTGCCTTCGGTTGCGATGATCTTATAGCCCAGTTCATCAAGGTGACGCGCAACTCCCACGGCCCGCTCCTTGTCCGCATCTTTCACGCTCAGAAAAACCGCACCTTTCGGGGGCATCTGTATTCCGGCGGCAATCTGACTTTTGGCAAAGGCCGCGGCGAAACTTTTGCCGATCCCCATGACTTCTCCGGTTGATTTCATTTCGGGGCCCAGCACCGGATCGGTGCCGGAAAATTTGCTGAAAGGCAGAACCGATTCCTTGACGGCGTACAACGGGGGATGCGGGTCGGAAGTGATCCCCTGTTCGCTGAGCGACATCCCCACCGACGCTTTGGATGCGGCCATGGCAAGCGGCAGACCCGTGGCTTTCGAGGCGAACGGCACGGTTCGGGACGCGCGCGGGTTGATTTCAAGCACGAATATTTCCCCATTTTTCACGGCATACTGCACGTTCATCAGGCCGACAACACCCAGGCGAAGCGCCATGCGCCGCGTTTTTTCCTTGATTTCCCTGACGGTCTCGCCGCTGATCGAGCAGGGCGGCAGCACCATGGCGCTGTCGCCGCTGTGCACTCCCGCCTCTTCGATATGTTCCATCACGCCGCCTATGATCACGCTGTGTCCGTCGCTCACCGCATCCACATCCACCTCGACGGCGTCTTCGATGAACCGGTCGATAAGTATCGGATGGCCCGGAGCCGCCTTGATGGCTTCAGCCACGATGGTTTCCAGGTCGCGCTGCTCCCAGGCGATCATCATGGCTCGTCCGCCCAGCACATAGGACGGCCGGACCAGTACCGGATAACCGAGGCGGTCGGCGATTGTCACCGCTTCCCGGTATGAATTTGCCGTATCGCCGGGGGGCTGGTGAAGACCGAGGCTCTGCACCAGATCCCTGAACTGTTTCCTGTCCTCGGTGGCGTGTATCGCCTGCAGGGGTGTGCCCAGGATAGTGACTCCCGCCCGGCTCAGCCGATCGGCCAGGTTCAGCGGGGTTTGTCCGCCGAACTGGACGATAATGCCCTGCGGCGCCTCACGTTCGATAATATTCATGACGTCTTCGAACGTCAGCGGTTCGAAGTAGAGGCGGCTGGAGATGTCGTAATCTGTGGATACGGTCTCGGGGTTGGAGTTGACCATAATGGTTTCATACCCCATTTGTTTCAGCGCCATGGAGGCGTGCACGCAGCAGTAATCGAATTCCAGTCCCTGTCCGATGCGGTTGGGCCCGCCGCCGATGATGAGCACCTTGGGCCGGTTGCCGGCCCTGCTTTCATCCTCACTTTCGTATGTTGAGTAGAAATAAGGAGTATACGCTTCAAATTCGGCGGCACAGGTATCCACCAGTTTATAGACAGGCGTGATCCCGCAGAGTTTTCTGACCCGTCGCACCTCGTCTTCCGTTTCGCCGCGCAGAGAGGCGATGCGGGCGTCGGAAAAGCCGTATTGTTTGGCTTCTTTCAGGATCTCCATGTCCGGTTTTTCCCGTCCGGCTGTTGCGATGATCGCGCGCTCCATCTCCGTGATATCGGCCACGCTGCTTATGAACCAGGGGTCGATACCGGTCAGCCGTGTTATTTCTTCGGCGCTTATGCCGTATTCAAGGGCGGATTTAATGTACAGCAGGCGTTCGGAATTGGGTCTGCGCAGCTTATCGAGCAACCCTTCCCTGTCGGTCGGGGGAATTCCGGGGTTTTCCAGTCCGCAAAGTCCGGTTTCCAGCCCCCGCAGGCCCTTTTGCAGCGATTCCTTGAACGTTCGGCCGATGGCCATGGTTTCGCCGATCGACTTCATGGACACATCCAGGGTATCGTCGGCGCCCGGGAATTTTTCGAAAGCGAACCGTGGTATTTTCGTGACGCAGTAGTCGATGGACGGCTCGAAACAGGCCGGTGTTTTGCGGGTTATATCGTTGGGAATCTCATCGAGCGTGTAGCCGAGCGCCAGCTTCGCGGCGAATTTTGCAATGGGAAAGCCGGTTGCTTTGCTGGCGAGGGCGGAAGAGCGGGAGACGCGGGGATTCATCTCTATGGCCACCATCCGGCCGGTTTTCGGGCATACGGCAAATTGTATGTTCGATCCGCCGGTTTCCACACCCACCCTGCGAATGATTTTCAGCGCGGCATCGCGCATCAGCTGGTACTGCCGGTCGGAAAGCGTCTGGGCCGGGGCGACGGTGATCGAATCGCCGGTATGCACTCCCATCGGATCGACGTTTTCGATCGAGCAAATGATAACCACGTTATCTTTTGCGTCACGCATAACCTCCAGCTCATATTCTTTCCATCCCAGGATGGATTCTTCGATCAGCACTTCACCGATCATGCTCTGGCGCAGGGCGTGGGAGGCGGCGGCATGGAGCTCGCTGGCGTTGTAGACGATGGATGCTCCGGTCCCTCCCAGCGTGAAACTCGGCCGCAGCAGGAGAGGAAACCCGAACCGCTCCGCCGCGCTTTCCGCTTCTTCGACGCTGTAGGCGGCCCGGCTCTCCGGTATATCCACCCCGATGTCCCGCAGCGCGGCGCGGAAACGCCCGCGGTCCTCGGCGCAGCGGATGGCCTCGTAATTGGCCCCGATCATCCGGACGGAGTGTTGTTCCAGCGTCCCGGCTTCCCAAGCCTCAATGGCGACGTTCAGCGCGGTCTGACCGCCCAGTGTTGCCAGGAGGGCATCCGGTTGTTCACGTTCGATCACCTTTTCCAGCACGCCGGCCGTGATCGGTTCCACATAGGTTTTATCCGCCATCTCAGGATCGGTCATAATGGTGGCGGGATTGGAATTGAGCAACACGATCCCGCAACCCTCTTCGCGGAGGGCCTTGCAGGCCTGCACGCCCGAATAGTCGAATTCGCAGGCCTGCCCTATCACGATCGGTCCGGAGCCGAGTATGAGTATCTTTTTAATGTCTTTTCTCTTTGGCATGTTCTCAGTAAGCATACAGTCGCCCGTATGGCCGCGAGGTCACCGGGCTGAGTTTGATGAATTCTTCTTTTTTAAAGTGTGAAACATCGACGTCAAACTCAGCGCCATAGAGGCGGCACAGGCGGAGGAGCTCCTCCCAGTCATCTTCGGTGATTTCCCGCCTTCCGACCTCCGCGCCAAGCTGATGGTTTTCCAGCCCGCCCCGCACGTAGATGGCCCCGCCGTGCATGCCCGTGCCGACGTAATTGCCCGCGGGCGAGCGGGATCCGCAATCCAGTCCGAGCACGACCAGGACGCCGCCGGCCATATATTCGCCGAGATAATCACCGGCGGTTCCTCCGATAACAATCGCGGGTTTGCGGTCCTTGTAGGATTTCATGTGGATCCCCGCCCTGTACCCGGCGCCGTCGCGCACCAGCACGCACCCGCCGCGCATAGCATACCCCAGGATGTCGCCCGTGCAACCGTGCACCGCGACCCTGCCGGAGTTCATAGTGTTTGCAACACCGGTCTGGGCGTTACCGTATACTGTAATCTCGGCGCCGTTCATGAAGGCCGCAGTGTCTTCGCCCGCCGTGCCGTGTATCGCGATACGTGCGGGCGCTTGCAATGCTGTTCCAATGTACCGCTGTCCCCTGATTCCCTGCAGAGTCCACGCGCTTTCGCCGTTCCCGATCCCTTCCCTTATGCGCTGGTTCAGCTCGCGATAATGCAGTCCTTCGGCATCTATTGTGATCATATCAGACCTCTAACGGTTGTCCGCTGACGACTTTTTCGCGGTAATGGCGGGGCAGAGAAAGCACGCCGAACTGATCATTCAGCAGCATATCCTTGCAATCCGATACATCCACACAGTCCCTGATGAGTCCCGTAATGATGCCCGCACGGTCGATTTTGCCGATAAAAATCGCGCCGATAATCCGGCCGTTTTTCAACACGATCTTGCGATAACCCGGCGGATTGTTATCCTGCTTCCTTATCATTTCACAGCACTCATCTTCAGCAGTGCTCTGCCCCACGCTGATCGCAGACAAACCAAATATATCCAGGCTGTTCATCGGCATAACAGGAGAAGATAAACATTCCTGCCCCGCCATATTGATGCCGGCAACGCGCCCCTGGCGGTAGGCATTGGGCAAGATCGGAATGTTTTTTTTGTGACCGGAAAACAGTTCGCCGGCCTGTGCGACATCGCCGGCGGCATAAATCCCCTTCACCGAGCTTTCCATGCGTTCATCGACGAGTATGCCGCGCTCGACCTGGACCCCGGTTCCCTCCACCAGCCCGATGTTTGGCTGCACGCCGATCGCCAGGACAACGAGCCCGCATTCCAGGTTCTCGCCACTGCTCAGTTCGGCGCCGGCGACCCGTCCTTCCCCACGGATTATTCTCTCCAGGGTCGTGCCGCACCTGGCATCCACCCCCGCCTTCTGCAGTTCTGCAGCAATGAGTTCGGAGCCGGTCTTGTCGAACGAGGAGGCAAGTACGCGATCGGCCATTTCAACAACCGTCGTATGTATCCCGCGGTCAACCAGGGCTTCGGTGGCTTTGATGCCAATCATACCGCCTCCGACCACGACGGCTCTGTCGACATTGTGGGCGGTGATATAGTGATCAATTTCGATTGCGTCGTTCCACGAGACAAAGGAAAAAACCCCGGGCCCGTCCATCCCTTCGATCCCGGCGGGCAGGACGGGTGTGCCGCCCGTTGCGATCAGGAGCTTCTCATAGGGGAGTTGGTCCCGGGAATCGGTCGTTACTGTGGAACCGGTGAGATCCAGCTCCACGGCTTTTGTCCCCAGCAACGGCGTGACGTTGTTTGCCGAATAGAATTGCATGGAACGGTAAAACATGTTGTCTTCTCCCACTTTTCCGGCGAGCAAGTGGGATATCAGGGGGCGCGAGTATGTGTGATGCTCTTCCTGCGAGACGATGGTGACGGGACTGTCGGGATCTCTGCTCCGCAGGCCCTCGACCGCACCGACCGCCGCCGTCGAATTGCCGATTATCAGATAGGGTATTCGGTTCATAGCGCTGACCTCATCACTCCTGGGCATCGTCTTCTAATACAATGGCTTCATTGGGACAATTGCTGATGCAGACGGGGAATCCGGCATCCAGGCAAAGGTCGCATTTGGAAACCGCCGTTCTGTCCTTGCCCGCCCTTACGGCCCCTGCGGGGCAGACCATGATACACGTCCAGCACCCCACGCATCGCTGTTCATCGCAGATCACGGCGCCGGTTTCCGGGTCTTTCTGCATCGCCCCGGTTATACAGGCCTGGATGCAATCGGCGTCATGGCAATGGCGGCACTGGAGTGCGAAAGAAACATAGCCCGATCTCTCGACCTGGACCCCGGAGACCATGCGATCCCGTTCGTCGCGGAAGGCCTTGATAATTTTTCGGGAGCTGGAATGCTTCACCTGGCAGTGTATTTCACACAGCCGGCACCCGATACAGTATTCTTCCCTGGCCACGATTTTTCTCATAATATTTCCTGCTCGCAAGTTGTTGGCGAGTGCTGTCCATTAACCGCTACCGGCCCGCCGGTTTCACATCGAGTATTGAAAGTTCCTGTTCCTGAAGTCCTATACCGCGGAGGTGTTCCCGGTTGCCGCGGAGGCTTTCAATGGCATTGATACCCATGCCACCCATCATCTCCTTGATTTCGTGCGACCATCCGCGCAGCAGGTTTGTCAGTCTCCGGACCGCAACTTCCGGATTCAGCCGGCGCGTAAGTTCGGGGTGCTGGGTCGCTATGCCCCAGTTGCATTTACCGGTATAGCATTTCTGACACAGGTGGCACCCCATGGCCGCCAGCGCCGCGGTGCCGATATATACGGCATCGGCGCCCAGGGCAATGGCCTTAACGACATCGGAACTGCATCGGATCCCGCCGGCGGCCACCACCGATGCCTGGTTGCGGATGCCTTCTTCCCTCAAGCGCGAATCCACGGCGGCAAGCGCAAATTCTATCGGGATTCCGACGTTGTTCCGGATCGCGGCGGGTGCGGCGCCGGTGCCGCCGCGGTAGCCGTCAATGGCGACGATGTCCGCACCGGCCCGGACGCAGCCGCTGGCGATGGCGGCCACGTTGTGGACGGCCGATATTTTGACCGATACAGGCTTTGCGTAGCCGGTGGCTTCCTTGATGGAAAAGATCAGGAGCCTGAGGTCTTCGATCGAATAGATATCGTGATGCGGGGCGGGCGACAGCGCATCGGTGCCTTCCGGGATCATACGGGTCTCGGAAATCTCGGCATCGACTTTCTCTCCCGGCAAATGACCGCCTATTCCCGGCTTGGCGCCCTGCCCTATCTTGATTTCGATGGCTGCAGCGGCGTTGAGGTATTCCGCGTCCACGCCGAATCTGCCCGAAGCGACCTGCACGATCATGTTCTGCGCGTAGGGGCGTATATCCCGATGGAGCCCGCCTTCGCCGCAGTTGGCAAATGTACCGGCCTCCCGTGCCGCACGCGCCAGTGCAATCGAAGCGTTGAAGCTGATCGAGCCGTAACTCATCGCGCTGAACATGACGGGCGTTTCGATCTGCAGCTGGGGCGGTAGCGCCGTGGCGATCCGCAACCCGTTGCCCGGGGATGCCGCAACTTCAAGCCTGTCCGGTTTGCGCCCGAGAAAAGAAGTCAGCTCCATCGGTTCGCGCAACGGATCGATCGATGGGTTGGTGACCTGGCTTGCATTCAGCAGCAGGTTGTCCCAGTAGATCGTTCCCGGGCGGTCATTGCCCATACCTGAGAGCAGCACACCACCCGTTTCGGCCTGCTTGTAGATATCGCGCAAAATCTCGCCGGTCCACAGGCCGTGCGCCCGGAACTGCCGCTCTTCCCTGCCGATCTGAATCGCGTCGGTCGGACAGAGAACGGCGCAGCGGTGGCATCCGACGCAGTTTGCACTGTCGCTGCTGACCTCCTTGCGGTTTTCGTCGTATTCATGAACGTCGTTTGCGCACTGCCGGGCGCAGACTCCGCATTGAATGCACCGCTCCGGATCACGCCGGACCGTGCATTCGGGATCGACGAGCCATTGTTTGGGAAGCGGCGCCGCTGCTTCCTGTTGCGGCGAAGAGTCGGGCGACCTTTTTTCTTTTTTGAGTTCCATAGCTTATTACCAACGCCCGGGGGCAAACGTAGCTGTTCCAGTATGGTCACGGTTTTGGGGTGAGCCAGCGCAGGCGTCGGAGAGCATGCCTGCGACCGGTTCCCCACCTTCGGGTTGCCAGATTCGATCGGGGTGCGGACAGACCTCGCGTATGGCGGCTTCTTCACTGGCAATAAAAAGCTTCGCATCTTTGCGTGCAGCCGTCATGGGTCGGAGTTTTATCCTGTCGTTTAAAGCGAACATCCCGCCGCTGTGCCCGACCAGTATGGAGAAGGGGCCGTTGAGCAGGGCGCCGCCGTAAACGGTTCTGACGGCGCCGGCAAGTTCGGCCTCTTCGGCGGGCATCCGTGCGATTTGCTCCCAGAGACGGGGCGCCAGCGCCATAACGCCCACCTCCAGCGGGAGGGCGTGCTTGCGTGCAAGAAGATCCACCATATAGGTTATGACCTCCGAGTCGGTCTGAAACATGCAACGGTAACCGAAGTTTTTGAGGTAGCGGCGGTTGATCCCGTAGGACGATACCTCGCCGTTATGCACCACCGACCACTCCAGGAGCCCGAACGGATGCGCACCGCCCCACCAGCCCGTAGTGTTCGTGGGAAAGCGTCCGTGCGCCGTCCATGTATGGGCCCTATAGCGGTCGAGCGCAAAGAAGTCGCCTATCTGTTCGGGATAACCCAGGCCTTTGAATATTCCCATGTTGCGGCCGCTGGAGAAAACGAATGCGCCGTCAATCACGGCGTTGACCTCCATAACGAGAGCGACCATCAGGTCCTCTTCGGTTTTGTCGTAATGGCGCGCGAGCTCTTCTTCTTTGATCCGCACGAAGTACCTGTGCAGGATCGGGCGATGCTTGATGGAATCGAGCCGGCGTGCAGGTATCGGCTCCTGGAGAGCGACGCTGCACCGTCGTTCAAGCAGCTCCCGCGTGTTCCTTTGGGCCGCCTCGCTGTCGTACATTATGTGCAGGGCAAAGCTGTCGGGATGCTCGGGATAGATTCCGTAGGCGGCGAATCCCCCGCCGAGGCCGTTGGTGCGTTCGTGCATGGCGGCAATGGACCGGATGATGATCTCGCCCCCCAGGAGTTCGCCGGATTCCGACATAACGCCCGCTATCGCGCAACCGCTGATATCTTTATAGTCTGGAACATGTTTTTTCATTGTTCACCACAGAGACGACAGAAGTTCATGAGCACGCTCAGGCCCGATTCGCCGCTCTTTTCCGGGTGGAACTGGACGCCGAAAATGTTTTCATACTGCACAGCGGAAACAAATTCGCTGCCGTAATCGGTAACGGTCAGCGTAACGCCCGGTTCTTCGGGACAGACGCAGAAGGAATGCGCGAAGTAAAAGAATTTGTTGTCTCCGACGCCCTCAAAAATGGCGGACTTTTTCCTGTAAGATGCCTGATTCCAACCCATGTGGGGGATTTTAACACCGCTGCGGAAACGCCGAACACATCCACGGATCAATCCCAGTCCGCGATGGCGGCCGTATTCATGGCTCTCTGAAAAAAGCAACTGGTGTCCCAGGCAGATTCCCAGCAGCGGTTTTCCGGCCCGGGCCAGCTCCACCAGCGCGATGTCGAGCTTGTTCGCTCTAAAATGCTCCATTGCCGGAGCGAACGCTCCCACGCCCGGCAGTATAATCCCGGCCGCCCCGGCCAGTTCGGCGGCACTTGCCGTCGGATGCGCCTCCGCTCCAAGGCGCTGAAGGGCGAACATTACGCTCTTTATGTTGCCGGCGCCATAGTTGACGATTGCAATCATGTCGCGCCCCCCGCACCATCTGCCCCATCCGTCCCCCTTGCCGCCGCTGCGCACCCGGCCGGGAACGCCCCACGCCCCGGATCGGACACATCCGGTCGTGAAAAAACAGGGCATTGAATCGCTCTTTTGGTCATCATAACCTCAAGCCATGCATTCGATTGTTGCGACGAGGAATTCTTCGCATCCGCTCACAATACCGGCAGATATTTTTCCAGCTCAAACTGACTGATATGTGTACTGTAGGCGTCCCATTCGATTTTTTTGTTTTCCAGGAACTTATGAAAAACGTGGTCTCCCAGCGCCTCTCTGACCAGCTCGCTGTTTTCTGTGGCCTCGATCGCCCTGTCGAGATCACGGGGCAGACATTCTATGTTATGCTCCTTGCGCCTGTCGTCGCTCATCTGGAAGATATCTTTTTCCACGGCGGAGGGCAGTTCGTAGCCCTCTTCGACACCCTTCAGCCCCGCCGCCAGCATCACCGAAAAGGCAAGGTAGGGGTTGCAGGCGGGATCGGGGCACCGGAACTCCACCCTCGTTGCCCCTTCTTTTCCAGGCTGGTACATGGGAACACGTACCAGCGCCGACCGGTTGCGCCGGGCCCAGGAGATATAAACCGGCGCCTCGTAACCGGGCACCAGCCGTTTGTAGGAGTTGACCCACTGAGCTACTATAGAGCAGATCTCCCCGGCATGTGTGAGCAGCCCCGCAATGAAACCGCGGGCGACTTCGGAGAGGCAATAATCCATGCTCTGATCGAAAAAGGCATTCTTCCCGTTCCGGAACAGGGACATATGTGTGTGCATGCCGCTGCCGTTCTCGTTATAAAGCGGTTTGGGCATGAAGGTGGCATAAACGCCCTTCTGCAATGCGATCTCCTTGACCGCGAGTCTGTATGTCATGGCGATATCCGCCATCTTAAGGGCTTCGGCGTAGCGCAGGTCGATCTCGTGCTGGCTCGGCGCCACTTCGTGATGGCTGTATTCCACCGTGATACCGAGTTGTCTGAGCGCCATGATCGTGTCCCTGCGCAGGTCGCTGGCCACATCAAGCGGAGTGAGGTCAAAATACCCGCCGGCATCCAGCCCTGCGGTCCCGGTGGAGTCTTCAAAGTAAAAATACTCGAGTTCGGGCCCCACGAAAAAGTCGTATCCCATTTCCTTTGCTTTCGCGAGGTTGCGCCGCAGCACATACCGCGGATCGCCCTCGTAATTCGACCCGTCAGGTTTCAGAATGTCGCAAAACATTCTTCCCACCGCGCCCTTTTCCGCGGGCCGCCACGGCAGCAGTGCGAACGTGGAAGGGTCCGGCAAAGCGACCATATCGCTTTCTTCAATCCGGGCATAGCCCTCGATCGAGGAACCGTCGAAGCCCATGCCGTCCTCCAGCGCCTTCTCCAGCTCCTCATCCGTTATGGCGAAGCTTTTCAGCGATCCCAGCACATCGGTAAACCACAGCCGGATAAACTTCACGTTGTGTTCCCTGACCATCTCCAGAACGTCTTCCTTCTTCCGCACATCTTTTTCTTTGCCCACCATTCTTCACCTCGTGATTCGGAGCCGTAGATTTGAGACTTCCCTTCGTCAAAAAAGCACGTTGACCGTTTCTCCATTTTACCAGTTTCAAACCGGTATGACGACGACCGCCTGTTCCAACCTTTTCGGCGTCCTGCACCCGGATACTACGCAAACCGGATGCCAAAAAGGCGCATCTACACCTATCTCTTTTTTATAATAAGCATTACGCAAAAACGTGCTGGCGGGAAACAGCGGTCCGCTGCGCAGTCATTGCGCGCCGGCACCCGGAAGTGCACACAAACAGTGCGCGGCGGCGAGGGGCGGAGAGGACCCGCCGGCGCACAGGTGAACTTTTTGGCCGGGCCAACCTTGTTTTGCGTGGATGCAGGCATGCGGTCGTTGCTCAGGTGATTTCGGAGGGTTCCCCCTTTTCTTTCAGGCTGGCGACCCATGCGGTTGGTGAGGAGCCTTCCTGCAATTTGAAAACCCGGGAAAGGTGAAAGGGCGAGGAGAAGCCCAGGCGCACCGCAGCCTGTTTCACCGACATCCCCTCCCACAACAGCAACCGCTTGGCGGCCTCGATCTTCAGCCGGAGGACGGTCTGGTAGGGGGTTTCACCGCATGCGGCCGGATACCGGTGGGCGAAACTCGACAGCCCCAGCCCAACCTGGCGCGCGAGTTCTTTCACCGTTACGGGTTCGTCGATGTGCTCGCGCACGTACCGTTCCACAACCGATGCCATATCTTCCCGGGAATGCAGCATTCCCCCCCTCCGCACCTGCCGCAGTTGCGGGCGCACGGCGATGGTGCTTTCAATCTGGCCCAGGATTTCCCAGAAAAGGCCGGTCACCTCGGTCCTGTGTCCCGGCCGGCGGTAAAACAGCAACTCGCCCGTGCGGCGAAGCACGCGTTCAAGCGATGATTCGGGATCCCGCACGTGCACCCATCCCCGGGGGGCTGTTATACGGTGGAATGTTGTTTCAAGCTCCCCGTCAAGGCGGAAAATAATGTAGGATTCATCCACATAATTGCCGGGCCGGCGGTATTCTCCATACCACGTCCCCGGCCGATAGAGCGCCGCAAGGCCGCTCGGCCTGATGAACACGCCGCGTCCGGAAAGCCTTTGCTGCTGCCGGCCGCTGTTGATGTAATCCAGCACCCATTCAGGCTGGTTGCACCAGTTCCACCCAAAATCAGCAAAGTACGTCTTCCCGGTGTACCCCATCAGCAGTTCCGCATCCGCCGGATTAACACGCCCGCGAAAATGTCCGCCTATACCCATCAGTTCCGCCTCCGTTATCGTTGCAGAAATATGTATGCATTTTGCAGGATACACCATTCCAACCGGGGTGTCAAAATGATATAATTCTGCATTCAATGGACCGGTTGGGATCGATGTGTGGTGAACGGCACCGCTTGTTCCCGCAACCATCAAGATTGGAGTGAAGTCCTGTTATCTCCTCACCGTGCCCTGTGCCGGCGGGGATTGCACAGTGGATTGGAAATCGCACAGGCCCACTTTCACGTCCAAACTTAACGGTTAATTTTTTTCTGCAGTTAATGGAGACCAAACAATGGTGCAGCTGGAAGGACGACCCCCGGAAGGCGGAGGCATGGAGGAGTTCATGGCTCTGGCCGAGCTGTTCGGCTACAGTGACGAGACTCTGGCGAAGGTTCAAAGTGCGGTGTCGGAAGAGAAAGGGGTGCCGGTACCGCAACTTACCCGCTATTACAATCCGCAACCCTCGCGGGTCAAAATGCTGGAGGAATATGCATGCGAGCTTTTCGGAAGCAACTATGCGCTGGGAGTGAATTCGGGCACTTCGGCGCTCAACAGCGCCTACGCAGCCTGCGGGATAGGGCCCGGCGATGAGGTGATCGTCCCCGCCTATACGTTCTTTGCAACCGTGGCCGCGGTTGTCACCTCGAAGGCAATACCGGTCATCGCCGAAGTGGACGAAACCCTGTGTATGGACCCCCAGGACGTAGCAGCGAAGATCACTTCCCGCACCAAAGCGATCGTCTGCGTGCATATGTCCGGCAATGTTTGTGACATGGATTCACTCACAGCGCTGGCCAAAGAGCACGGTCTCGCCCTCATTGAGGACAACGCCCAGGCTTGCGGGGGGAAATATAAGGGACGCTTCACCGGCGCCATCGGCACGATGGGATGTTTCAGCCTCAGCTCCTATAAGATCACCGGCGCCGGAGAGGCGGGGCTGGTGTTGACGGACGATGAGTGGCTCCACACGCGGGCGCTGAACCAGCACGATACGGCCGCCTGCTGGCGCCCGGATCGGTTTGCCGTAGAGCGGCGACCCGGCGAACTGTTCTGCGGGCAGAACTACCGGATGTCGGAGCTGGAAGGGGCCGTGAACCTCGTGCAGCTCAAAAAAACCGAAGCGCAGGCCCAACGCTTCAACCGGAACATGCGCACCGTGGCCGATCATGTCGGCGAGTTCAAAAACATCCGCCCCCGCCCCTCGAACGATAAGGAGGGCGATGTCGGCTGCATGCTGGTGTTTTTCGGCAGGAACCCGCAACACAGCGGACAAATCATCCAGGATCTCGGAGAAGCGGGAGTAAGCGCCGGCGGACGCGGCTCCAAAACCGCCCGTGACTGGCATATCTACACCTACTGGGAGCATATTATGGAGCAGAAAACGGCGACCGAAGAGGGGTGCCCCTTCACCTGTCCGTATTATCAGGGCGACCCACCCCGCTACTCTCCCGATATGTGCCCCAATACGACCGACCTCATGGAACGGGCTCTCTTTGTCAATATCGACCAGTGGTGGAACGAAGGCGACTGCCGGCGGGTCGCCGGAGCAATCAACGGTGTCTTCGCGAACCTGGACACCTGTTGCGACCGATGACGCTGCCGGTTCCGGAACGTGCCGGTTTGAACCGGGCAAACACTTGACGATGAACCGGGGTCGACAGGCAGCCCGTAAAGCGGAAATTTTTTCGAAACAAAGGAGATGTTAATATGTCCGAGATTAAACAGTCGCTCTGTATACCCTGTTTCAAGCCCGAAGGGATGGAGCTTGCAGATTTCTGCGGGACGGTCGCAGATATGGGCTATTCCGCCGTGGAAATCTGGTTCAGGGACGAACGTTTTGGAGAACTGGTCGAAGCTGTCCGCAGCGCCGGCCTGCAACTGGCAAGCATGGCCGGGCACGAAAGCATCGAAGACGGCCTGAACAAGAGGTCGAATCATGACCGTATAGAATCGGAATTCATCGCATCCATCGACCTGGCGGCAGAACACAACGTGCCGGGGCTCATCTGTTTCAGCGGCAAACGCAACGAAGGGCAATCGGACGAAGACGGACTCACCGCCTGCGCCGAGGGGATTCAGCGCGTCATCGGCTACGCCGGGGAAAAGGGGGTGAACCTGAATATGGAACTGCTCAATTCGAAGGTGGACCACCCCGGATACCAATGCGACAGCAGCGAATGGGGCTTCCGGCTGTGCAGAAGGGTCGGCAGCCCGCGAATGAAACTGCTTTATGACATCTACCACATGCAGATCATGGAAGGCGACATCATCCGCACGATCACGGAAAACATCGAACATATCGGCCATTTCCACACAGCCGGCAATCCCGGAAGGAACGAGCCTGACGACAGCCAGGAACTGAACTACCGGGGCATATGCCGCGCAATCGCCGGAACGGGATACGACCTCTACCTCGCCCATGAATTCGGGCCCCACGCCAAAAACTGGGAAGAAGCCCTGCGGGATGCCTTTGATATCTGCAATGATTAGGAACACATGACGGATAAACCAATCAATGTTCTCTGGATCATGACGGATCAGCAGCGTGCCGACTCCCTGGGATGCATGGGGAATGGAGCGGCCCGCACGCCGAACATCGACAGCATTGCCGAGCAGGGATTGTTGTTCAGCAACGCATATTGTCAGTGCCCCGCCAGTATGGCCTCCCGCGCTGCTGCCCTGACCGGCAGATACCCCTCGGCCATACCCGTTCGCGGCATGGGACTGTTGCCACCCGATGAAGTGACCACCCCGGAAATGTTCCAGCGCAACGGCTATTCCACCGGCTGTTTCGGGAAACTGCACTTTACGCCCCAGCTCTATACCCGCGAGGTTCTCGGCAGCGACAAACCCATCCTCGATGTCGGGGCGTATGCAAAAGACGCACAGATCGAATGCGTGCCCGATGACCCGTTCAAGAAGAACTACGGGTTCCAGGCGCATGTGGGGTGCGACGACACGCTCCAGGGCGAACACCGGCGGTGGCTTGAGAAAGTCAAGCCGGAACTGCTTGCGGCGGAAAAGCAAACGGTGGAGGGCGGCCCCGGGGACCTGTATGTATCTCCTTATCCTCCCGGATATCATCAAAGCACGTTTATTGCAAAGAACGCCGCGGATTACATCAGGAAGCAGGCGGACGGGGGGAAGCCCTGGTTCACATTCTGCTCCTTCATCGCCCCCCACCATCCGTTTGAGGCCCCGGAGCAACATATCAACCGCTTCTCCCCGGAGATGTTTGATATTCCAGCACAGAGCAACGATTCTGAAAAGATGTCCATACCGGAAACAGTGCGGGAGGCCTGGGAAGAAATGGAAGGATGGACGGATACGGTCAAACGTAAAATCATGCAGCATTATTACGCTTCCGTCAGCCTTATCGACGATGGCGTCGGTCTGCTTCTGAAGACGCTCGCGGAAGCAGGCGAGCTCGAGAAGACCATCATCGTATACACTTCCGACCACGGAGAGTTTCTCTGCAACCGGGGATTGCTTCGTAAACCCTCCATCCATTATGACGATACACTGAACGTTCCTCTCATTATCAGCCTGCCCGGCGGGGGCGGAGGGAAGCGGGTCAACGGGCTGATCGAACTGACGGACCTGCATCCGACGGTGCTTGGACTGGCCGGACTCGATATCAACCCCGGTGTCCAGGGGATCGACTGGAGCGGACCGATAAAAAACAACGCCGCAACGGGCAAAAAAAGCATCTACGCCGAGAACTATGACGATCCCTTCGACAAAGACCAATGCATGATTGTCAGTGGCGGACCATATGGTGCCGTGCAGACGCTGCGCACGGAACAATGGAAGCTGAATATTTACCCAACGGCAGGACGGGAATACGGGCAGCTGTTCGACCTGGAAAACGACCCGGGCGAGACCGTCAATCTTTACCGGGATCCTGATTACAGCAATGAAAGGGAAGAAATGCTGTGGGAACTCAGCTCCAGAAGGTTCGGACAGGCCGATCCCCTGCCCCATATATTGTCCCAATGGTGAAAAAAATGAATAAATTCAATTTTTTCGATGCGGTTTGCATGATCGGCCGTGGACTCAAGTCCGGGGCCGGAGAGCCATACAGCGCGGACGACCTGATCGAGAGTATGGACCGTGCGGGGATAGCCGAAGCCCTGGTCCTCGACAGCCTCAGCCGTCAGTGCCATCCCGCACCCGGCAACGAGCGTATTGTCGGGACCGTATCCGGCCACCCCCGCCTCCATCCGGCATGGACGGCGCTTCCGCACGGCGCACCCGATGAGCAGTCGTCACCGGAAGATATGCTCCGGCAAATGGAGAAACATCGGGTGGGCGCCCTCTTTCTTTTTCCCGCACAATACGGCTTCCGGTTGTGCGACTGGACGGTGGATGCATTCTTCGGACCGATCGCGGACGGAAACGTGCCCGTTTTTGTCAATTACAACGACAGCCGCAGCCAGGAAATGGATGCCTGCCGTTGGGATGAACTGGTGGATTTCTGCCGCCGGTGGCCCTCGATGCCGGTGATCCTGACCGAATTTCGGCTCCGGTGTAAAAACCGGATGCTTTACCGGGCGCTGGACGCGTGCGGGAATCTGCACCTCGAACTCAGCGGCTACTGGCTCTACCGCGGTATAGAGTATCTCACGCAAAACTGGGGCGCCGGGAGACTGATCTTCGGCAGCAACTGGCCGTACCTTAACCAGTCATGCACCGCTGCGACCGTTGCCATGGCCGACATTGATGAAGACGACAAGCGTTTGATCGCGGGGGAAAACCTGCGCCGACTCATCAGCTGGTGCGGGGCGAAACATTCGCAGGTGGAGCTACCACCCCCGCCGGATGATTGCGCGGGTTTTGCGCGGACCGGAGAACGACCCGGGAATATGACATTCCTGGATTGCCATGGGCACCTCGGCGGCCATTCGCCGAATTATCACGTCCCGGACTCCTCCATTGAAAGCACGGTCGCGGAGATGGACAGGATGGGTGTTGGGAAGGTCTTTGCCTTCAGCTTCACCGTCGTTCACGGCGACGAGCGTTTCGGCAACGATCAGGTGGCCGATGCGGTCCGCGCATACCCCGACAGGTTCATCGGTTTCGCGGGCATAAACCCGCACCGGGGCCGGGCAGAAATTCTGACGGAACTGCGTCGCTGCAGCGATATGGGGCTGCAGGGAATAAAACTGATTCCGCAGTATCAGGATTTCCCCGCCGAGAATCCCCTCATCGACCTGTGTTGCGAGTGGGCGCACGAGAACCGATGGGTTGTCCTGAATCACGGGTGGGGAGAACCACGATATCTTGAGCGGCTGCTGGAGAAGTTTTCCGATGCCATCTTCCTGACCGGCCATGCAGATTTCCGTAGCGCCCCACTGGCGCGGCGCTACCGCAACCTCTGGATATGCACCTGCCCCGTACATCGTCCCCGGGACTGCGAAAAACTGGTGGAAGCCGCCGGCGCCGACCGTGTGATGTTCGGCTCCGACCTCCAGGATCTGCCCGTTTCCTGGGGACTGGGCCCCATACTCCAGGCCGTGATCGGTGCTGAAGAAAAACGGCTGATCCTGCACGATAACATGCTGGACGTGCTGGCGCGTATGTCCCGGTCATAAAACACCGATTGCCGGGGG
>PUMZ01000328.1 GCA_003551565.1 Candidatus Brocadiaceae bacterium | reverse complement strand
AGCAGCTCACTTCTGATCCCGGTAACGGCTGTATCCTGCAGCCGGTTCTGTAACTCGAACGGGTCCTCAACCGGCCGGGTCATCAGCATCGGGACCAGGCCCTCACCCTTCCGTTCCGCCGCCAGTTTCCACCCATCCCGCACTATCATACACCAGTCGCCACATTCGGAAAAGACGGCATCGCAAGTCGTCTCCGTCTCGCCGCGCAGATAAGGAGCTACGCTCTGTCCGTCGACGCCAGCAACTGGATCGATGCCTGCCAGGTCGAGGCAGGTGGGCATCAGATCAATGCCGGAGACCAGCCCATCCGTAACGCGTCTCCCGGGGAGACCCGGCACGTATACGATCAGTGGAATACCGGCTGATTCTTCGTAGGGCAGACACTTGTTCTTTAAACCATGGCTGCCCTGCATATCACCATGATCGGAAGTGAATACGATCATGGTTCGATCAGCAACACCCAGCATATCAAGCGTATCGATCAGCCTCCCAACGTTTGCGTCTATCTGAGTGCACATAGCATTATAGAGCCGGATATACTCCTGCAGATCATTGCCGTAGCGTTGGAAATCAGGATCCTCCTCTGCGGGCTTTGGACTGGGTGGCGAAAAGGTTGGCGTGTAGGGGTCTATCCCGCTGCGGCAGTTGGGCCGATAATGAATGCTGCGATTCCTGTACATCTCTTCATATTCCGGCCCGGGTTGCACCGGATAATGGGGGGCCTGATACGACATCATCAGCATGAAAAGGCGCTGATCCGCTGCGAGTTCCTTCAGTTGCCCGATGGCAATATCCGTTGTCACGTCGGTGCGGTGCCCATCGTAACGGTGTTCCTTGCCCTCGTGGTCGTAGAAGCAGACATTTCTGTAAAATCCATTATAGCATTGATAGCCGATAAATCTTTGAAAGCCCCCCTGCAACTCACGGGCAATGGGTCCGTTCCCGCGTCCTCCCAAATGCCATTTGCCAACCCATGACGTGGTATAGCCCGCTGCATTGAATGCATCAGCGAATGTTGTGCTCCCTGCCGGCAACGGCGCACCATTTCGCCTGACACCACAGCGGCTTGTGTATTGGCCCCTGAGAAGTGAGCCCCGAAACGGCCCGCAGACCGGATCATTGGAGGAACAGCGCCGAAACAATGCTCCGCTGGCGGCCAGCCGGTCGAGATTGGGTGTGTCCACATCCTGGTTTCCCATGCACCCCAGCGCATAACGTTGTTGCTGATCTGTAAAAATGAATAGTAAATTCAAGCGGTATCTCCTGTCAACATCATATTATAAAAAGATGGTCAAATCTGTCATGTTTTATCATACGTTCCTGAGGCCGATCAGTCAATTTCAGTGCGAGGAATGAGATAGCGTTTAACCGGCATATTTCATAAACCAAAGGCAAAAATTAAAACACAACCCCAAGCAAATAACCGGCCAGAAGTGCGATGATGAATACGCTCAGAACGAAAGCGCACAGAAAACGGCGTGTGAATATGGCGCTCATGAAAACCAGCCCGTTAATACTTGTTCCGGCGCCCGCTATAATAAAGGCAATGCCCGGCCCGATCGCCCCCGTGACCTCGATAAATGGAGCCACCATGGCAAACATCGTGCAGTCTCCCGTATAGATCGGGATGCCGGCGAGTGCGGCAAAGGCCACGTCGAACGGGGCGGCGAAGCCCAGCGCCTCTCCAATCCACGCTTCAGGGATAATAGTCTCCATAACAGAAGCCAGCAGTATGGCGGCAACCGTTATGGGAAATATCGAACGAAGTGTGGTAAAAGTCTCCTGTAACCCGTTCCTGAGCAGTCCTGATAAGCCCTTTGCCAGCCGTTCCTCTGCGACCTCGCAGCATCCGGTTTGCCCGGGAGTTGATGCTTCACCGTTTCCGTGGCGGCATTCTGCTTTCCCTTCCGGCTCCCCGGACATATCGCAGCAGTCCGCTCCTTCCGGGACGGTTCCGCGGCGCATGACTTTCTTCAGCACGAGTTCCTCATCCGCCCAGGCGGAGAGCAAAGACCCGGCGGCCATCCCCAGCACCACGGTCACTGCCAGATAAACCAGCGCCACCCCGGTTCCGTAGAGACCGATGAGGAAGAGAAAGGCCGGGATGCTGACGATGGGACTTATAATGAAAAACGTCAGGGCCGCCCCCAGCGGCACGCCCGCGCGGAGCAGGGCCAGAACCAGCGGGAACGCTCCGCATTCGCAGAAAGGAAGCATCGCCCCCAGCACGGCCGCTCTTATCCTGCCCTGCCAGAGCCCCGAGCCGGTGAGCAGCCGGCGCAGTCTCTCCCGCCCCAGCCAGAGCCTTGCGCTCTCCGCAATAAATATTGCGCCCGCCAGTATGGGGGCAAGTCGGAGAAACAGTTGCGCAAAATTCACGGCAACCGTTGACAGCCCGGAAGTGAAATCGTTCATCTGTAAAAGGATATATTCCATTTTGAAGTTACGCCGGAATCCGGAATGAAGAATCAGGTTGTTGTTCCGCCCTATTTTTTTCTTTTGAATCGTTCATCCTTTGCCTTGAATTCGTAGTTTCTGATTCTGTTCATAACGTCAGTTACACTTTAAAAAACAGTTAGCCAAAAAAACAAGGAACACAGGCATCGGGCTTTTTCATGCCGGTTGTTGGCCCACGGAACACATTACCAGGCCCAACGCGGGGGATCGCCCCTGCAGTTCTATTCTCAGCATCCGCCAGCTTCCCCTTTTCCCGGAAACCAGTGCCGGGTTTTCATGCATATCCTCACAAGGATCAGCATGATGGGCACCTCAATCAGCATGCCGGTCACCGCAGCCAGGGTGGCGCCCGAATCGATGCCGAAAAGCGTGATGGCCATCGCAATTGCAACCTCGAAATGGTTGCTTGCGGCTATTTGCGCGGTCGGTGCGGCATCTTCATAGGCCATGCCCAGCTTCATTGAAACCCCGTACCCGATCCCGAATATCATGAGTATCTGCAGGGTCAGGGCCAGCAGTACGAACAGCACCAGCAGGGGATTGCCGATAACGATCCCCGACTGGGGGGCAACGATAACGACGATGGTCACAAGGAGGGCGGTGACCGATACGTAATGGAGTTTTTCGGTAAAGTCCCCGAACCATTCCGCGCCCTTCCTCGATAGGAGTATTCTTCTTGTTAAATAACCCGCAGCGAGCGGCAGACCCACATAGGCCAGAACGCCGAAAGCGACCCGCGCTACCGGGACCGGCACGTCGGCTACGGGAAGGAGCAGGACCGCCAGCGGCCCGTACAGCACGACCATCGACAGGGAGTTGATCGCCACCATCACAACCACATGGCCCATGTTACTGCGCGAGAGGTAGCCCCAGACGAGCACCATGGCCGTGCAGGGGGCGATTCCGAGCAGAATCATACCCGCCATGAGCTGCCCCGACAGGTCTGGATCGTCAAGGAACGGGCCCCAGATGATGCGGAAAAACAGCCAGGCGACAAACGCCATGGTAAAGGGCTTGACAAGCCAGTTCAGCACGAGCGTGGTGGTTATGGGCTTGATCGCCCTGCCCGCCCGCAGGATTTTTCCGAAATCGGTCTGGCCCATGATGGGGTAGATCATCAGAAACAGCACGATCGCCACCGGCACCGGATAACCCGCGATTTCGGTGGCCTCGAAGATATCCGTGAGGCCCGGGAAAAGATGGCCAAGAACCAGTCCGCCCCCGATAGAGAGGGCGACCCACAGGGTGAGATATTTCTCGAAAAAACCGAGAGCATCCTCATCTCCCCTTTCATGAGCGCCGGTGTTTTCAAGATTCCGTGGGTGTTCTTTTGTCATTTTTCGCCTCCCGCACATGTTTGTGTCCAAGTCACAGGACCAGTTGAAAAGTTTTCCCCGATCAACCTTCCCTTTTCATTCTGCACAGCTCTTCCGGACTGATGGATTTAATTGCCGCGATTTCGCCCTTCACTTCCCGCGCATATTCCATCTCATCAAAAAGTTCGCTCAGCATGGTTAAGATCCTTCCGGCCGGTTTGTTAGAATCAATGCCCGGCAACTCATAATAAACCCAGCGCTGCTGCTTGAAACTTTCGATCAACCCGGCATGTTCCAGAATTTCCATGTGCCGCGAGACCGTTGACGGCGCCAGCCCGAGCAGTTCGGTGATCTGGCAGGCACAGAGGCGGCCCTGCTCCAGCGCACACATCACTTTCAGACGATTCCGGTCCGATAGCGCTTTGAAAACATCGGAGATATTATCCATAACAGAACGCCTCCGAATGTGGCGGCATCACATCTACAGTTCGCCAACTAACGAAATGTTATTTTATTCTTTTCCCTCCCAGATGTCAAATGAGGTTGTCCGGGCCAGAGGACGGTCCATGGGCCGGTGGAGAGGAGTTTTATCGCGGACGCCCCGGCGGGTATCCTCGCCGTGTTCGCGTTTTATGCATATCGCACCCTGTGCGCAGGATAGAACATTTATACCTGCTTGCCATTGGGCCGGAGAAGCACCCGCTCACCGCGGCGGCTTCCTTCCGGATGTCCCGTCAGCTCCCTGATCATTTTACACGTTGTTTCTATCCGATCGGTCATTTCACCGGTCAGGGAGTTGGTATCCCTGTAAACGAACTCGATAAAATAATCTTTACCGATCTCCAGAGTCTCTTCGAGATGGGCACGCATGCTTTCCGGGTCAAAGCGGTTTCCACACAGTTTCAACGGGACGGGTTTGCGGCACCATATGATATCTTCCCTGCAAACCCCGGCCAGCTTGTCCATATCACACCAGGGCGTAACACTGACCTTGCGAAGTCCGGGAAGTTTTTGGAGGAAAGGCATGAGGTGATGGACGGGTTCGCAGCAGCCAAATTTGAGGAGTTTGAATTGTTTGGCGAGTTCGGTGAAATGCGGCATGAGAAATTCATCGAACATGTTTGCCGACAGGCCTGCTGACTCCTGAGATTCTAAATAACCGTACCGGTCGGTCGATTTCACATCGGGACCTGCCGGCGCCGACGTTTCGTCTGAATACAGCGAACTTCCCGAGCAGTATCCCTGGTTACCGTCGTGGTTCAGGGTAAGCAGGTTCTTTTCCTCTTCCCAATCTCCCAGTGCCAGATTATCCCGGGCCAGAAATGTGAAAAGTTTGTGCACGGCCTCGGGATTCACAGCCATCTGCAGGTAAAGTTCCTGCATGCCCACCAAAAGTACGGCTTTATTCGTAATCCCATCCGAATAGAACGATCCGGTCCTGCCGATTTCCACCGGCAGCAACCCCCTGAAGGTTTTTTCGGCCACCTCGGCGTGCCTGTCGGTTTGTTCGCGGTCGAGTTCGACATCCCGATGCCTGAGCTTGCTCCAGTCGGCATCGATATCTTTGATGGGTTTGTTGGTCCTGAAACCCAGCGAGCTTTGACTCCCGGTGCCTGCACGCTCGATCCGGAGTTCATCGCAGACAGCCGTGGTATCTACGGCCCAATCGACAACAAAGCGGTCGGGTATGATGCGGTCATCATCGATTGTTTCATAAGAAGTAAGGGCATGGAGCAGGCGATGCTCGAGCGCCATGCACAGATCATCCCGGCATTCCGGTGACGGCATCAGGTCAGCGAGGTATGAGCCGTTGTCTTCGATATGGAAGGGATAGGTTCTTTCCTGCAGGCGATTATGCACCCGCCATTTTTCCCTGCGCTGTATCATCGCTTCGCCGCAGGCATATTCTGCATATTGACCCGCTAAGTTTCTCAGTCTGGTCAGATCATGATCATTCATTGTCGTTGCATTATCGCCCATAATGCCGTCTGCCGCAAATGCGGTGGGAAATGTCGAAAGGATGCCCTTTTTGACATGTCATCCCGGAGTGGCGAGCGTCCATCACCACAACAGAGTCCGGAAAGGTCGACTGAACCGTCCGATCATAAGCGTTAAACGTCTCTTTCGGCCCGTAGCAACAGAAGCCCAGGCTTATTGTTCAGTAAAAGGGGTTACGAAACACCCGATCCAGGGGATTGAGTTGAACAATCGTTGGTTATGCGGTATGCTTTTTCATGAACATCAAATACGCTGATCAACGACCGCGACAAATCCAATCCAGATGATCCGGGGAACACTTGATTCAATGACTTCATCGTCAGAACACACCAACCGCCTCGCCGGCGAGAAGAGCCCTTACCTGCTCCAGCACGCCCATAACCCCGTGGACTGGTTCCCATGGGGCGAGGAGGCGTTTGAGAAGGCAAAACGTGAGGACAGACCGATATTCCTCTCCATCGGCTACTCCACCTGCCACTGGTGCCACGTGATGGAACGCGAATCGTTTGAAGACCGGTCCGTGGCCGATATCCTCAACCGCCATTTCGTCTCCATCAAGGTCGACCGCGAGGAGCGGCCCGATGTGGACAGCGTCTATATGGCTTACGTTCAGGCCGTCACCGGCAGCGGCGGATGGCCGATGAGCGTCTGGCTCACCCCCCGCCTGAAGCCGTTTTTCGGAGGCACCTACTTCCCGCCCGAGGATCGCGGCGGCCGGGCGGGCCTCAAGCGGATTCTCGGACGCATCGCGGAAGCCTGGAAAAACGAGCGGGACAGGCTCATGGACTCGGCCGATTCCGTGGTCGAACAACTGCGTAACAGCGCACCGTTGATGGGCGCAGACACGACGGCGGATCCGGATGAAAGCGCTCTCGATGAAGCATTTCAGCAGCTCCTCCGTTCTTTCGACTCCGTTCACGGCGGATTCGGGGCAGCGCCGAAGTTTCCCACCCCGCCAATCCTGAATTTTTTGCTGCGCTACCACGCCCGAACCGGGGAAGATAAAGCACGGGAGATGGCGCTCCTGACCCTGCACCGGATGGCCGACGGCGGCATCCGCGATCATATCGGCGGCGGTTTCCACCGCTATTCGGTCGACCGGCAATGGCACGTGCCGCACTTCGAAAAGATGCTTTACGATCAGGCCCAGCTTGCATGCCTTTATCTCGACGCCTGCCGGATCACCGGCGACGGCGACCTGGCCGGCGTGGCGCGCGGAACCCTGGACTACGTACTCCGGGATCTGCGCGGCGACCAGGGACAGTTTTACTCCGCCGAAGATGCCGACAGCCCGTGCCCTGACGACCCGAACCAGCGCAAAGAGGGGGCGTTTTATCTTTGGGACCAGCCCGAAATTGAATCGCATCTAACTCCCGAAGATGCGGCCCTGTTCCGGTTTGTTTACGGGGTGGAACAGGAGGGGAATGTCAGGGACGATCCGCACGGTGAATTCGGGGGCAAAAACATACTGTACCATGCCCGCACGCTGAAAGACGCGGCGGGAGAGTGGAACATTTCCCATCAGGAAGCTGAAGAAACCCTGGATCGCATACGGAGGCGCTTGTTTGAGGTCCGCTCCCGACGCCCCCGGCCGCATCTGGACGACAAGGCCGTGACCTCCTGGAACGGGCTGATGATATCCGCTTTTTCACGTGCCAGCCAGGTACTGGACGAGGCGAATTATCTCAAGGCCGCAAACGATGCGGCGGATTTTCTACGCAAAAACCTTTTCGATGTGGAGCGCGGCGTGGTGCTGCGGCACTACCGCGACGGTGCGGCAGAGATCGACGGCTACCTGGATGATTATGCGTTCCTCATCCAGGGGCTGCTCGACCTGTATGAGTCCGGTTTTGATATCGGCCGCCTGGAGTGGGCTCTGGAGCTTCAAAAGACGCAGGACCGGCTCTTTGAGGACTCGGAGGGCGGGGGATATTTCAGCACTTCCGGCGAAGACGGTTCGATTCTGCTGCGCGAAAAAAGCTATTTCGACGGGGCCGAGCCTTCGGGGAATGCGGTATCGGCGCACAACCTCTTGCGTTTAAAACACATGCTCGGGCGCGAGGAGTTCGGGAATAAAGCCGAAAACCTTTTCAGAGCGTTTGGCGGGATTATCGATTCAACCCCGCATGCACTGCCCCGGATGCTGTTGGCGCTGCAGTTTTACCTTGGAGGTCCAAAACAGGTGGTGATTGCAGGCGATCCGGAATCCGATGATACCCGGGCATTGCTCAAAGCCGCTCGCCGGCATTTTGTGCCGGACAAAATTGTGCTGCTGGCCGACGGCGGCCGCGGCCAGGACGTCCTGTCCGGATACCAGCCGTATATCGCCGGTATGGCGCCTGAGGGCCCGGCCAGGGCGTACATCTGTGAAAACCAGACGTGCCGGGCAGCCGTGGAAGATCCGGATGAACTCATTCTTTTTCAAGGTGAAGATTGAAAAAGAACCAATAAAGCGACACCGGAAAGCGCGGAAGTCGGGGCAGGTGGGCACGCTGAAGGAGCCGGCATCGGCGAGGACACTTCGGTGCTGTTGTCCTGTTCGCCAAAGAATCTGCGGGATAGCCTGCTTATTTCATAAATCTGTCAAAATCGAGAAAAATGAGCTTCCCAAGGCGCGTTTTTGCATTCGGCTTTTGCGCACCTTCGATTTTGCTAAAAATGTGCCCTTGTGTGTGCCTTT
>PUMZ01000210.1 GCA_003551565.1 Candidatus Brocadiaceae bacterium | reverse complement strand
GGCATGTGGCCCCGTGAAGGCGTTTTCGCTTATGCGCTTGATGCGGTTAGTGGAGAGGTGCAATGGGTAAACGACACACTCGGGGATGTTTCTGTTTACGATGCTTCACTCCCCGGGCGCATGTCTCTTTTTGTCGGCAGCTGGACCGGTTTTTCGCCGCAGGGGCGCATGCTGATTGGGCCCGATCGCCTGGTGGTTCCCATGGGGCGATCCCCGATGGGACACCTGGATCGCCATACGGGCGAACTGCTGTCTTTCCGGCCGGGCCGCAAACAGATGTGGGCGGGCGGCGCTCCGTTCGCAATGGTCGAGAACAGCCCCTGGATATACGCTCATGGCGGCGGAACCGAAGAACTTGACAGAAAAGTTACCGGCCGGCGGGGCAAAAACTTTCATGCCTGGGGCGGTGGACACCGTTTTGAAGATATAGTTCAGCCAAGCGGAACAGCCAACCCATATGATCATCCTTCGCCGCAATGGATGCGCAAAAAAGGCCTGGATGTCGCGCTGCTGGTTACCGAGGATCGCTTTTACGCGCGCCGCGGCTACAGCATAGCGCTTGCCGATGATCTGCTGGTTGTCGGCGAGGACGGCGCCGTAGCGGCCTTCAGGTCGGAAGAGACACAATCGGCGAGCTCCGGCGGCCGTCCTGCGGTATACGGTCCTGAAGGGCAGGAAGAAATCTGGCGTGCGGAAGTTAACGGGCAGGCAAGAGGGCTGGCCGTGGCCGACGGGCGCATATATGTTTCCACCGACCGCGGGGAGATTTATTGCTTTGCGCCTAATGATGAAGCGGGAGAACCGATTCATCACGATCCCGCCGCCCGGATGAGCGACTCACCGGAATCATCCGGCTATATGAAGGATGCTGTAAAGCAGATCGCCGGCGCCGGCATGGATCGCGGATATGCACTGGTGACAGGCGACCCCGAAGGCACAGTCGCCACAGCGCTGGCCACCGGTACCGGGCTGCGGGCGGTAAGCGTCGTCCCGGATGAGGAAACGGCGCACAGGCTGCGGGAAAAACTGCTGGATGAGTCCGCACTGTACGGCTCCCGGATTCACGTGTTTTCCGCTCCCAGTGACGGACGGCTTCCTTTCGCCAGGTACTTCGCCAATGTTGTGATTGCTGCGGGTGATCAGGACGTGGTGGCGCCGGAGGAACTGTATCGGCTCCTGCGTCCGAGCGGTGGCCTGATGCTTACTCCGGGGATGCAGCGCGAAGATGCCCTGTCGCTGTTTGAGGCCGTGGGACTGACCCCGTCGCAGGACGGCGAAGGGGCCGTGCCCTACGGCGTACGGGGGCATCTGCCGGGCGCCTGGATAGGGGAAGAGTCCGAGGTCCGCAAGGATCGTCACCTTCGGGGCCCCCTGCGTCCGCTATGGTTCGGCAGCCCCTCGAAGATCGCCAGCGCCAGCCGTTCCACGGGCTTGAAGGATATGAAGACTGCGGGCGGACGGTATTTCCAGCTTGTACGCGACCGTCTGATTGCCGTAGACGGCTACAACGGCACCGAGCTGTGGCTTCGTGATGTTCCCTATGAAACGGAGCGTGAATTACTCGTCGATTCCCGCCATGTCTTCCTGCGGTTCGGAGGAGAAGTGTTCGGCGGCGCCTGGACGGAATCCGAAGATGACGATGCGTTGTTCGAGCTCTCCGAACAGTGGTCTTTCCGCAAGGATCCCGAGGACATAGGTTTGGGTTCGGGCTGGCACCGGGGGGAGGACGAGGACGGCTGGGAGCCCATAGAAGTGCCTGCGTTCTGGTCCAATACCCATGCAGGGGATTATATGGGCTACGGGTGGTATAAAACCCGTTTTTATGTTCCCGAGGAAGCGTCTGAAACCGAACATGAACTTCGCTTCGGAGGCGTTGACGAGCAGGCGTGGGTGTATGTGAACGGCGAACTGATCGGGAAGCAGACGGTTGATTCAACAAACCTTTCAATCGCCGAGATATGGAACAAACCGTTTTCGTTAAAGGTCGGCGCCGAGCACCTGCGAGCCAGCGAAGAAAACCTTCTCGTGGTGCGCTGCCACGGCAGTGAAGGTGAAGCCGGCATATTTAAACCGGTGGAGTTCGCTTTAGCCGATTCCGGAGAAGAAGACGAAGATGTCGATACCGGGGGAGTGATCAAGCTCTGCGCCGTGAGTGGTGAGCAGGTGGCGATTTACGGCATTCCTCGCAAATCCGAAACCGTGCGCCTTAATGAGAATCAGGGATGGCGGATCGACCTGAGCGGCGGGCACACCGGACGTGTTATGATATCGGAGAGCGACACCGGGCTTGAAATTAAACTGATCACGGAATCTCCATCCGAGGATGTTTCTGATGCCCGCTGGCACCTTTTCTTCGATTTTCGTCCAAAACCCGAACGCTACGGGTTGTATGGCTGCGGAACATTTCAGTTGCGCATAGTGCCGGGGGCGGGGGACGAAGCGCCGCGATGGCGGCTTGAACGGGGTCAGAAGGGCCCTCAGCCGGAACTGGAATCAGATGGACGGACGACTTCGGTGCATATCGCGTGGAGCGAGATAGAAAAGATCATCGGCAAAAGGCCGCGCACGTTTGGTTTTGACGCGGCGTTTCACAGCAAGGCCGTTGAGGCTGAGGAGGATACCTATAGTTCGCCCCTGGGCGGGGAAATAAGGTATCTTTACGGCGACGACAACATGACAAGGTTCGTTAATAACGGCTGGACGGATATTTTACTCGAATCAGCGGCGGAAAAAGAACACGCCGACTTGGAAAGCGGACCCCTTTTTGCCGGCAGGGCGGCGGATATTGAAGATTCACTTCCTGGAGAGAGCTTGCTTCGATACTCACCGGACCCTGAGGTCTCCTCCGCCCCGCGCATACATCCGCTGACCGGCGCTCCCGGAAAGCGAATGTACGGTCGCAATATCGGCTGCGGCGGCGCAGGGGCTTCTGCTTTTATGATGTTTACCCGTTCGAACACCCCGGGTATGATGGATCTGCTTGACGACAGCGGCGTCCGCCACTGGGGCGGAGTGCGACCGAGTTGCGGGGTGTCAAATATGCTTGTCGGCGGCGGCGTGCTGATGGTTGGCAACGAGGACGTGGGGTGCGCCTGTCTCTTCCCCTTCAATACTCATTTCGGGCTGGCGGAAGCGGAAAAACCTCTGCACGAGGACTGGGGGGAATACCTCGACATCCCGGTCACTGAGGGACGTGTGAGGATGGGGGCTATCAATCTCGGAGCGCCCGGTTCCCGACGTGATGATGAAGGGACGCTCTGGCTTAATTATCCGTGGTTTCGGGTCGGCCGGACAACGGTATATACCCCCGGCGGTGCGCGCCCGAATCTCGTTACGTCACGCCGACAGCAGATGCAGGGTTACTGGCCCGGCAGACGGCCTCACGGCGAAACACACATGCCGGTCGAGGTTGAAACGCTTGATGATATATCCCCGATGAGGGTTAACGCTGACCGCGTCGCCATTGAGAATACCGACCGCCCCTGGATATATACATCCAAGTACAGAGGCGTGGAAAGGCTTGAATTCCAGCTCGACGACTTTTTTCCCCCCATTGTAAGCCGGGACTTCGATGAGACTCCGTCCCTGGACGGGTGGCTGGATAAAGCGTTTTGGGGCAGCGAACCCTGCATAACCCTGTCCGGAACGGAAACGGAGCTTTTTTTCCGCCATGACGAAAATACTCTCTACATCGGAGCACGTTCTCCGATGCGATTCAACCGGCGCGGGGAGCCCCACGGCTGGCGTGCTGAAACAGAGGGCGAAGAGGCGCCTGTGTGGGAGGATGATTCTATCGAAGTCTTCCTTGCAGACGCACGGGAGCATCAGGTACTGCACCTGGGGGCATCGGCATCCGGTGCGCGATATTCGAAATTGGCACGGGATGTGGAAAACCTGGCAGAGCCCGTGCCGGGTGCTGAACACTGGAACAGCGCGGTATATGCTGACGATGATGAATTTACCGCCGAAATATCCGTTCCTCTCGAGGCGTTAAGCGCCTTCGGGCTTGATTTGAACACACTGGCTGTCAATGTCAACCGCAATGAAAAGAGCGTGGGGTATGACACGAAGGACCTGCACGGGGTCACCCGCGCCGAGGCGCTTCGTTACCTTGGATTGCACGGCCGGGAGAATCTGCAGGGCATTAATACCACACCTCTGGGGCTGGGAGAGGCACCCGACGAGTTTCAGCGCGATTTTACCGTGCGACTTTATTTTGCTGAGATCCAGGATGTTGAACCTGGAGAGCGTGTATTCGACGTCAAACTCCAGGGAGAAACAGTTTTGGAGCAATTTGACGTGGCGCAAGAGTCGGGCGGGACCCATATCGCCCTGATCAAGGAGTTCCGCGGTGTTGCGGCCGCCGCCACCGTGGTTGTGGAAATGGTGCCGGCCGGCGAGGAACCGACGCCCGAAACCGCCCCTATACTCAACGCGATTGAGCTGCATGAGGAGGGTTTCGAACCTCCCGATACGGCGAAATTCTCGCACTGAATTTGGCCCGTTTTTTTTTATAAAAGGCTTATGAACTGTTCTATTCCGTGTTACCAGTTTTTTTTGCAAGTCAGATTTTCAGCGGTAAGTCATTACACTTTAGTAAGCGAAGATAAAAATTGTTATGAAATCTATTATTGAATCTGAAAAGCATATTCCTGTAGTCTATGAGGCTGATGTTGTCGTTGCCGGCGGCGGCATCTCAGGCATGATCGCAGCCCTCACAGCCGCTGGGATCGGCACCCGTACGGTGCTTGTCGAACGCTTTGGACGCCTTGGGGGAAATCTTGGCCCAGGGTACCTGCTGGGGGGTACTGCACGGGATGAAACGGACGAATTCCTGCGTCGTGACCTGCCGGATGTGCCGCGCAAATTATTCAGGCAGCTGGCTGATATGCAACTGCCGTCTCCGGATGGGAACCTTTGGGCGCCCATTTCACAAGCCGTCAGTTATCTGGCCCAGTGTATGGCCCATGAAACCGGCCTGACGCTGATGTTGTCGGCCTATGCCGCGGATCCTGTCATGGAGGGAAACAGGGCGGAGGGACTCTTTGTCGAGGGTAAGTCCGGCCGGGTCGCTGTGCATGCACCGGTCGTCGTTGATGCTACCGGTGACGCCAATATCGCCCGGCGCGCTGGTGCACCGATTATCGAAGGCGCGACGCCCGATCAATCTGCCTATCGTCTGGCAGGCGCTTCGGAACCCGACGGTTGCGAACCCTACAACGAAAGTGCCCTGTTCTACCTGATCGGAGATGTGGATTTTGACCGCTACGAACGGTTTGTTGCAGAAAAGACCGTGATCGATCCCAAAGTGAAAAATTGGGCTACGGAACATTTACGCGGGCCCAAGGTGCATCGGTTCCCCGATCACGTTCTGCCGTTATTATATCAAGCCTGGCGCAGCGGCGAATTCGATTCGATTCGCAAACTGGAACATCCGAAAGTTACTGTTTCCAGCGCAGGCAGTCACCTTCAGCGCTGCGGTGCTTCACTGGCCGGCGGGCGTGCCGTCAATGCCGCCGGTTCTTTCGATATCGGCGACATGAATCATATTACTTTGCTGGAAGCCACCATGCGCAAGCAGACCTTCGAGACCTTTCTGTTCCTCCGTCGCAATGTGCCGGGTTTTGAGCAGGCACGCCTGCTGGCCATGTCTGAATTCGTAGGCGGACGCGGCGGACCCTGTATCGAGGGACGCTACACTCTGACGGTCGACGATTCGGCAAAGGGAAAAACTTTCGATGATGTATTGTTCCGCAATTATAAACGCGTTCCCAAGCTGCGCCCGAACTGGACTGAAACCGGCTGCGATATTCCCTACCGCATCCTGCTGCCCAAAGAAGTTGAGGGGATGCTGGTGACCGGCCGCGGCGCGGCTTATGTCCGGCGGGGACATGACGGCGCGGCCCAGATGCGCGGCCGCCCGGCGATGATGGCCCTGGGCCAGGCAACCGGTATGGCCGCCGCGCTCTGCGCCAGGGATAATGTGACACCATCCAGTATGAATGTGCGGCGCTTGCAAGCGCAATTACTGGCCAGGGGATTCGATTTGGGTGATGAAAAACGCTTAGCGTCACTTGGCCTGTAGGTTCCATCCGGCAGCGGAAAAGACGTGTCTGCCGCCAATGGGAGCGGCATCTAGGGGTGTGGCCGAGTAAATCCTCAGTGAACCCCGTTCAGATTGTGAACTATGCAGCAATGCCAGAAATCGGGATCGCTACCGGGTTCGGGATCGCAATCGTTCTTTAGTGCTTTTGTAGGTGACAGAATCCTCTTTGACCTTTAATCCGAGATGCTTCAAGATTATCGCGGTCGAAACCCTTTTTTATTCGATCCCGATCCCGATAGCGATCCCGATTTCGATTATTGATGTATAGCTGCAAATCCTGACGGGGTTCACTGAATCCAATCCGATATAATATTCCATAAGGCTGCTTCCTCCAAAAAAAGGGTTAATATGAGAGAAACTTTAACGTCCCCCTTATATTATACCACGGAGCCGGCAGCCTTTCATCACATTATATACCATTCGTATAGCACGCATCCCTGCGTGCGCCTGGACAGGCAAGATGCCTGTCATACATTCCGCCTGCACCTTTTCGGCCACGCCCCTAGCTGGGGCTTCTCATCATGTTGAAAAAGATAGTTTGATATGATAGAATTTATCTTTTGAGGAGACAAGGAGAAAATTTTTATGAAATACAATAAACTTGGCAGAACTGGACTGGAAGTTTCACGACTGGGTTTCGGCTGCATCAAATTCAGAGAGGAGACTCAGAAAAACGTTACGGAAGCTCTGAATCTGGCGTTGGATTCAGGCATTAACTTTTTCGATACCGCCAGGGGTTATGGACCGAGTGAAGAGATGATCGGCCAAGCCATCGCCCACCGTCGTGAAGAGTTTTATATTGCTACAAAGACAAAAGAAACCGGATATAAGGAGGCGATTCGGGATATCGATATCAGCCTCAAAAACCTTAGAACAGATTTCATAGATATCTATCAACTGCACAGTATAAGCAATAAAGAAAAATGGGATAAAGCTGTCAACAGCGGGAGAGGTTCCCTGCAGGCGATGCTTGACGCCCAGCGTGCCGGCAAAATAGGCCATATCGGCATCACTATCCACCGTTCGCTCGAGAACATGCTGCGCGCAACGCGCAGCGAGATATTCGAGACGATTATGCTTCTCTATAATATAGCCGATGAAGAGAATGTGGGAGAAGAGATTCTCCCCCGCGCTTCGCGTTGCGGCCTCGGTACCATCGTTATGAAAGCCGTGGGAGGCGGTCGTTTTGCTGAAATTTATTCCGCACAAATGGGTAACAAACCCGTTCCGGAGCGCGATCCGGTTGTAGAAAAATGCCTGCGATTTGTTTTAGCTAACGATCATGTCAGCACCGTTATTCCGGGAATGCGTAACGCAAAAGAGGTCGCTGAAAATGTTCAGACCGAGTGTATGAAACCACTTGAGCCTCAAGAGCACAGAGAACTGATGGAAATGGTGGGAGAACGCACCGGCCTCCTTCGCTACGAGCAGAGGTGCATGCAGTGCAAATACTGCCTGCCATGTCCGGAAGGAGTGGAAATACCGAAAATCCTCAGAACTTTAGCTTTTCTTAAGTCCGAGCGTATTGACAACGCCAATGCAGCAAGGGTTGCCTCATCAGTGACAAATGGCCCCGAACTGTGCATCGGCTGCGGGCAATGCAATGAGGCTTGCCCCGCTGGTATTGATATTCCATATCTTCTAAAAGATGGGATCGATACGTTCAGGGAGGCATCCTCGTGCGTAGAATGATGATGGTGTTCCTGTAATATAATTTTTCCCAGAGAATACCACTGACTCGTCACCACACTGCCCTGAGCCTGCTTTTCTCACAAACCTCCACTGGTGCAGATGCGCAGACAGCAAACGCCGCTGGAATAATGATTCAGAGCAACAGCTCCATTTCAAAAAGTGTTGCCGCAATATAGCGATAAGAAGGTGATTCTCTGAATGCGTGGTTGAAATAATACAGCAATACAAGCCGGCCGTCGGGCCGCTGAACTATACGTGGATAGCCGATATCGCTGCCGGCGCCGTCGTCGCCGCCGCCGCGAAGAACAATTTCGCCGCTCCATGTCTCACCCCCATCTTCGCTGAAGCGAACGCAGACCCGGGAAGGGTCCTCCGGCCCCTCACTTCTAACGCAATACGCCAGACATATGCGGCCGTCAACAAGCCGTACCATTGCCGGTGGATTACCGCTCCTGCCTGTGTTTTCAACAGGATTCCCGGCATATCGCCAACTCTCACAGTTGTCGTCTGAAATATATCCTGCAAGCCAACTGCGCCCGCCTTCCCACCTCCGCACAACACACAGCACCCGGGAATCGGAGACCCTGACGCTTGCCGGCATGATAGAAACCCCATCCGGATCGTCATCAAGCCACGAGACCAGATGCCAGCCGCGTCCGCTGTCACAAGTTCGAAAGCACCCGACGCGTCCCTC
>PUMZ01000236.1 GCA_003551565.1 Candidatus Brocadiaceae bacterium | reverse complement strand
ATCGCCTGGCGGGTCGCGGCGACGGAGACGAGCCGCTGTTCGCTTTCGATCTGCCGTTGCGCGCTCTGCAGGTAGGCGCGCACTCCAATCGCCGCCGCCACGCCGAGTGCTATGGCGACGACAAGCGCTATGGTTCTCATCTCTGGTACCTCCGTGTTGCGGTTGAAAGTTGCAAATCCTTATTCGTCAGACGTTATTAACGTAACATGGACTGTGTAAGCGTCTTTTTCCTCAATGTTTATTATACAGTGTCCGGCGCCGTCTGTGAAATACATGGTGTTTTCCAGCTCAGGCGCTGCGCCGCGGGGCGGCCCGCCCGCTTGCCAGCCGCGCTGCGCCATCTCGGTGGTGTAAAATCTGCGGATGTCCTCCGGGCCGAGCCGGCTTTCGTAGAGGTATATATCGCCCATTCCCGTCTCTTTTGAACGAAGTTTCCTGCCGTTGGGGGGCGGGGGCGGCGGTCGACTTGCGGCCTCGCGCCCATCGGCCGCGCGGGTGCCGGCGCCGTGGCGGACCTCCCGCGTGGCACGCTCCCGGGCCGACGGCGTCAGGTACAGCGCACCGGCGCCCAGCGCCGCAAAGACGGCCAGGGCCGCAGCGGTGGCGATCAGCTTCAGGGCCAGCTCTGATCTGTCGGCGGTTATATGTTTCATGAAAAATCACCGCAGCGCATTCGTTTCCAGGACGGAGTTCGAACGCGGAATGCCAATATAAGGTGTTCACCGTTCGCTCCCACCGGGCCGGTTCCGGTGGAAGAATTTCCGGAAATAACGTGGTTCACTGAGGACCTGCAAACGAAATGTAACAGCGACAGCACAGCGCACGGCAACGGCAAACGATTTCACTTTCCGCTTGTTTTTTGCTTTGTTTCCGAACCATTTTAAACGCCGGGCCCCCGCTGTTTACTGCCGCTCGCGGGGATCGCGCGGTTGCAGGAACCGCTGATGATCCGGCCCGGCGTGGGACGATACCGACTGCAGACGCCACATGGCCCCCGGATTGACGTCCTGGCCGTCAACGGTTGTTCTGAACATCTCGCGTGTCTCCGGCAGGACGCCGTCGATTCCTATGGCGGCGATATCGTCGAGCAGGGAACCTCCATCCGGGTGCGCGGCGGGGTTGCGCAGGTAAGCATAGCCGGAGAGGAAATCATCGTCATCGCGCCAGGGCGGCCGGCGTCCTTCCGCGTCCCGGGGGCCGAACTGCATATCCAGGGTGCCCGGCAAGCCGCCGCCGATCACGCCCCCGCGCCATCTCGGACTGTCGTATTCACGTTCCAGTTCACGGAAAAACGGCGACCGGAACCGCGTGCGCAGTACGGCGGAGACCTCCCCCCGCGGCATCCGTCCGCCGGTCAACGCGTCGTTGAACATAGCCGTCAGGATTTCGACATATCCGCTGTATGCTCTTGATTCGGTCCCTGTATCCCACTGGAGCGTTTCTCCGGGCCGGATAGGGGGGAGGTCATCCGGCAGCTCGCCCGCCTCCACGATGTTTTCTCGGCTCAGGTAGCGCGCCATTTCATTGCGCAGTTGATGGACCCGGTATTCAAACCCCACATCTCCTCCGGATGCGTCCACGTGAGTTGTTATCCACATCCGGCCCAGAGCCATGGAATAGAGTCGGAATTGCAGGTCGTGTCCGGGCGGCTCGCCGCTGTAATCGCCGGACGGGTACGAGGGCAGCTCGTAGCGGGGGCCGGAGGTGAGCCGGGCCAGCTCGATATCGGCTTCACGCACCGTGTTCATCCCGTCTCCAACGGCCCCTGCGCCGGGAAAGAAGATATCGCGCACCTGTTCCTCGTCCGGCTCCCTGCCGCTGAAGGCGATGTAGGCGCTTGCGATATGGGCGCGCGTCTTATCCAGCGTCATATCGCCCCAGATGATCACCATCATCAGCACCGGCACATACAGGAAAAAGCACAGCAGGGCCGTCTCCGTCATGGCGATCCCGCCGTTTCCCCTCAGCAGTTTTCTCAGTTCGGTCGTGTTCATGCCCGCCTCCTTCGTTCGTCGTGTTCGGGGTGGCCGGGTGGACGGAGTGGACATGCCCCGTCACCGGTCACTAATGCTGTATATGCCAGTCGTCCAGCCTCTGCCAATCCAGTTGCCGGCCCCTGCCCGGCCGGTCTTCTTCGGCCAGGTGTTCCATGAGCGGATCCCGGAGCGTGCCGTCGTAGGGGTCAATATATGGCGGTCTTCCGTCCGGGTAGGGCTGTCTGGGGCGAATCCGGCGCAGCAACAGGTCCCTGACCGTGCCGGGCGGGTAATCGTCGTCGTAGCCGCCGTAGATATCCTTTGCCCATCCGGACACGTGTCCGTAGAATCTTCTCCAGCTCTGGTAACGCCACCATCCGGGCACGTCCGTATGCAATGTCCTTGCCACCCCGCCGGGCGAGCCGTAGGCGATACGCTGCATCAGCCATCCCGTGCCGGACTCCGCCCAGATCCCGTCCATCTCGCGTATGTCCGTGGCGAGGAGCTGCATGTTGAACGGCACCAGCGCGGCATCCCAGTGCGACCACCGCCCGCCGGAATCGACCAGGTAGAGGTTCCACATGCTTTCCCCGAGCCAGTCCTCCCTGTCGCCGAAGTTGACCGCATCTTCGCTGAAATACCATCCGTATTGCATCCGGCCGGGTTCCGCCGGATTTGCGGGCCCGGCCATGAGCCGGGGCCGGGCGGCGGCCACCGCGAAATGCCCCCACTCCGGTCGCACGCGTTCCCCGCGCTGGCGCGGGGTTGCGCCGTCGCCCCTCAGAAGCCCCCTCATGCCCGCCTGCGGGTCGTGCAGCAGGTACTCCACGGGCCGGTCCGGGCCACCGCCGGGTGAGGATGCCCGGAAATGGGAGTCCGCCGGGCTCCACACACCGACGGTCACGCCGTGTTTGACGAACTCTTCATCCAGCACCAGCGGGCGGAACTCGTCTCTGGCCAGAAAACTCAGGTCGACCTCCGGCAGCTCGACCTCTCCCGCATCGACGATCACGTAGCCCCTTGCCTCGCATGTCGGGCACGGCTCGGGCTCGGAATCCGGGTCCAGCGGGTCCCGGGGCGGCAGCATTCCGTCGTCGCAGC
The DNA here is from genome assembly GCA_003551565.1 of Candidatus Brocadiaceae bacterium. Lineage (GTDB taxonomy): Bacteria > Planctomycetota > Brocadiia > SM23-32 > SM23-32 > PUMZ01. The sequence continues at coordinate 5,424 of PUMZ01000236.1, read as the reverse complement.
CCGGTTCCCAGCACTCTCTGACCTGGTGGTACCGTTTGAGCCGGATCGGTTGTTCCGGATCGTCCCCGTCCTGCGGCTCCTCCGGCAGGCTGTGGAGGGTCACTTCATAGGTGCTTCCGGAGGGAGCTTCGTAGATGTAATTGTCCCCGTCATCGGCATCGACCGGTGCGGCGCTGTCGAGGTCGAGCCATCCGCCGGGCAGGCGCCGGCTTTCGTAGGCCCATACCGGCAGCGTGTCCGGATCGCTCCAGCCGCCGTCCGGCGCCGTTCCGCGCGTGGCGTGCTGTGCGGCGAGCCGGACGGTATTGGTTTCCCGCGTCAGCCTTCCGCCCTCTTCTTCGTATTCATACAGCCACCTGTCCCGTTCGACGGGGCTGAGCCGGTGCTGCCACCAGTAGCGTTCGTCAATATGGAAGTGCGCATGCCAGCGTCCGTCCTCCTGGTGTGTCCAGAGTTTCTCTCCACGGCGCCGGAAGCCCGCCCTGCCGTCGCGCACTCTGATGCGCACGCGGTTGATGGTCGCGGTCAGATACGTCCTCTCTTCGCGCAGATGCACTCTGGCCCAGCGTTCACCGGCCGCATTGGTGAGATCGATATGCCACGGGTTCAGCACCCTTATTCTCGCCCGGCCGGGCAGGGGTATCACGGGGTCCATGGTCAGGGCGACATCCACCCCGTCGACTTCCACTTCCGTGCCCGGCAAGGTCGAGAAATCGCCTTCACGCGGTTCCCAGTCCGGATCTGCATCCGGCGGCGGATTGGCAATTTCCAGAAATCCTTCGCCCCGGCGCACGAACATCGTGTTGCGCGGCCAGTTGCCGTCGGTATTGATCAGCGCCCGGAAACCTTCCTCGTAATAAACCACGTCGATGTTGTCCGGACCCCAGGTGATCACCCGGTATTCCGCGGTCTGCCGTATGCAGCGCGACTCGCCGGTATAAAGATCTTCCCAGTACCATTGCGGCGGTTCGCCTTCATCGATCGGTTCGAGTTCCACGACGAGGTGGCGCGAGCTGTCGATCCCCCGCTGCCACTCGATGACCCAGGCGCGGTGAAACTCGGCGCAGAATCCGGGCCGGGACGCCAGGTTGATGGCTTCGGAACGACGGATTTCATTGATCTCTATCGCCTCTCCGCCGCCCTCGATTCTCCAGCGGCGATCGCCCGGCCATCGTCTGGCATGGACGGCAAGATACTGGTCGTCCCTGGGAAACCACCGGGAGGAGGGAAAGACCGAGGCGTAACGCGCCCCCTGTTTTGTGGCCACCTCGTAGACCGCCTCGGAGGCGAGCTGAGGAGCCAAAATGGCGGTTGTATGCTGCAGGCGCGAGAGGTGTTCGATCCATCCGCCGGCGGCCCCGATCCAGGTCGCGGCCCGCTCCGATGCCGCCTCGAACTCCAGATCCGCCCTGTCGATCCCGACTTTGTCGATGATATGCCATGAATCGGGCACCCCCGGATCGACTCCGAACTCCCAGCCGTCATAGGCCTCCTCGAGGACGGCGATCCTTTCCTCGATCCGCTCGATTTCCTCTTCGATGCTCTCCCTTTCGGAAGTGCTCAAATCCCCATTGTCAGCAAGCTGTTCGAGGAGCCGGTCCCTTTCCGCTTCCGACTCCTGCAGTTCGCCATGGGACTGCACGATTCTTTGACGGATTTCGTTCAGGACGCCGTACATGTACACGTCGGCGATGTACTCCATCGACCGCCCCCTGGTGCGCGCCATGGCGGTGTTGATCGCAGCGATCAGGTTGAGCGACTCGCTCTCTTTGGCGACGGCCGCGTAGGCCGCCGAATCGGCGGCGTGCTGCATCTGCACGCGACGCGATGTGACCCGGCCCACCCCCAGAACCGTCGCGCCGAAGAACAGCACGATGAAGACGCTCAAAATCCCGAAAATCAGCGACTGGCCGTCTTCGTCGGTGATGAGCGAACGGAGTTTCCCGCGGAAAAATACGAAGACGGGCGGAGCCGTTGCAGTTTCCCGGCCGTGCAGGTCCCAATTTGTCGTTTCCTTGTTCATTCCCTCACCCCCGGCATGGCCACCCTGGCCGTGCTCCTGAGACGCATGTGCGGGGCGGTGATGTCCCATATCCCGGTCGCATCTTCGTGCTCCATCTCGCCCCTTGTTGCCCCGGATATGCCCGGATCGATCGGATGTTCGAATGTGTGCTCAGGCCGGCGCCCGAGAACCGTTCGAATCAGAAAGCCCACAACCGGCAGCGTCAGTTCGTAGTAATGCGTTACGGTGGCTTCAATCTCGTTGGGCGGGATGAATTGCAGGTGCGAAACGTGGGTTTTCAGACGGCTGGAGATGCCGGATTTCGGCAGCTCTCCCCAGCCGGGCAGCTCGATGGAAGCCATCCGCACATCGGCGGGGCTGACATCGGAGCCATGGATTGTCGTGCCGGTGATGGGCGAGCAGATCATGGCGGCGGCGCGGTGCGCGCGCATCCGGGCCTCCGCCTCCGACTGGGCGACCACCGCCGAACGTGCGGCCTGGTAGGCCGAATACGTCACCACCTGTTTGCCGACGTAGATGAGGGCCAGCTGCATGATGAACAGCATGATCATAAGTTGCAGGGGAAAGGCGATTGCAAATTCCACAATCGCCTGCCCCCGCTCCGGTCCGGCCGGGGGGAGGCCGGGCCGGTAGTCTGCGCGATCTACCGATGCATACCGATCTTCATGTCCCTGTCCTGCCGGCATGGCGATTTCCCTCTCCGTTATCGAACGGTACCACCACCTCCCTGCATGCGCTCTACCACGCACACGCTTTCAACGTTGTTTACGGGCCGATTTCAACCACATACCAGGCAATGATCGTTCCGATTGCGATCGCACTTCCGTAGGGGATGGTCAGCCCGGTGGTCCTGCCCGCTTTCTTCGCATCCTCATCCCTGACATGCCCGATGGAGAGCGCAAACCTCGCGGTGGTTTTCAGCCCTTCTTTCAGACGGCCCTTCCAGATGAAGAGCATCACCGCCATGAACGCTCCGATCAGTGTGCTGTAGAGGAGCGCGTAGATGGTGAAATAGTTGTTCATGGCCCCGATGGCGGCCACTGCGAGCATGAGCTTGACATCACCGGCGGCGATGCCGCCCCGCAGATACGGCCAGCCGAAAAGCACCACGACAACCCCCATCGCCGTCAGTGAACTGACCAGCGATATGCCGTCCAGCCCCCCCGCATAGACGCCTCCGGCCACATACCCGATCAACAGACCCAGCACGATGGCCGGGAACGTGGTCATGTTGTAAATTTTGCCGCGGGCCAGGTCGGTGTAAGCGCATACGACCAGCAGTACCGCAAGCAAGATGTGCCGTGCTGTGTAGACCGCTTCCATACGCAATCCCCCTGCCGGCCATAGGCCATGCACGTGCCGATGACCGATGCGACGCACAACGTTCTGCCCACCCGCCTGCAACGCGCGCGGGCGGCGGTCAGTTCTGGAAAGCGTCCCGTATATCGTCCCGTTCGACCGCGCCGTCGTCGGTATGGCTTTCGACCGTGGCATCCTCGCCGGCCAGCCGGCGGGCGGCGGAGCTGAAAAGCTCACGCACCTGGTTGCCGAAAATCAGGATGACCGCGATACTGCCCAGCGCCACCAGTCCGAGAATGATCACATACTCGGTGGTGGTCTGCCCCTTGCGCCCGAGCTTCTTCAGTTTTTCCATGAACTTACTCATATGGTTCGACCTCCAGTCTGTGAAAACGGATTTACGGCAGCGGCAAAGCCACAACGTTGACGATATCCTCGTAATAACCGATGATCGCCTGTTCAAAGGCAAAAATAAATGTCACCAGCGTCACAGTTCCGATAAAGACGGAAAACCATATCAGAATGCCGTATTCGGCGATCGTCTGCCCCTTCTGATTGGTCAAAAAAGCGCGCAACCTGTTGCGGATCGTTTCTCTCATCATCACCTTTGCCGAGAGGGCCTGCCAGCATGCCGTCAAGTGTGAACCGGAATAAGCAGTCAATCGTTCGTAGACTTACTTTATTATAAACTCCTGAAGATGGGAAAGCAAGTGCCTTTCCTGTGCTCAGGCCCGGAGGACCGATTTCAACAACCTGCCTGTGCGCCTGCCAGCGCCATCGCATGGCAGGCAGGTTGCACCTGTCTGCGTCGCGGAAGCGACAGGCAGGCGCAGACAGGTAGCCCCGGGCGACCGGAGGAAGCCCGGGGGAACGGAGAACACGCAACACAACCAGCCCCGCAAGTGGCGAAACAGAATCCCGGATGCGAAGGTTGACACAACATATTTCCTGTTGTAACATATCCCATGGTCAAATGATGCAGATGTTCTGTTGTGGAATAATAGCAGCGGCTGAATGAGAAAAGGAGGAGCCTGGTTATGGGGACAGCAAAGGTTGATATTCCGGGACGGTTTTTGTTGTGGTCGGGCATCTGCACGGCTTTCGTGATCGGCATCGCGGCGGTCGGGGCGGATGAGGGGGAGGCGGTGGTGCTGGTCCGGGACGGTGAGGCGCAGGGGGCGATTGTGCTGCACGCCGACGCCGGCGAGTCGGAACGCTGGGCGGCCGAGGAACTTCAGACGCACCTGCACGCGATGAGCGGCGCAGAACTGCCCGTCAGAGAGGGCGGAGAAGGAGTGGTCTATCTCGGGCGGGCCGCAGTGGAAGCCGGGCTGATCGATGGTATCGACGGACTCGGCACGGACGGCTTTACGATCCGCACCGGCGGCGCTGCGGTGGGCATCGCCGGCAGCCCGGTGCGCGGGAGCATGTATGGGGTTTTCACGCTGCTCGACGAACTCGGCTGCCGCTGGTGGACCCCGACGGAGAGCACCATCCCGGAACGCGGTACCGTGAGCGTGGAACCGGCCGACCGGAGCGAGGCGCCGCAGCTGGAATACCGGGACATGATGTATTACGAAATGTGGGGCGAGGCCGGCCGGATCTGGGCGGCGCGCAACCGGGTCAACGGACAGGCCTGGCAGGATACTGCCGCCCGCTACGGCGGCCGCTACCATTTCGTGGGCAACCTCGTGCACTCCTACAACCAGCTGATGCGTGAGTCGGGCATGGAGCTGGAGGAGGAGATGTGGGCGCTGGTCGACGGCGAGCGCCGTCCGAACAGCCAGCCGTGCCTGACGCATCCCGGCGCCCTGGAGGCCATGACCATCAGCGTGCTGCAGCGATTCGAAGACAATCCCGGCACGGAGTTCGTGGTTGTGGGCCAGAACGACAACCGCAACTATTGCCGGTGCGGGAACTGTGCGGCGGTGGCCGAGCGCGAGGGATCGCAGGCGGGGAATGTGATCGAATCCTCCAACGAGATCCTCAGGCGTGTGCAGCAGGAGCTTCCCGGCGCCCGCATCGCCACTCCCGCCTACGAGTGGTCGCGCAGGCCGCCCGAGCACGTGCGCCCGCACGAGGATATCATCATCGTTCTCTGT
>PUMZ01000040.1 GCA_003551565.1 Candidatus Brocadiaceae bacterium | reverse complement strand
GTTAACGAAAGTTTGCCGGGACAATAGAGCGCAAAACAGCGCTTTAACTGATTTCTATCTGTTTGGGCTTGCTGGCCTCGTGGCGCGGCAGCTCAAGACGCAGGATGCCGTCCCGGTATTGCGCCTGCACATTTTCAGGATCGACCGAAAACGGCAGCCCGATCGCCCTGCGGAACGAACCGTGTCCGCGTTCGTGACGGCGGTAGCTCTCCCCCTCGCCGGGCTGTTCGACTTCTCTGTGCCCTTTCAGGGTCAGCACATCGTTCTCCACCGAAATGTCCAGGTCCTGCTTGTTGATGCCCGGCACTTCGGCGGTGACAACCGCCTTATCGTTGTCCGACCACACGTTCAACGGCGGAAAAGCATCCAGCAGCCCTGCCGCCCGTGCGGGGCCGAAAATCCGGTTAATCCTGCGGCTCAGCTGCTCCAGTTCCCTGAAACCGTCCGATCCGAATCCAAAATCTCTGTCCCATATGCCCATGTCTCTTACCTCCTCTCATGCGTTAAGTGAAAGTGTTAAGGTTGCCGTCTCTTACTCCGTTATATACTACGCAAAAAAAATGCCAATATCGCCGGAAGGCCCCGGGTCTTACGGTTTTGACCTCTGAGAAGTGTTTAAGCCCGGCGGCGGCATTATGGCGGCAGCCGCGCCTTCGCCATAACAGCCTGCCATTGTGGCAGTCATTGCTCTTCCGCCGCCGACGTGCCGCATCCTGGTGGAGGATGAAGGGGGATACCCCAGTGGCGTGGCCACGCACCGTGGGAGCGGGAAAGTTGCAGGTCCCGGAGCAGGAAGCTGCCGGAACGATTATTTTTTGTTTTTCTGTACTTTCACCCTTGACATCAAGGGGGTTGTCCCGTACAGTTGATAAGAGAGTCCGGTTGGGATTCCATCCCGGTCCGGCATCGTACGCCGCGGCTCAAAATGGCGTGGCAGCGCAAACCTAACGGAAGGAGGCATTGTGATGAATCTGGAGCTGAGCAGCAGCGCTTTTGAGGATGGCGGGCGAATTCCTGCCAGGTATACCTGTGATGGAGAGGATGTTTCGCCCCCGCTCGATATCCGGGGAGCTCCGGACGGGGTGAGGAGCTTCGCACTGGTTATGGACGATCCGGATGCACCTGTGGGCACGTTCGACCACTGGATTGTATGGAATATTCCCCCCGATACCGAGAAGATTGAGGAGGGGCAGCAGCCGGAGGGGGTGCCGGGGCGCAACAATTTCAAAACGCTGCAATACGGAGGGCCCTGCCCACCTTCCGGTACGCATACCTACAATTTCAAACTTTATGCCCTCGATTGCGAACTGGAACTTGAAGAGGGCGCGACGAAAAGGGAGCTGGAAGCGGCAATGGAAGGGCACGTTCTTGCTCAAACCGTGCTGCGGGGGGATTATTCACGTTCGCAGTGACAGTAACCGTCTGTTTTGTTCTGTCAAACCAAAAAGGATAATGCCGGGGAATAAGATGAACGCACCTGCAAACAGTGGGAGTGAAGACGCTGAAAAAGCCTTTCAAAAAGGCGCGCAACTTTTGGACGATGAGATGTATGAGGAAGCTCTGGAGGCATTCGACAGGGCCCTGGAGCTGTGTCCCCATAACGCGGAATTCTGGAACGACAGAGGCGTTGCGCTCTGGAAACTCGGGCGTAATGAGGAAGCCCTGGAATCCTACAACCGTGCCCTGGAGATCGACCCGGAGGACGCGCCCGTCTGGTATAACAAAAGCACAGTGTTGAGGGAATTCCGCCGGGACCATGAAGCAAAAAAAGCAATGGATCGGCACGATGAACTTGTTTTCGGGAAGTAGCCCGCTTATTTCACGCGTTCTTTCAGGTATAGTACTGGTGAAATGCCAGGAAATACTGTAAAGGATAAGAAATACTATTGCGCCTGCACGGGGTGCGCAGGCCCGAAGGGCCGATTTCAACAATAGCCCCGGGCGACCAGAGGGAGCCCGGGGAAACAGAGAACACGCAATACAACCAAGCCCCGCAAGGGGCGAAACAAAATCCGGATGCGGAGGTTGTCACGCCCCTCCGGGGCTGGGCGTGGACAAGCGCTACGGTCCCCTGCGGCTCACTTTGTTCACCGCGGGCTATTGTTGTCGCCGCCCCTGCCGGGGCTCACCCCAAAAGAGGCCCGAGGGCATGCTTTTGCGCAGGCCCGTCAACCGCCGTTTGTCCGGCGCCGGTACACACTGGTAGAATCGGAAACCCTGAAGATAAAGCCGTTTTGAAAGGGGTTTTATGCGCCCCGGATCAATTTCCGTTTATCTCCCGGGTCATCACGGCCCAGGCTTTGCGGGCATAAAACCTGTGACCTCCTTCGCCGACGACAAGATGACATCTGTCTCCGGCCTCCAAAAACTTGTCTTGTCGAACAGAACGAAACAGGAACTCACCGGTGAATCGAACATTCCATCCAGCGCACGCCCGCCATGTTTTCCGTCCGTCTGAATCCTCCAACACGGGGATCCAGGGCGAAAACGTGCCGTGCCAGCGCAACAAGTACAATGCCGCCCCACCCGTGACAACGGCTTCCCGACGGGCTGAAAACCTCCCATGAAGCGTCAGCCCCGGCATCCACCATCGGCCCCCAACCGTCAAGAATTTCCCGGACAATCCGTTCGCGGTCTCCGAGTCTCCCAAGCGCTTCAAAAGTATGGTGTTTGCCGAACGGGCCGGCGGCTACAACGGCCGTTTCGTGATTCTGTTGCCGATAATCGCAGAAACGGGCCCACCATTCCTTCGCTCGGGTTCCCGGAAGATCCGCCAACACCGCCTGGGCATGGGTCAGTTCCGAGTAGGTTACGGGAACTTCCGGGTCGGCGCAGTCGCGCAGCAAACCGGTTTCGGGCTGGAGAAAAACCTTCGGGATCAGTTCGGTCAATTCCGCACGCCTGCAACGGGCCTGTTCAACCGCCCACGGACGGTCGAGCCGATCCATTGCTTCGGCAAGATCATCAAGAAAACGCAGGTAGCGCAAGTTGACAGATGCAAAAGCCGTTCGATGCTGATTGTCCCGTAAAACATGATCGCATGTGTTGTCCAGAAAATTCATGACCGGCGGCTGCGTTATGCGCAGCAAGCCGTTACTGTCTATGTTGTTATCTTTGAGAAACCAACGGTGCAGCATCTCCGCATTGTCCCCTGTTTCTTGCAGTAATGTCGGATCGCCGGTGTAACGCTCATACTCCATAACCGCACGCAACCATTCCATCGACTGGGTGGGATATTCCTCAAAAACGGGTAAGCATGCGTACATGCGACCGTTCACGTCCTGGAGGTGGACATGCTGGGAAAGCACAGCGCGCAGAAGCCGGGTGTCGTCGAAGGCATAATGATTGGTCAGCCCGATACGCTGAACATCACCTATCCACTGTCGTCTCTCGCGCCAGGGGCAATCCATTATGTTATCGTGCATGCACAGCGCCGCCGCCTTGATACACATTTCGACGATGCGGTTGAGCCGCCTGCTCGAACTGTTGAAAGTGGCGATTCTCCTGAGAGGGTGGTGTTGGCGTTGCCAGCGAAAATTTTCGACCTCAACAGGATCTGTGACCCCTCTGAAAGTCAGCCTCAGGTAACGGCCGCACTTCCACTCTTCGGGGCGGATGTCGACCGTTTGTCCGGATAGAATGTACCGGTCGGTGGTATAAACATGGGATACGCTCGCGGCGGGATCCGGCCGGTTGAGATGTTCGAGCCAGGTTATATCGACACTGGCACCGCCACAGCCGCGGACTGTCATCAGGGGCAGCCCCTTTTCATAATCGCCCAGATCGATCAGTACTGTGAAGGCCCGACCGGGTTTCTGTGGCGGGACGATAAAGTCTTTCTCCAGAATCTTTTGTCCCTGACCGAGTTCCCGAAGAACCTCCGCCTGTTCAGAGACCGCCGCCCGGTGAGCCACCTCACCGGCCTCAGAACGGTCGGGTACCGAGCCGCGAAAAAGTTCCACGGGCTTTTCCAGCTTTTCCCCTGCCGGTTTCGGAAAATCCCTCTTCCGGATATCCACGTAACGCACACCGGCAGAATTCTGAATTTCAGGACGTTCAAAATTTTCCTTGCCATCAACCATAGGAAATCCGGCTGGCAGGCGGCGTAAATCCAGCGTCTCGACCAGGTCCAGATTCAGCCAGAAAGAACGTCGCTGGCGCCCTTGCCATGCGTCGAGCACCTTGCAACGGAAGCGTTCATCGCCGCTGCCGATAAGGATTTCACCGTTGCCGTCGGTGAGTTCGAACAGCAGTCCGGGATCTTTCGGACACGAAGCTCCCGAAGGGACACCTATGTACCACGCCAACACCGCAAGCTTGTTCACGCCGGTCTTCAAACAAGCACCGACCGGACACTGTTCGTAGTAATGCTGTGTGGGATAAGAGAGACTTGATGTTTGAGTCACTTCTCTGCCGTTGATATAAACGCGTGCAAAACTCTCGGCAGATATATACAGTATGGCATCCCGGACCGAATGATCGATGCCGAAATCCGCCCGGAATAACACATGGGCATTCACATGCCGGGCATCCGGAGCCCAGATCCAACGGGCACGCCACTTCCGTCTGGTCGACATACTCTGTCCTCAAAAGAAGGAAATGTATTGGGGGTTGGCCCCGAAATTGGTACATTTTAGAGAACCAAGCCAGAAACCCCACAAGCTTGCTTGTGGGATGAATGGTTTCCTTATAAAGCAGGGGTTTTTAGGGGACGGCGAGTCCCTGATAATCGGTTGCAGGTCAATCCGAGGGGAGTTTCTACTCCCACGAGGATTTATCTATGACCTTGCAATATCAATGAGCAATGTTCAAGCAACGATGCAACCGATCAGCCGAACTTGTTCGGCTGCAGAAGCCACCGACTGTTGTTAAATCCTTTATCTTAATTACGTCTTCGGTTTGTGAAATATGCGGGGTAGGCGTGTTGTTCACTTTTGCCGGGCACCGCACGGCTGCAACCATCGCACCTGCGCCAGATCCACCCTTTTCCCCGTTTCTTCCTCCAATACCGTTGCGATGTGGGATCGCGTCAGGGGCTTCTCTCCCGTATAAATCACGCGCATCCTGGCGCCGGGCTCGGGTCTGCGGGTGCTGCCGGGCCCTTCCGGAGGGAGGTAAATGGATCCGGTAGCGTAATCAACCGCAAAAGCCACGACACCCGGCACGATACCGATCAATAACAGGGCGCCGTCGAGCATGATGACGCCCGGATCAAGCCTCCCTTCCGTCTGCCCCCTCCGTTCGGGATACAGAATAGTGCCGCAGGATGCCATGATAAGGAACGACACTGCCATGGCAATCGTGAGAATCTTATTCCATAAGTTCTTACCGATCATTGATGAAAACCTCTACATACTTTTGCAGCAGATGTGCCGCAGAGGACGCGCCCGAAAGTATCAATCCCCGTTTGAGCAACCTGTTGTACACACTGTAAATTTTAAAAGTCTCAAAAAATACACTTAACAAATTTGTTTTCAATCCTTATGTTAAGCTTTTTCGTTGGTTTATGAAATGTTCGGGCTATCTCATCCAGCATCCCTCTTTCTTCCAATGTAACCATTTTTGTTTTCTGCGTCAAGCAAAAAATTCCGGGCGCCTTTCAAAGTGCGGGTGACGTAAAGAAGGGTCATCAGGAACGGATAATTTGAAGAGACCGCATCCCTGGCCCGCGGCCATCGCACCGCGGAGCCGGACTTTTCCGCCCCCAAATTCTGCAGGGGCCGGTTATGATCGGGGTTAACCAAGCTCCGGGCCGGCCCCGGCAAACAAGCGCTCCAGTTCTCCGGAATGCGGATGCGCTCCGCGGTACATCCGCGTGAACGGACGCCGGGGCGTCATGCCGATCCTCTCCACGTATTCGCGCCATTCGCGGGCGGAGTCCGGCACATCCATCCCCGCCGGCCGCCGTCCGGTCCGCTCCAGAACCGCCCGGCAAAGCGCCCGGGCGCCGTCCACTCCCTCCGCGACGAGCGGACCGATAAATTCAAATTTCGCGCCGTGGCGTCCCATCACAAACCCCCTGAGCTCACTCTCCTCCTCCCAGACAAACGCATACTCCGGCGCCATGCTGAAGAGGCCTTCAATGACCTTCTTCCGCTCCGCGCCGAGTACCCGGGCATCCCTTTCCACAACCGAAGGAACATCGGCCGCTTCCATCGGACGTATATGGCCGGCATATTCGCCTGCGGGATGAGGAACAATTGTTTCGCCGGCATACCGGGTGAGGCAAAATTCATCATGGAACTCCATGCGCGCGTAGACATGCCGCCCGGCCGGCGTGGCGTCCAGCTTGATCGTATCCAGATGCGACAGCGCATTGATAGCGGTGCGCAGAAGGCGTGTGGCTATGCCGCGATGTCGGTAGGTCGGATCGACAATCACCATCGCAATCCACCCCATCGTTCCCCCATAATCGGTTGTCGTAACGGTTCCCACGACCCGATCACCACATTCGGCAACAAAAGCACCTTCGGGATTCAGGCCGTAAAACAGACGCCAATCGGCCTCGAGCTGATTCCATCCGACTTGCAAACTCAGGCGCAGCCCGGTCGCAAGGTCCGCCTCGCCCATCTGCCGCAGCCTTATCTCATCATCACGGGGGCGGGGTGCCGTCCGGTTCCCGTCTTCCGCGCTGTGCCGATCGTTCTCTGACATGGTTCTCTCCTTGAAAAAACGGTTCCGCGCAGCGTGGGGCGTTCCATGCACTCTGCTTGGAGTTATGCTTTGCTCCTTCGATATTATTGGGCCACAGCGAGGTCGAAGACGTTCTGCATGAAAAAAAGGAGGATGTATGAAGCCACCCATGCGATTGCCGGCGTTGTGACCCATCCGGATGCGATTCCGGCCAGCACTTTCCAGTTGATGTTGCGTGCTCCCTTTGCCAGTGCCAATCCCAGGATGGCGCCGACAATCGCCTGGGAACTGGATACCGGAACGAGGGGGATTTCCGGAAGACCAAGCAGGACAAGGCGGTCCCGGAGTGCTTCGGAGGCGAAAATATACAGGACCAGAGAATGGGACAGGACTATCACGAGCGCCGTCACCGGCGAGAGGCGGAACAACTCCCTGCCGACCGTTTCCATAACGCGGTAAGAATACGTGAAGATACCGGTGCTGATCGCTATGCCGCCAAGAAGAAACAACTGTTGGGTGCCGGTGAAGACCCAATCACCGAATATATGCAGGTCCCCGAACGGGGCGGCCGGGACAAAGACCCCCATCACGTTGGCGACGTTGTTGGCCCCGAGGCTGTAGGCGCCCATCATACCCACCACAACCAGCCCGATGCGCGTCAAGGCGTCCATTGTGAGAAGATGGATGTTGCTCCTTCCTATCGCATATTTCACCAGCTTGTAGAGAACGATTGCGAATAAGGCGGCCAGCGCGGGGCAGAGCACCCAGGTGGTGACGATGCGTCCCAGGGTGGAATAGTCGGTAGCACGCCTGTTGAACACGTTCCATGCGATTATGGCCCCCACAATGGCCTGGGAGGTCGAAACCGGCAGCTTCATCCGGGTCATCAGAGTGACGGTCAATGCGGCGGCCAGAGCGACCGTGAAGGCGCCGGCCATGGCATTGATTTGGCCCAGATCGCCAAGGGTCTCGGAGGGACCGGCGCCTTCCAGAACCGCGCCCAGGATCACACATGCTGAGCCGAGAACGGCGGCGGTGCGGAATCTGATCATCCGCGTCCCGACCGCCGTGCCGAAGACGTTTGCGGCATCATTGGCCCCCAGGGACCAGCCCAGGAATGCGCCACTTGAAAGAAAAAAAATCATATGTACCGGTGGTTGATTTTCTACATCGACAAGAAATTATCGCGATGCCGTCTCGCCCTCAGATCTGCCGTTTAATGGTGTAAATGGCCAGCCTGTCGCTGACAGCTTCGGCGCAATCGGATATGGTTTCAACATTTTCGGTGAAATAGCGCAGGTGCATTTTCCGGCTCAGGGACAGTGGGGATTCAAAGATGTTGCGTTTCAGTTTTTCAGCGGCAACGTCCGACTCGTGTTCATAAAATGCAACTTTATGGATATGATCGCTGACGGCTCCGAAGTCCTTGAAAAATGCCCTGATGGCTTTAACCAGCCATTCTATCGACTGCAATGTCGATTCCGTCAGTTCCATAAAAAGCTCGTCGAACGCCTCGTCGATCTCGGGACGCTCCGCCGAAAATCTGGTCAGCGCCTCTTTGATCGTATCGATCACGTTATCGGTGTTCTCCAGTATCGCCAGCACATCGCCCCTGTTTTCCGGAATCAGTGTTTTCAGATACAGTTGCCTCTCGATATTCATCCGCAGCTCGTCCGCCCTGCGTTCGTAGCCGGTTACGGCCTCAAGACGCTCATTGAAACTGTCGAAATCGTCTTTGAGGTACCTTTCCAGGGCCTTCCCGAACAGGATCCCTGCTTCGCTGACAAGATTGAGGAACTCGTCGATTTCTGATTTGAGCGTCTGTGACAGTTTCAGCTGCTTCAGCATAGTAGGACTCCGCACGGGTCGTCGGATTGAAGGTTCATGCTTTCCCGCCCGTCAAAGTTATGTGGTCCCCGCTCGCTTCCACCGGGCCTGTCCAGGGGGGAGAAAGGACGGGTTCTCAGTCGTTACGTAGCTGATAGTTGTTTCCGCACCGGAACAGGCCCCGCGGAAGAATCTCCGGAAATAAAGTGGTTCACTGAGAACGAACTCCCGCCCGGGTGCTTTCAGCCCAGCCAGTTAACCGGCCGGCCTGTCAGTCCCTGTGCGGTTTCCATCAGGCTCTCCGGCATGGTCGGATGTGCATGGATGCAGTCGGCAAGCTCAGCGGCTGTCGTCTCCAGTTTCAGCGCCAGCGCCGCCTCGCCGATCAGGCTGCTGGCATCCGCGGCGACGATATGCACGCCCAGCAGTTCTCCGGTCCGGGCCTCAGCGATCATCTTGACGAATCCCTCTCCGGCGCCGTCGATCAGCGCTTTGCCGAGGAAACGCAGCGGAAACTTTTTCACTTCCACCTCCAGCCCGTCCTCTTGCGCCTTCTCTTCGGTAATGCCCACTGTGGCCACCTCCGGGATGGTAAAAACGCAGGCCGGAACCACCCGGTAGTCCATGGCGGCGCTGAGCGTTCCGGCGGCATGTTCGGCGGCCACGATTCCCTCGTGACTGCCGCAGTGGGCCAGCATGATCCCGCCGGTGACATCGCCTATAGCATAAATATGCTCGCAGGCGGTCTGCATGTGCCCATCAACAGCGATTGCGCCGTCCCCGGCGAGTTCAACCCCCGCCGCTTCCAGAGCAAGCCCTTCAGTGCAGGGTCTCCTTCCCACCGAGATCAGGGCCTTGTCGGCCTTTATGGTCTTATCCCCGGAAAGGCGGGCTTCAATCCCTCCGGCAGCCGGCTGGAGCTCCTCCAGTTTTACGCCGACGCCAACGTCCACCCCCATTTTCTTGAGCCGGCGCATCATTTCTTTGCTGCAATCACCATCCATCAGAGGAAGCAGCCTGTCGAGCATCTCGACCACGGAAACCTCCACGCCCATAGCGGCAAATGCCGCGGCAAACTCGCAGCCGATGTATCCGCCCCCGACGATGAGCATGGAACCGGGCAGCTCGTTCAGTCCCACCGCCACAGAACTGTCGATCACCAGGTCGCCGTCGAACTCCACCCCCGGCAGGGGGGCAGGCCGGGAACCGCTGGCAATGATGATTCGGGAAGCGCTCAGCGTACTGTGATCTCCCCCCTCCGCCGGCTTCACTTTCAGGGTATGCGGATCAGCAAACGAAGCCTGGCCTCGGACCAGGCGGACGTTATTCGCTTGCAGCAGCGACTCTACGCCGCCGCGGAGTTTTTCCACCACCGCGTCCCGGTGGGCGGCTGTTTTTGAGAAATCAAATGCCGCGCCGCGCACGTCCAGCCCGCTCTCCGATGCCTGCTCCAGCATCAGCCTGAGCCGGGCGGTATGCAGCAGGGCCTTGGTCGGTATGCATCCTGCATTGG
Organism: Candidatus Brocadiaceae bacterium; assembly: GCA_003551565.1. Classification (GTDB taxonomy): domain Bacteria; phylum Planctomycetota; class Brocadiia; order SM23-32; family SM23-32; genus PUMZ01. The sequence goes on along the minus strand of PUMZ01000040.1, from coordinate 20,411 downwards.
TGCATACCCCTCCCGCCGGACCTTTTTCGATAACCACGGCGTCCGCGCCGAGCTGAGCCGCCCGTATGGCGGCGACGTATCCGGCCGGGCCGCTGCCGACCACCGCGATGTCACAGTCAAATTCGCGTCCTTTTGCAACCATTGATGATTCTCCTGCGTGAGAAAAACGGCTGGAGTTTAATCGACAATACGGAAAAGTATAACGGGAAATTCCGTTCCGGACAAGTTCCATCTTTTCCGGACGTCTTCTTGAAAAATCAGGCCCTGCTTATGCGGTACTTGTGCACCAGGTGGTGGGGAGAATAGGACTTCTTTGCTTTGCGCAGGCCGGCAATGCCCAGGTCCTGTTCGCGGTTCACCCATCGGTAGCCGACCGCGGCATGGCTGATAAATTCGCGGTTTATAACCTGGTAACTTCCCGGCACATCCATGAGAGCCTTTTCCACCCTGACCACAAATGTGTCTTCGTTCAGCTCTTCCCCGAGGGCGAAGGCGACCGGATGTCCGGCGTCAAGGATCACTCCGCCCGTCAGTCCCAGCCACGGCAGATTCTCCAGCATGCGCACGCACGCTTCGGTCTCCCTTTGCAGGCCGGGCAGATGTTTTTTGGGATGACCCGCCAGCCAGCGGCGGGTGAAGTCAATGCACGCGCCGGCAAGTTCCGTATCAATGGCCCGGTACCGTGCATGCGGGCAACTTTTCCAGAATTGCCTTATGTGATTTCGCTTCGAATGGAACTGTTGTCCCGGCAGATCGATGAGCTGCCGGGACGGATGAACATAGTCCGCTCTGTCCCTCTGCTCTTCGATGAGCAGTGAATCCTCTTCCGACAATAATTCCTTAAATTCCGCGGGAATACGCGCAAAAGCGTCGATAACGCCGCAGCCGAGGACTTCCGGCAGGATGGAGACCGCCTGTTCGGGGCTTTCGGCGACGGGAGGCAGGGCCAGCCGTTGGCGAGTTTTTGCGTTGCGAAAGGCCACCAGAAGGATATCTCCGAGCCGCGAAAGTGTGGTGTTGATCTGCGGCTTCCAGCTCCAGAGGTAGGAAAACGTCAGTTCGCTGACCACGGGCTGAGCAGCTTTGAGGCGGCGCTGGAGCAGATTTTTATGGTTCTTATCCAGCCCGAGCAGCTCGGGGAATTCGGGTATATCCGCAAGCATTTCACTCTCTTCGCATACCATGGTCAATCTCCACAGGCGCATCCCGACTCGCAGTTTTGCAGGCAGGATCGGTGCGGCGCGTCGGTCACATGCGGGATTTCTCCCTCTTCGGGCGGATTGGGTTCTTTCCACTCCTTCCCGTCCCAGCTTCGGACGACAACATCATCACCCCTGCGGCCTTCGACATAATTGGGCGAGAGCGGGACCTTGCCGTAGGGCGTATCGATCAAATACTTTGGCACGGCCAGCCCGGAGATATACCCCTGCAATTTGGCCATGATCTCGCGGCCCCGCTCGATTGTTGTCCGGAAATGGCGGGTGCCGCTGAGGACCTGGCACTGGTAAAGATAGTAGGGCCGGACCCGGAGACGCATCAGTTCCCGGCATAGTTCTCTCATAACCTGTGCATCGTCATTGATGCCTTTCAGGAGCACCGATTGATTGCCCAGAGGGATGCCGGCGCCGGCGAGCCTGGCGCAGGCGGTCTCGGCCTCGGCGGTAATTTCGGCGGGATGGTTGAACTGCGTGTTGAGGTAGAGGGGGTGGTATTTTGCCAGCATCGTACACAGTTCCGGGGTGATACGCTGCGGCAGTGTGCAGGGCGTGCGTGATCCGATACGTATCACCTCCACGTGCGGGATCCTGTGCAGGCGTTGCAGGAGGCCTTCGAGCCGATCATCCTCCATCAGGAGCGGATCGCCGCCGGTGAGCAAAACGTCCCTGATTTCTTCATGCTCCCTGATATAGTCGATGCCCTTTTGGATTTTTGCTTCTGGCAGTTCAACGTCTTCCTGCCCGACCATCGTTTCCTTGCGAAGACAGTGGCGGCAATAAACCGGACACCGGTTCCCCACACAGAAAGCTACCCGGTCCGGATAGACGCGTATGATGAGTTCGACGGGTTGATGTTTGCCCTCATCCAGCGGGTCCGGAACGCCGAGAGGATCATAGAGTTCCTCGGCGTCGGGGACGGCCTGTCTGCGCAGGGGACAGAGCGGATCGTCCGGGTCCATAAGGGCGGCATAGTAGGGGGTGATCGCCCATGTGAACCTGCGGCTTGCGGCCAGGATCTGTTCGCGTTCGGTCCCGGACAATTCGATATACTCCTCCAGCTGCTCGGCCGTCCGGATGCTGTTTTCCAGCTGCCAGTGCCAGTCATCTTGTTTTTTCATGATATGTTTTCTCTTTCAAGTGCAATTGCTACGATATGGTTGATCAACGTTTCATAATCCATCCCGCCCGCCCGCGCCTGGTGCGGGAATATGCCGTATCGTCCGGCAAGCCCCGGCAGGGGATTGATCTCCAGAAAGGCGGGCTTCCCCCGGTGATCGAGCTTGAAATCGACCCGCGCCAGGTCACGGCATCCGATAGCCGAGTACATCTTCAGGGCCATGGCGGTCATGTCTCGCCCGAGTTCGTCCGGGATGGCGGCGGGACATACCAGTTCCTTCTCATGCTTGCTTTTCTGTTCATAAGAGTAAAAATCACCGGATGTCCTGACTTCAACAATGGGGAGAGTGCCGGGCTCGCGGTTTCCCATTATCCCCACGCAATACTCGCGACCGGGTGCAAATTCCTCGACCAGGCATCCCTGCCTGTAGTGCGATATGACCCAATCGCCCATTGTATGGAGTTCCTCGCTTGTGTTCACCAGCGAACTGTTCCGGATGCCCATACTCGACCCTTCGGCCACCGGCTTGAGAAACAGGGGGTATTGCAGGTCGATATTCTCCAGCTCCTCTGCACGTTCTACAACCCTGAAGCGGGGGGTCCGGATGCCCACACCGTTTGCAATATGCTTGGTCATCGCCTTATCCAGGCTGACCCCCAGCGCGGCCGCGTCGGAGCCCGTATACGGCACGCCCAGATGGTCCAGCCATGCGGGCACGAGGCATTCACGTCCCCGTCCGCGCACGCCTTCGGCGATATTGAACACGATATCGGGCCGGAGACGGCGGATGTTTTCCACCAGAGACTCGTCCAGACAGAGCCCCTCAGCCGAATGCCCGCCGCGTGTCAGGGCATCGATAATCCCCCGGACCGCGTTCTCATCCTCGTATTCCGCCCCGAAATCTTCGGGCAGCTTATCGTCCGCCGGGACGGCATCTATTCTGTCATGTACAACCAGTATTTTCATTGTGTATGTGCGACGGAACGCCTGGTTGAATGGAACGGTGCAGTAAACTCACCCCAGGTCATACTTCCTTATTTTTCTGTAGAGCGTCCTCTCACCGATGCCCAGCAGGTCAGCGGCTTTCACCCGGTTTCCGTCGACCAGCTCCAGCGTGCGGGCAATGTGCATCTTTTCTATATCATCCAGCGCCCGGCCGGCCATGGCATCCATGGAATCCTCCTCGGGCATCAGTCGCATGTGCCGGAAGAGGTACTCGGGCATCACCTTCTCACTCAGGGTGTTGTCCTCCGTCAGCACGATCATGTGCTCGAGGCAATTGCGCAATTCCCGCACATTGCCGGGCCAATCGTAGCGGTAGAGGAACTTCTTGACCTCCGGGCTGAGCCCGTGAACCGACTTGCCGTAGCGCTCTGACAGCTGCCGCAAAAAATGATTGGTGAGCAACGGTATGTCCTCCCGCCGCTCCCGCAGCGGCGGCAACTGGATGGTCACCACGTTGAGCCGGTAAAAAAGGTCCTTCCTGAAAGAATTATCTTGAACCTTTTCGTAAAGATTCTGGTGTGTGGCGGCTATAAGCCTGACATCAACTTTTATGGGTTTATTGCTGCCGACCCTGACAATCTCGGCCTGCTCCAGCACCCGGAGCAGCTTGACCTGGCTCGAGAGCGGCATGTCGCCGACCTCATCGAGGAACAGCGTGCCGTTGTCGGCGTGTTCAAACATCCCCACCCGCGAAGCCGTGGCGCCGGTAAAAGCGCCTTTTTCATGCCCGAACAGTTCACTCTCCAGGATGGTCTCCACCAGCCCGGCACAGTTCAACGGTACGAACCGATTGTTCTTTCTATCGCCGTTAAAATGGATGGCCCGGGCGACCAATTCCTTTCCCGTTCCGGTCTCTCCCAGCACCAATACCGTGGCATCGGTGGCGGCCGCCTGCCGTATCCGCTGAAAAACCTGCCGCATCGGCGCGCTGTTGCCGACGATGTTCTCCAGCTCGTATCTTTTCGCCACCTCTTTTTGCAAAAAGGTCTTATCACGCTGGAGTGCGACATACTCCGCCGCCCTCCCCACCATGATGGCCAGTTCGGTATGGTTTATGGGCGTGTGGAGAAAACTTGCGGCCCCCATGCTCATGGCCGTTACCGCCGTGGCCGTATCGTCTCTGTCCGCAATGACGATAACCTGCACTTCCGGCAGGGCGTTGCGGGCGGCGTTCAAAATGTTCAACCCGAGCTCTTCCCCGCCCAAATCGAGGTTGACGACGACGACCTCGAACCTGCCGGACCGAACCCGTTTCAAGGCTTCCCGATACCCGGTCTCAATCGTGCAGGCATGACCCATCGAATGGAGCGTCTGCGCGACAGACTCGGCCCTTTCGCGTTCCGCCTCCGCGACGACGACGTTGACATGTTCCTGGTTGGGCATCTTCCGTAGTAATGTTTGATCCGCAATAGTGAGCCGCGCCGCCTCCGGCGGCGCTTGTTACGTTGCACTTTTCAAGCATCGCGGAGCGCCCCTCCCTGATCGGCATGCCCTCCGGTCCTCATTCGGCCGGTGCGGAGCAATGGGACAGGGAAAGAAAAAAAGGAGTTTTCACCCGGAAAACCCCCTTTCCTCGTTGTACGGGCGCTTAAGGAGAGCAGACTTACTTCTCTTCGTCCCCATCTTTTTCCTGCATAGCGGCTTTCCGGCTAAGCTTTATCCGGTTGCCCTCAACAGCAAGGACTTTCACCTTCAGGCTGTCGCCGACTTTGCATACCTCCCTGACGTCTTTAACGTAACCCTCGGCCAGTTCGCTGATATGGCAAAGACCGTCGGTGCCGGGGAAAAGTTCGACAATCGGCCCGAAATCCTTGACGTCGGTAACCTTCCCTTCATATATTTTCCCCACCTCCACTTCACCGCCGGCCATATTCTTGATATATTCAGCCAACCCTTCAACGTCGGCCTCCTCGCTGTTCGCTTCGCATGAGAGCGTAACGCTTCCGTCATCTTCAACTTCGATATTGCTGTGATATTCCTCTTCGAGACGGCGTATGGTCTTCCCGCCGGGCCCGATGAGCATCCCGATCTTTTCCGGATTAATATGCACCTGGTAGATGCGCGGAGCGTGGCGGGATATCTCCTCCCGGGGCGCCCGGAGGGTCTTGAGCATCGCGCGCAGGATCGTCATGCGCGCCTGTTTCGCCTCTTCCAGCACCCGGGCGAGCAACTGCTGCGTAATGCCGGTCGTTTTGATGTCCAGCTGCAGGGCCGTAATCCCGTTTTGCGTGCCTGCAACTTTGAAATCCATGTCGCCGAAATGATCTTCGGCGCCGGATATATCCGTCAAAACGATCTCTTTGCCATCCTCACAGACAACGCCCATGGCGATGCCCGCCACCGGGTCGTCAATGGCGACGCCCGCATCCATGAGGCTGAGCGTTCCGCTGCATACCGCCCCCATCGATGAGGAACCGTTCGATTCCAGCACTTCCGAAACCAGCCTGATCGTATATGGGAAATGCTCCCTGTCGGGCAGTACCGAGGCAAGGGCGCGTTCCGCCAGTTCTCCGTGCCCTATCTCTCTGCGTTTCGGACCCCTGGGGAACCAGACTTCACCAACGCTCCAACCCGGGAAATTGTAATGGAGCATAAACTTCTTCGGGTCCTCCGCCACAATCGGGTCGAGCACGCGCTGCTCGTCGTCAACGGTGCCGAGCGTGGTGGCGGTCATGACCTGCGTTTCTCCGCGGGTGAACAGGGCGGTGCCGTGTGTGCGCGGCAAAAGACCCACCTCGCAGGTTATCTCGCGCAACTGATCGGGCTTCCTGCCGTCATAGCGCTGGTTTTCCTCAATGATCTGCCTGCGCAGGCATTTGCTTTCGAGCATCTCAAAAACTCTGTCGATTTCCTTGGGGTCCACCTCCCGGGACGCATCGGCGCCTTGCGGATGGCAATACTTCTCAACAGCCTGCTTTTTAACCGCTTTAATTTTGGCGCTGCGTTCCTGCTTCACGGGCGTGCGGCTCGCCTCGCTCAGGGCGGCGCCGAACCCGGCCTCCACCTCGGCTGCAAGCTCGTCAATGGGAGGCAGGGGAATGTAAGTGCGTTTGGGCTTGCCTGCTTCCTCGGCAAATTCGGAGATGAATTGCGCCACTTCGACATTGGTGTCCTGCGCGATCCGTATGGCGACCAGGAGATCGTCTTCGGGGATAATGTTGGCATGCCCCTCAACCATGACGACGGCCTCAGCGGAGCCGGCCACGACAAGCTCTATCTCGCTTTCAGCCCGCTGGTTGGTTGCGGGGTTGACAAGGAACTCGTCATCCACTATGCCGACCCTGGCGCCCCCGAGGGGACCGTTCCATGGTATATCACTGATGCTCAGGGCTGCAGAGGCCCCGATCAACCCCAGGATGTCGGGATCGTTTTCTTTGTCGGCACTCAACACAAAACTGGTAACCAGCACTTCCTGACGATAATCGTCGGGGAAAAGCGGCCTGATCGGACGATCGATGAGACGCATGGTGAGAATTTCTTTATGCGTGGGACGTCCCTCCCGCTTGAATATGCCCCCCGGAAACTGCCCCGCGGCATACTGATTTTCACGATAATCCACGGTAAGGGGGAAAAAATCGGGCAGATTATCCGACGCTTCCGCAACGGCCGTCGACAGAACAACACTCTCTCCGTATGTTACCAACACCGAACCATGCGCCTGTTTGGCAAGCTTGCCGGTTTCAAGTACAAGGTCTCTCCCTGCAATTTGCTTCTCCATCTTCAAATACGCCATGTTCTCCTCCAAAAGTTACTCCACCGCCCCGTCCCCGGGCGGGGCTTAGGAATGTCGAACCCGAAAAAATCCAAACCATTGAACGCCGCCTGTCTCTGTGAGAAGTATTCGTCGGGGGCGGGCCCTCCCTCACCGGGGGAAACGGCACGGTTGGCAAGGATAGAAACTATCTGCGCAAGCCTAACTTCGCAACAATCTCCTGATACCTCTTCTCATCGTTTTTCCTGATGTACCTGAGCAACGACGTACGTCTCCCGACCATTTTCAGCAGCCCGCGCCTGGAAGCAAAATCCTTTTTATGCTCGACCAGGTGGCCGGTCAATTCTCTTATACGTTCGGTAAGCAATGCAACCTGCACTTCCGAAGATCCCGTGTCGTGTGGATCCAACTGAAACTCCCCAATGATCTCTTTTACCTTTGTTTTTTCCATTGCAACCTTCCGGCGTTATGAACTGGCAACTTGACCGAGTGTAGAATTCACAATATCATTAATTGTATAATTCTACCATAGAATTAAAGTTCTTGCAAATAGTAAGGAATCCGAAACTGGAGAACGCCGGGTAACAGGGACGATATGCCCGAACATTTTTGCGCCCCATTCGCGTAAAGAAAGGGAGCGTTGCTGTGCAAAGCGCTCGCCCCCGCGGGTTCCCTCTTCTCAGTGGTCGCCATATCGTATGCGTTTGCTTTCCGTGCACCTGTAGCACATGGAAGCTTGTGAGAAAAGCGAGCTACCCCGCTTTTCCAAGCGTTCCCGTGTTGCAGATGTGCCGCTTGAGAACGCGCCCGAAGGGCCTGCCTGCAGCAGGCAGGTCAACCGCCGTTTCTCCGGCGCTGAGACATACTGCAGAATCTGAAAACATGAAGAAAGCTGCTTGTTATACCGTTGTTGCATGCGTTATGTTGTCTTATGTTATCGGTTTATGAAATGTGCGGGCTGGCCCCCACTTTACCAAATGAGCAACTCCATGTTCCTCTGGGCAGGCATAGATGAAGCCGGCTACGGGCCGTTGCTGGGCCCCCTTGTCGTGGCCTGCACCTGTTTTGAGACGGCATTGAAACCAAAGGAAGGGTTCCTCTGGGATTTGCTTGCGGATTCAATCTCCGGAGGCTTGAAAAATCTTGACGGCCGTGTGGTGGTGGCCGATAGCAAGCTTGTCTATTCCCGCAGCCGGGGACTGAAGCACCTGGAAGAGACCGTGTTGAGTTTTGCCGGATGCCTCGGCCGCCGGCCGGGAAAGGTGCAGGAGCTTCTCTCCTCTTTCTGCACCGAATTCCCTGAAGACGATTCCCCCTGGTTTCGCGGAACGGGGGACCTGGATCTGCCCCTTGCCACCAATAACGCCGCGGTCGAGAGCAAAAGCGCCGTACTCCGGGCATCTCTTGAGGACGCCGGGCTTTCTTTTCTGGATGCCGGCGTTGTTCCGGTGCTGCCCGCACAATACAACCGCATCGTCGCACGCACCGGCAACAAGTCGCTGCTGTTATGGCAAAAATGCGGACTCCTGCTGCAGGATCTCTGGGGAAAATGCAGGGGACGTGAAGGCTTCGTGCTTGTGGACCGTCATGGCGGCAGGGAACGCTACCGGAAATTGATGACCGATGCGTTCCCCGGTTGCCGGTGCGATGTGAAAAGCGAAGACGCAAGCGGCTCCGTCTATCGCCTTGCAGATCGAGAAAGGCGCATGTGGGTCGCGTTCAAACCCGCCGCCGACCGCCTTGCACTCCCTGTTTCCCTTGCCTCCATGATGGCCAAATACCTGCGGGAAATTTACATGCTTGCATTCAATTCCTACTGGAGCGGCAAGATCGAGGAACTCCGCCCGACAGCCGGGTACGCCGCGGATGCCAGAAGATTCCTGCGTGATATCGGACCGTTGACGGAGGGAGAGGGCTTCGAACGGAACGGTCTCGTGCGGCAACGATAATGGCGCAAGAGGCCTACCTTGTCCAGGGCAGAGCCGGAAATGAATCCCCCGCCGGCGATCTCCTGCACTTGAAGGAGCTGAAAAAGACGTGTAGAATCGTTGACCATTACCGGGATGCGACCCTCATCAAGGACCTCTCCAGCGTGAATGCCGCCACCACGGGAAGAATGAGGAAGGTGGCGGGAGCAGGGCAGGTTATGCCGGATAGCCGGTTCGGCGGCAACCGCTTTCTCCCCATTGGCATCCCGCTGCCATCCATCCCGTCCGGTCCGTTGATGCCGCGAGGGAGAACGATTATCACTCCGGGAGGTAGGAGGCCATGGGCTCTTTCCTGCAGGTCATAAAAGATATGAAGGACGGTGGCAAAAGCCGCATCCTCGCTTTTGGCTCCTCGAATACCAGGCGCAGAACCACCGGCATGCACTGGGTCGACTGTCTCGACCTTGCTCTTGTCCAGAGCTGCAGCGGCTCCCATACCTGCATAAATGCCGGCATAGACGGCGATACGACCGAGGACCTTCTGGGACGTTTCGAGGAAGATGCCGCCTTTTACAGGCCACACGCCGCTTTCATTACGATCGGAGGCAACGACTACCGCTGCCCGGGACTGAGCCGCGAGCGTTTCGGCAGGAACCTGCTGGAGCTGCACAGAAGGTTCAGCGATTTGGGTTGCGCCGTCGTGTTCCAGACCTATTATGCGCCCGATGCCAGCGACGGAACGATCGCCCCGGTCGAGGTGTTTTACGACTACATGCAGATCGTCCGCGACGTGGCCGCAGAAACCGGCTGCGACCTGGTTGATCATCTTGCGCGCTGGGAGCCGTTCCGAAGACGGCACTATGATTTTTACCTTATGCTGATGCAGGATTCTTTTCACCTGAAATGCGCGGGGAATATGGTGATGGGACTGGATATTGCCCGTACGTTCGGGCTTCAGCTGGGCGTGGATGCACCGGAAACCTGGCGTTTCCCAAGGACCTGTCAGGCGCTCATGGATCTCCATTGTGCAGACGCGGCGTCACCTTAACCCGGTTTTCACGCGTTCTCCGCGGTGCAGATGTGGCAGAAAGCAAACGCCGTTTGCCTGTGCAAAGGCCCGAAGGGCCGATCTCAACAACCTGCCTGTGCGCCGTGCCTGCGCCATCGCATGGCAGACAGGTAGCCCCGGGCGACCAAAGGGAGCCCGGGGAAACAGAGAACACGCGATTCAACCAGCCCCGCAAGGGGCTGATGCGCATGGCAGGCCGCTTTCTCCCTCCGGAAAGCGGTTGCAATGTTTCCTTGCTCTTCCGGTTGCCGGACACGGATTCAAAGTCTGCGGTCGCCCGGAGCGGACACGGGCCGGGACCGTTCAGAGGCAGAAAACCATCAGTGCCCGTCGCTCCACGGCCCCGCTCGCCACTGCGCGAGACTCCCCAGGGGGTCACCATCTACCTTGGGCATCCCTCAATGCAGGGTCATTTGATTTGAAACCTGACGGCGAAAAAGCTATAATCGTGGGAAAGCGGTGGGGAAGTAGCTCAGCTGGGAGAGCGCGGCACTCGCACTGCCGAGGCCGGGGGTTCGAATCCCCTCTTCTCCACCACATTTTCCGCCGTTGAGCGGCCTTTTTCGCAGATATATCGGACATTTCAAAACCGGCTGTTCATCGTTTGATCTGAGGACCGCGTCATGGCCAACAAGACCGTGGTGGCTGTAGTAATGGGAAGCGACAGCGATCTGCCTGTTATGGAAAGCGCAATCGAGGTGCTCGCAGATTTCGGCATAGCCTTCGAGACAAAAGTGCTCAGTGCACATCGTTCTCCCGAAGATACGCACCGGTTCGCTTCCGGCGCCGAAGAAAGGGGATTGAAAGTGATTATCGCCGGCGCAGGTGGAGCCGCGCACCTGGCCGGGGTGATTGCCTCCGCAACCACACTGCCGGTTATCGGTGTGCCCATGCCGACCGACAGAGCGGGCGGGATCGATTCGTTGCTCTCCACCCTCCAGATGCCCGGCGGCGTGCCCGTTGCAACCATGGGACTGGGAAAAAGCGGCGCCCGCAACGCGGCTTTGCTGGCCGTTCAGATACTGGCGCTTTCGGAGAAGAAACTCAACACGGCTTTTAAAGAATTCAAGGATGCAATGCGGGACGGCGTGCGTGAAGCAAACGAAAAGGTGCAAAAGCGGCTGAAAGGTGATGGGAGCGACGGATGAAAATAGTCATCAGGGCCGGAGGCTCCGGCACAAGACTATGGCCATGGAGCCGGAACACGCGCCCCAAACAATTTCTGCCGATTTTCGACGACGGACGCAGCTGCGTTCAGGAGGCCTGCCGACGGTTCCTCGAACCGGGGCTGGTTGAAATCGAGGATATATTTGTCTCCGTCGGCGCCGACCAGGAGCAGCTCGCGCGGGAACAGTTGCCCCACCTGCCCGGGAACAATTTTATCGTCGAGCCGGCAAAAATGGACACTGCTGCGGCAATTGCCCTCGAAACGGTGATCGTGGCGGGGCAGGATCCCGACGTGATCATTGCCAGCCTCGGCAGCGACCATTATGTCGGTAAGCCGCGTGCATTCGTTGATTCCCTCGATAACGCCCGGCAATTCCTTGCGGACAATCCGCACAAAATGCTCACAATCGCCTGCAAACCCGTCCGGGTGGAAACAGGTTACGGACACATAAAAAAAGGAGAAGAGATCGGGGAATACGGTGGACGGACCTTCTTTGCCGTCGAAGAGTTTACCGAAAAACCGGATTACCAGACCGCAAAGAACTATACAAAAAGCGGCCAATACCTGTGGAATGCCAACTTCTTCGCATGGACCGCCGGCACGCTTCTGGAACAATTCCGCGAGTTCGAACCCCGCATGTACGAGACTTTCATGCAGATACGGGACGCAATCGGCACGGCGGAGTTCGGCATGAAACTCCGTGAGCTCTACCCTTCGGTGAAAAAAACCGCGATCGATTACGCGGTTCTGGAACCGGCGGCGGACAGGGGGAGGCTGGCGGTGCTCCCGGTCTCCATGCAGTGGAGCGATATAGGAAGCTGGGCAAGCATAACCGACGCCTTTTCTCCGGATCCGCATGGGAACCTGCTCAGGGCACCGGTGTTTGACACCGATACCCAAAACTGCACCGTGCTGGCCGAAAACCACAACCGGAAGTTGATTGCAACCCTGGGACTCGAAAACCTGGCCATAGTCGATACCGAAGATGTTCTGCTTATTGTTCCCAAATCCAGGGCGGGCGAAGTCAAAGACCTGGTCAAAAATCTCGAAAACCACCCCGAATACCGCAAGCTGACTTAGCCTTTTTTCATAAATAAGTTTGCATATTGTTCTGCCGGGACGGCCTTGCCTGCTATTGTGTCAGGCCCGGCAAAAAGGTTGCAACTGGTTCTTAGTGAGCCCCTTCAGGGGCTCTGGAGCCTGGAAAAAGCCATGCCGTCCCGGGAGACTTGAGAGCGTCCACTACGACCCCGGGGTTTCATCCGGGCTTTCAGAGTCAAAAGACGTTATCGAGCTCATGAAGCGGTGCACTCAGGTTGGCTCTGCTCCACCCGGTGATGCGACGCGGGCGCAGAAGACAGATAGACGTACCATACCGTTTTTCGCCGCACTGCGCCCGAAGGAGGAATACGTTTGATGCCGGAGAGAGGATAGAGAATGAAGAAAGGTCAAACATTGTTGCTGTTGTTCCTTGCGCTGGTCATGACCCCCTCCAACGCCTCTTATGCCTTTTCCGATTACATCAAAAGCACGGATGTGGACTTCGTTATCTACAGCGCGGAGGGTGGCCGGTTGCTGAAAGTGCGTTCCGATCAGGACAAAACCGAACTCGCTCCGGAGGAGGCGTTGCAGCTGGCGACAGAAGATTTTAACCGGCTGGCCGATGCCGTCACTGTTGACAACCTGGCAAACTTCCTGTGGCACAACCAGGGCCTGGATGATCCGCCCGCAAGTTATAACAACGTCATCGCTTTGTACAAGCGGGCCATCGAAATCGATCCGGCCTACAAGCAACAATATTTCGTTGCTGCATGGTTGCTGTATTCGAAATGGGCCGTCTGGAATAGAGATCCGGAAAGAATGCCCGACGGTGAAAATAAAATGACCGCAGCGATCGAAGTGCTCGGGCAGGGAAGTGAAGAATTCCGGGACAGCGCGCCATACCATTACAGAGCGGCTCTCACGTTAAATACCCCCTACGATGTTCCGGAACAACACGAGTTTGTGGAAAAAATGCTGCGGAAAGCGGATGCGCTGGCGGGGGAGGAGGAGGAAGAACTGAAGATCCGGGCCAGGCTGACACTGGGGGTCTATTTTAAACGGCGGGGAAGGCAAGAAGAAGCAGAAAAGTGGTTCAGGAAAACACTGGAACTGGACCCCGCACACGAACCGGCATCACGATATTTACAGGAATTGGAATAAGATCAACCAGTGCGCCGGACGGCGTTTCATGCAAACCGATGCTAAGGAGAGAAGGTCTATGCGCAGCCATAAGAAAGAACTGACGTTCAAGACCGCCGGCCGGGTGGAACTGATCAATATGACCGGGGACGTTCAGCGCGCCATCGACGAGAGCGGGATCGAGGAGGGCCTGTGCCTTGTCAACGCCATGCATATAACCGCCAGCGTCTTTATCAACGACGATGAGAGCGGACTCCACAGGGATTTCGAACGGTGGCTTGAGGCAATCGCGCCGCACCAGCCGGTCTCGCAATACGCCCATAATGTCGCTGAAGATAATGCCGATGCGCATCTGAAGAGGCAGATTATGGGCCGGGAGGTGGTTGTGGCGGTGACGGAAGGCAGGCTCGATTTCGGGCCCTGGGAGCAGATATTTTACGGGGAATTTGACGGGCGAAGGCCGAAAAGAGTGATGATTAAAATCATCGGCGAGTAGCGCCGCATGCCCCCCACATGCCCGCATCGCGGAAAAGAAACGGCAATATGGAGGCGGCGATGGGATTCGAACCCATGAATGACGGTTTTGCAAACCGTTGCCTTGGTCCACTTGGCTACGCCGCCCATGAACATCAACGCCTGTTGGAAAATGCTGCAGTGGAGGATGCCGCCGCCAGGGCGATTGGCCCATCAGCGCCGGGCTGCTGCATGTTGTCCGCATCCGGATGCTTTCCGTTCACGCTCCGCTGCGATCCACCGGAAGACAGTGTAATGAAAAACGTCAGGAAAGTCAAAGCGACGCATAATCCGCCGTAAATTTTGCCGGATCAGCGGGGTCGCAGGCGTCAGCCCCGTCCCCGCCCGGGTGCGAAATCGCGTCATTTCATCGGGAGTATGGCCTATGGGAGTTCCCCGCATAGTGGTGGTCGGCAGTTCCAATACGGATTTTACCGTCGCGTCAGATCGCTTACCTCCCCCGGGGGCAACTGTCACGGGCGGCAGATTCTACGAGTCCGGCGGGGGAAAGGGCGCCAATCAGGCCGTAGCGGCCGGCCGGGCGGGGGCATATGTGAGCTTTATCGGCAAAGTCGGGAAGGATTGGATGGGACGCTCTGCCTTAAAACGTCTTCATGATGAAGGGATCGATACCGGTGGAGTTGTGACCGATCCGGAAGCCCATAGCGGCATAGCGCTGATAATGGTGGACGGGCAAGGGGAGAATTTGATCAGCGTGGCTCCCGGCGCAAACCATAGACTCAGCCCGGAGGATGTGGAAAACGGACGCGGGCTTTTCCACAAGGCGGATGCGGTGCTGGTTCAGCTGGAAGCACCCCTTGAAACAGTGGAAGCCGCGCTCGATACGGCCCGAAAGCTGGGAGTCATGACAATTCTGGACCCTGCGCCTGTGCCCGAAGACGGACTGCCAGACCCGTTGCTTGGTAAGGTGGACGTGCTGACTCCGAACAGACTGGAAGCCACTGCGCTTGCGGGACTGAAAGACAATGCCGACCCCCTGGAGGCGGCGGGCTTGCTTTCCCGAAAGGTCGAAAGCATGGTCGCTGTCACCCTGGGTGCGGATGGCGTTTTGCTGTATCGGGGGGAACAGGGACAATGCCTGCCCGGAGCCGTGGCCGATCCGGTGGATACCGTTGGCGCCGGCGATTGCTTTGCAGGTGTTCTTGCCGTTGCTCTTGCAGAAGGGAAAAAACATACCGATGCGGTAAGCATGGCCCTGTGCGCCGCGGCGCTATCGACTGAAAAGGAAGGGGCGCAGCCGTCCTTTCCTTTCCGGAAAACGATCGAGGAACGGATGGAATCTTATCGCAAATAAAGGCTCGCAACCAGCGAGCATACGGGATAATCTGAGAATGTCGATTTTATCCAGGTTTGTCTTGATGCCGGCATATGGAAATAGAGCACTACCAATTCGGCAGAATCACCGTAGACGGGAAAACATATACCTCCGACGTTATCATCTCACCGGACGGAGTCAACGGCTCCTGGTGGCGGGAGAAGGGACACGAGGTGGCGATCAATGACCTCGGGCCGATACTCGAAGACGGCCCTGAAATTGCGATCATCGGCACCGGGGCGAACGACATAATGAAAGTCCTTCCCGAAGCCGGAGCAGAACTCGAAAAACAATGCGAGTCGGTGCACGTGCTGCCGACACATCAAGCGGTAAAACAATACAACGGCCTCCAGGAACGAAGTGAACGGCGTGTTGTTGCAGCGTTGCACCTGACATGCTGAGACCTGCAGGGAAATATGAATATCATGGCGGGACCGCGCAACGGCATAAGGCACAACCCAATCGCGGCGGAGGAGAAAGACGGGTGGTCGATCAATTCACATTCGCCGGCATACCGCATACCGTGTTCGGCCGGGGACATTTTAAGAAGCTGCCGGACCTCGCGGCCGGTTACGGAAGGCATATGCTGCTCCTGACCGGAAGTTCGTCCCTGAGAAAGTCGGGATATTATTCCAGACTGACCGGCGCTCTGGAAAGGCGCGGGGTGACTGTTTACGGGGCCCGGATTGAAGGAGAGCCTTCGCCGGATCTTGTGGACGATCTCTCTGACCGTTTCAGGGAGAGAAATCCGGATGTGGTTGTTGCCATCGGGGGCGGCAGTGTTCTGGACGGGGGCAAGGCGGTTTCGGCCATGCTGCCGGCCGATGAGTCTGTGATGGCTTTCATTGAAGGAGTGGGCGAGGGGAAAGAGCACGGCGGAGAAAAGGTGCCGTTTATCGCCGTTCCTACAACTTCGGGCACCGGAAGCGAAGCCACCAACAACGCCGTCCTGAGCCGGGTCGGAGAGGGAGGATTCAAAAAATCGCTCAGGCACGACCGTTTTATTCCGGATATTGCACTCGTCGATCCGCAGCTGTGCATGTCCTGTCCTCCGGACGTGACCGCTGCCAGCGGTCTGGATGCCATAAGCCAGCTTCTGGAGTCTTACCTGTCCACAGAGGCTTCGGCTCTGACGGATTCAATGGCCGAAAGAGCTCTGGAACTCGCCGGAAAATATTTCATCCCGGCATACAGTACAGGTGCGACAAATCCCCGGGTGCGGGCCGCCATGGCTTACGCCTCCCTGGTCTCGGGTATTGCCCTGACCAACGCCGGTCTCGGCATCATACACGGGCTTGCTTCCCCGATAGGCGCACGGGTCCCCATTCCTCACGGTGTGGTATGCGGCACGTTACTCGGGGAGGCGGTCAGGCTGAATATCGAGCTGCTGAAAGATGAAGGGCAAGCGGGGAGGAAATATCTGCATAAATATGCCGTGAGCGGTGCTCTGCTTGCGGGTGAAGGGAAGACGAGCATTCAAGATTCGGAGACCGGAAGTTACTGCGATTTGCTGGTCAGGACAATCGAGCGGTGGCTGGAGCGGGTATCCATGCCGCGTTTGGGCGAGTACGGGTTGGGGGAAGGTGATCTGGAGGTCATTGCGGAAAAAAGCGGGAATAAAAACAACCCCGTGCGGCCGAGCAGAGACCGGATGATCGGGCTGCTTAAGAAAAGGCTTTAGACACATCATCTGCCGGATTCGCTGGAAGGGTCGAGCGGCATATACACTGTAACGCCGTTGAACCCCGCGCGGAGTTTGGGGACCGCTGGATCAAACGGACGTGCCCCGGTTTTTGAGATGGGACATGCAAATGCTAAAATGGAAGACGTTTGCCGATATGGCTATCAATAAAAATTGTTCCGTTCCCCGGGAAGAGTATCTGGATTACATGACTTTCCGCCGGAACGAGCGTCCGCTTTTTACCGAGATATTCGGACCGCTTATCGGCCTGAAAGAGGAATGGGAAGCGCAGGGCGCTTCGGGTGATGAACTGGATTTTTCGGCGTTCCCTTACCGATGCGAGGCAAGGGGATTCGTGCCGGTCAATACCGGTCGCGAGGGGGGGAGGTCGCCCGAGACCCTCGAGGAAACGGCGGATTTTAAAATATGGCGCGATGAACTGGGCAGGACGATGAAACTCTCCAAATCCGCCGCCACACTGCCGGTGCCGCTCGACTATCCCGTGAAAACCATGGACGACTGGATGGAGCTCCGGCCGTTGTATGAGTTTTCAGAATCCAGATTCGGTGAAAACTGGGAAGGCACGGCCCGAAAACACCTTGGCGAGAAAAAGGTGGTCTGTGTTTCCATACCCGGCGGATTCGATCTGCCGCGTGCCCTGATGGGCGAAGAGCAGCTCTGCCTGGCATACTACCGTCAGCCGGAACTCGTCCGGAACATCATCAACACGGTGGGAGAGACCGCATTGAAGGTCCTGAACCGGGTATCCTCCCGGGTGCAGATCGACCTTCTGTCCGTTCACGAGGACATGGCGGGCAACTGCGGACCGCTTGCGGGACCGTCTCAGGTCCGGGAGTTCATCGCGCCCTATTACCGTCAAATCTGGGAGATGCTTGCCGCGCGGGGAGCCAGGCTCTTCGACCAGGATAGTGATGGAAACATGAACCCTGTGATCGATGCGTTCCTGGAAGCCGGCGTCAATTGCATGCATCCCATGGAACCGGCCGCCGGCATGGACATCGTCAGGGTGCGGGAACAATACGGAAGCCGGCTCGCCTTCTATGGCGGAATCGACAAACATGTCCTGAGGGGTACGAAATGCGATATTGTGGAGGAACTGGAATATAAAATTCCCCCCATGGTCAGAACCGGCGGCTGCGTGATTGCCCTCGACCACCGCATACCCAATGGTACACCGCTGGAGAACTACCGCTTCTACATATCAAAAGCATGGGAAATCATGGAAGGATGTGGTGCCGGCAAGTGACCCGAACATCTCACGCGTTCCCGGGGTCTGGCCGAAAACCCGGCTCGTAGTGGACGCTTTCAAGCCTGCCTGCCGGCAGGCAGGCGCAGACAGGTAGCCCCGGGCGACCGGAGGAAGCCCGGGGTAACGGGAAGAGCACAAAAAAACAGCCCCGCAAGGGGCGAAACAAAATCCGGAAGCGAAGGTTGTCACGCCCCTTCGGGGCTGGGTGTGGATAAGCAATACGGCTCCCCGCGGCTCACTCCGTTCACCGCGGGCTATGGTTGTCGCCGCCTCTGTCGGGGCTCCCCCAAAAAGAGTCCAGAGGAAATGCTTTTGGTCAGGCCCGGCCCGCAGTGCCTGCCCACGGTGGCGGCGCCCTCTGATCGCCACTCGTCGTGAATCAGTCCTCAAACATGCCTTCATAATACTCATGCCACATCTCGTCCACGTACGTGACACGTGAGGTGGCATAGGGATGGGGGCCGCCGGTTGGCCCGTAAGAGTCGGTGACGATTTCGTCGTCCTCGAACATCCAGCGTCTCGTGTAGGGAACGTACGCTGCATTATCGATGTAATCCCAGGCATCGAAGGCCCAGGCAGCCAACGTAAAGCCGACCATGCTGATGCTATGCATCCGCTTGTAGGTGTTCACCGCGTTGCCCGGCGTATCTTCCCACTCGTCCGGGTGGAGCTCCTCATGGCCGGGCCCGGTATTGTAGAATACCGGTTTCCGTCCGGTTCGGGCGTAGTATCCGGTCCAGGTGTCCTGTCCGTAAGGGGTATCGCCACCGAGGAGGATCCCGCTTTTACTCTCAACAGGCAAGCGTTCGCTTGTGAAGCCGGCCTGGTCCGCTCCGAAGTAGACACGCTTCTTCGAGGCTCCGTGCCGGACCTGGCTGTGGTATTCGGCGTAGTTGTAGGTTCCGTCCACGTACATATTGCGCATGCCGGGCTCATCGAGCATGATCCCGGCAAAAACAACGGGAAAGAAATAGTTATAGGCGCTTCCGCCTTCCAGTTGCATGATATAATAGTCGATGGCCACCTGAATGTAGTGAACGACGAGGTCTTCTTTCCCGGGTCTGTCCGTGGCGATGACCACCGCCGCACGGCTGAGGAGGGATGCTATGTTCTGGTGGTAGGACGGCATGTTTTGCCTCGGGCTGACGTGGCGGTTCTGCCAGGATCCGCTGCCAAGGAGCCAGGGGCGCTCGAAAGCGTCGGCGAGGTCCGTCAGATCCGCAGGAACCGATTGGGTCGCCGGCAGATTCGGCAGTTTTTCCCATTGAATATTTTCAGCGTTATATAGCCGTTTATCTCTGCCGACGATACCCGGGCGAAAAGATTGCTCCGGCGGTGGCTCCGAGAGGACAGTGAGCACCGCCGCCTTTTCCAGCGAAGGACGCAACGATTCCTCGGTGATATCGCGGGATACCGTCGATACCAGGGATGCATCGGGCGCAATAGTGACGGGAAAAGAGACGCTGACCCCGGCATCCCATCGGTCCGACCGCGAGTCGTATCCCTGATTGCCAACCGGATTGAGTTGGGATCCATGGTGGTGATATCCATGGGGCCCGACGGTCGGTGATGGATCCACTTCTTTCACCGTGACCGGACCGACCACCCACCAGTCGCCGGTCACAAATCGTCCGGCAGGATATTCCTGATCGAAGGTCCATGTAATGCCGAAATGCTCGATCTCAGCACGCATATCCTGCGTTTCTTCTCCCGACAAATCCTCAGCGAAAGGCTCCGCGGGTTGTCCAGTCTCTTCCCCCCGTGCGGAGAGAGACGGATGCAGGAACAGCACGATCAGGGATGCTACCGCAAAACGCAATACAATCCGGGCGCCATGCGATTTCACTCCGCCTGTGCCCTGTCTTCGTTCCGACAACGCGATGTTCCTCTGGCGACGTGAAGTCATACGTTGGTCCTCCTTCGGTCACCCGGGGCTAAAATGTCTCGCCCGTTTCGCGGGCTCAAGAAAAAGACGACTGAACGCCATTGCCAATCGCAATCTTTAACCTTTTCGGCCGCGCTGTGGAATCTGAAGCGCTGAAGAATGCGACTTATCATACTGCTGTTACATTTTTTATCTTGATTTTCGCCTTTGGTTGATGAAAAAGTGGGCTAACCCAAATTGTGTCATTTGGCACATGGGCCAAAATGTGGTAAAAAAACAGTCTCCTTTCCTTCTTCCCGGGAGCCACATTATGCTCAAGATGACACAAT
>PUMZ01000131.1 GCA_003551565.1 Candidatus Brocadiaceae bacterium | reverse complement strand
GGGTCTTCGACCATCATCACCTGCGGACGCAGGATATCCGCTTCGTGCCGCCCGACCTCACGCTCCAGCCGCTGCACAAGATCCTCCAGCTCCTTGCGGGACTGCTTGCAAGCACTGCGGAACCTTTTTATCTCGCGGTTCAGGTCTTTGCCGGGAACGCTGTAACGCGGCACCATCGTCGGAAAATGTGCGGTATCTATCACATGCGCCGGCCCGGTAGCTATGCCCCTGGCAACGGAAATGCCTTTGTAAACCGCCGTTTTCTTATCCTTCGCCATACTGTCGCACCCTTTCCTGAACAATGATTCGGAGAATTGCAGCCGATCGCCTTTTTCCATCCGTCCTCCTCCCCATAGCAGGCTCCCACGCCGACCCGCACCGGGAACAGCTTTCTGCTGCATACAATATACTTTTTTATCAAAAACATTTCAAACCCGCCGGCCGCCAAAGACGTGTTGATAAAGCACATTGTGAATCTTTTGCGCGGTAAATACTTGCAATCATGCCCCTGCTGCGGGTATCCTATAAGCGATAGAGTGCAGAGGCAATCCCTCAGTGAAACCCGTTATTGCAGGCGATTCACCGGGCCTGTTCCGGTGGAAACGGACGGGGTTCACTGGATACATACCTTGCAGAAAGCGGACAAATTGACCGGAAAGAAGAGGATAAGGCGACATCAATGCAAGACACAGATGCTCAGAGCATAATCAAAGAATGTGCGGGCACCGTCAAACGACGCATCGAGGCCGGCGGTAAACCGCAGTTGAAGTTGCCCAAGCGTGGCCTGAATAACGTCATGTATACGCCACAAACGGGTTATTTCAAGCTGGGGAAGGGCAAAATAACGCGGACGCTGACCTACAACACGGTCAAGAGTTTCGCCCAAAGCCTGCGCATGATGGGACTGTGCAAGGAAACGATCGAAAACAATGAGGAGGTCAGCAAGCGTGAGGCCTATTACATCTCCAAGAACTGGGCGGAAGCGCGCTTCGACCAGCAGCCCGAAAGCGATACGGTCATGGAAGACCTGGAGGCCATGTTCGGCATGAACCGGGAGCAACTCGGCTTCGTTCCCGAAGAGAAAGGCGGTGAAGTGGCCGGCAGACTCAAAGTCATTGATAAGGACAGGCGGAAGGGTGACAGGATCGAGATCGACTGCACGCGTTTCGGGCGGGGCGCCTATTCCATACCGATCTCGGTTGAGGAATTGGAGTTTGAAACATCCGCGCAATTCATACTCGCGATCGAGACCGCCGGCATGTTCCAGCGGCTCAACAACCATGCGTTCTGGGACAGCGCGAATTGCATCCTCATCTCCATGGGCGGAGTGCCCACCCGCGCATGCCGCCGTTTCATCAGGCGCCTTAGCGATGAGAACAAGATACCGGTCTATGCCTTCGTGGACGGGGATCCTTACGGATATTCCAACATTTACAGGACCCTCACCGTCGGCAGCGGAAACTCGGCGCATATCAACGAGTTCTTCTGCGCTCCGGAGGCCAGGCTGCTGGGTGTGACGCCTTACGACATCGAGAAGTACGAACTCCCCACGCACCCGCTGTCGGAGAGGGCGGTAAAACGCGCCAAAGACGCCCTGAAAAACGATCCCTTCTTCAAGCACCATAAGGAATGGCAAAGAGCTTTGAAAAAGTTGATTGCCATGGGCGTCAGAGCGGAACAGCAGGCCTTTGCGAAGCACAGCCTCAATTTTGTCATCGATACCTACTTGCCGGAAAAACTTGCACAACCCGAACGCTTCTTACCGTAATCGTTGCCCGGCAGGCAGGGAGAACAATGGAGTCACGCCAGGATGCAAAGCACACCGGAAACGGCCTGAAAAGCATCATAGCAGCACTGAAACAACGGGTGAGGACGGTCGTCAAAAAGTATTTCTTTACCGGATTTATACGGCATCTTTACGTGAGGCTGTTCGCCGGTCAACCGCCAGAGCAAACGCCAGAGCGCATGGAAAAACAAAAACAGAACCAGCCCGAAGAGCGGAACGGTACCGATCGGATCATCCCGCTTGGGAAAGCGATCAACCTGGAAAACCGGTCCGATCCGGAACCATGTACCGACGAAAGCACGCCGCAACAGGAAGGAGAGGCTCGGCCCGTTCCGCCCCCCGAAGGCGGCGAGTTGAGCCACCGGGAGGTGTCCGGAATCGTCGAGGCGCTGCTTTTTGCGGCCCAATCTCCTCTCAAACCGGCACGGATCAGGGAACTGCTGGGACTCCAGAACACGCAACAGGTCGCCGGATTTGTCCGGGAACTGCAGGATGGCTACGACAGGGACAACAAGCCCTATTTCGTGCAGGAAGTTGCCGGAGGATACCAGCTCCGCACCCGCCCTGAATTCCACCCCTGGGTCAGCAAGCTGGAGCAGAAGCAACAGCAGGACACCTTGAGCCAGGCCGCGCTCGAAACGCTCTCGATCGTCGCCTACAGACAGCCGCTGACAAGAGCGGAGATCGAAGACATCCGGGGCGTGCAAAGCGGATATATTCTCAGGTCCCTGATCGAAAAAGCGCTGGTGAGGGTTACGGGAAGGAGCGAAGAATTGGGCCGTCCCCTGCTGTACGGCACCACCCCGGAATTCCTCGAAGCGTTCGGACTCGCCTCCCTGAACGACCTGCCGGCCCTGGACAACCCCGACACACCCGCCGGGAAACGCGAAACATCCACCTGAAGGCCGCCCGGATGAGCCATGCAGGCTTACAGATCGATCCATACCGGACTGGTCCACTGGTGCGCACCGCTGCCGTCTTCAACGCGGGCGTAATAAACAACAAACGGACCGTCGTGATACAGCGAATCCCGCACGGCGACCCTCTCCAGCTCGTCCGTATCTTCGAATACGACGTCGTTGACGCTTTCCGCGACCTCCGGCCCCCGGATAATCCGCTCCTCCAGCGGCGCGCCGTTGCGCATCAGCGTGACCCTGCCCACCACCGCATCGTGCAGGGTGAGGCGCAACCGGATGCTGCGCCGCCTCCTGAGGGCGGCATCGGCACCGATCTCCCGCCCCATCGGCGCGTCCCCGACATGCATATCGACCAGCGAACGCGAGTGCGTCGTCGCATAAACATCGCGCCGGCGCATCGCTTCAAAGAGCGATTCGCGCGTCAGACGCCCGCAGCGCACCGCCGCGAGCCCCTTGTGCGCATGGCCGTTCAGGGTCGGAGGACGGTAGGGCTCGGTCCTGAAATGGTGCACGCTGCCCGGAAGGGTGGCATGGTCGTCGCTGGATGCAATCACGCCGAAACGCGCCCCCGCCCTGAGCGCATCGACGAAATACGACGCTGCGTCGTTGTTGCCGCCGCTGATGGGGAGGCGGGAATGGCGCATTTCGGACGAGCCCCAGCTCGAGTAGATCTCGAAAACCGGCTCGCGCCCCGGATCGTGGTACGGCTCGTTCCAGCTCCGGTACTTGACCGCCCGGCCTGTATGGTGCGGCACGGTAAAATAAGGTGTACCACATCCATCCATCTGCTCCCACAACGTCCGGAGGTGGACCTCCGGCGAAGAACCATGCATATCCTCACGGTCCAGCCAGAAATGCGGCGCATCATCACCGCAAAAATAGACGTTGTTGTCGCCGCCGCAGCCCTGCGCATGGGAGCTTTCGAAGGCGAGGAATGCGACAAACCCGCCGGGACTGTTGTATTCCCTCGCAAGTTCCTGGAGCCGCGGCCACCTGTCCCGCACCGCCACAATCCCGCGCAGATGATCGGCCGGCGCCACAAAGTCCAGCAGGGAGACATCGCGCGCATACAGATAGCACCATTCCGGATCGAGACAGCGCCACCCGTGGCAGTTGGAATACCGCGTATGCGCGTGCAGATCGCCCCAGAAAATCCTGTACGGCGGGTCGTTGAAAACCCACGCCGGATTGGACACGACCGTCGCCCCGCCACCGGAGATGCCGGGCAATGTCAGCCGCGCCCTGATCAATGCAACCTGCGGCCCACTCGCACACAGCCCGCCGATGCATAAGGAACCGGCGCCGGGCTCGGGGGTCACACTCCGCGGCATCCCCGCGATGCCGACCGACCCGGTCAAATCCAGCGCACGTGAAAAATCCCCGGCCGGCAGCCCGTCCGCGCCGATCACGCTGACCTGCGCGGCGAACTCCTCCCCTTCCTCCAGGACCGAAGGTATGCGTATCTGTATCCTCCGGTTGATCATTTCTGCTACGTCTTTTGCCTCCTGCATGTAATCTTCGATCTTCATAGAATTTTTCTCATTTGATGGTTCCGTATTCCCTCTCCAGCCTCTTTTTCTCGGCGGTCAGGTCCATATTGCACCCGCGGCGTATGATCCGGTCCGCATAGCCTTTTTTCAACCGCTCCGCGGCCCTTTCCGGAATCGCATGGGAATCGACCAGCGCGCAAAAACGCACGCACAGGTTGTAGCGCTGGATCAGGAAGTTGTAATCGTCGCGCACCAGCATCCCGTCGTTGTTGCCGAGATGCTCCACAAAAACGTCGATCAACACATCGCAGGCTGCGGGGGAGAAGGCGACGCCGGGATTCTCTTCCCGGATGCGCCTGTTCAGATACCCGCGGTATTCGGCCGGGGCGCGTCATCACGGAAAGGCGTCCGGATTTTGCTCCGTGCTGCAATGGTCCATATCAAAAATTTTCCCCGGATTCATGATGTTGTTGGGATCGAAGGCTTTTTTTATGCTTTTCATCAGTTCCAATTCCACATCCGAAACGGCATCTTTTAAATATGCCTTTCGCTTGGATCCTATGCCGTGTTCCCCGCTGATGGCGCCGCCGAGTTTACGGACGGCGCCATAGAGATCTTTCAAACAGCATGCTTCGATTTCCCGCCATTGCTCCATCCCATGCGCGGGATTTTTAACCAGGGTGGCGTGCAGGTTGCCGTCGCCCGCATGGCCGTAACACGGTATCTGCAGATCGTATTTATCCGACAGCTTCGCAAGTTCGGGGATCAGTTCGGCGATCGATGCCGTGGGAACCACGATATCCTCCAGGCTCTGCTGCGGGCTGACCGCCATAAAGGCTTCAGCGATGCTGCGGCGCACGGCCCAGACCCTTTCCCTTGTGGTGTGGTTGTCGGCCACATAGACCTGAAGGGCGCCGTTTTTCTCACAGATCTCGCCCGTTTTCATGTAATCGTCTTCCACCTGCCGGTCATCGGCGCCGTCGATCTCGATCAACAGCATTGCGCCGCAGTCACGGTACGGGAGATGTTCGTTGAGGTAGCTGCAGGAGGTTTTAACCGAAAGCTGATCCATAAACTCTATGCCTGTCGGTATAACTCCCGTATCGGTCATAATTTTCGGCACGACCGATATCGCAGACTCGGCGCTGTCAAACAGCACCAGCAAGGCGACCTGCGCGGTGGGCCGGGGCAGGAGTTTGAGGGTGGCTCTGGTGACAATGCCCAGGGTCCCTTCGGAGCCCACAATCAGCTTTTTCAAATCGTAGCCGGTAACGTCTTTCACCCTTTTGCCGCCCAGCTCCACGATCCGGCCGGTGGGGGTGACCATTTCGATCCCCATGACATACCGGCCGGTCACGCCGTACTTGACGGCTTTTCCGCCACCGGCGTTTTCGGCAATATTGCCGCCGATGCAGCATGTTTCCAGGCTCATGGGATAGCCGGCAAAGAAAAGGCCGGCCTCCTTCAGCCGTTCGTTGACGCTGTTGGTAATCACGCCGGATTCAACCACCATCATCATATTCTCGGTGTCGATTTCGACGACACGGTCCATATTTTCCAGGGAAACGACGATCCCCCCGCAGCAGGGGATCGCTCCGCCCGACAGTCCGCTGCCGGCGCCGCGGGGCGTCAGGGGAATCAACCTGTCATTGGCCAGCCGCACTATCCGGGCGACTTCCTCGCTGGTGCGGGGAAGTACGACCGCTTCCGGGAACGCAGCATACCGGTCTTTCGGCGTCTCGTCGTGGGAATACGCCTCCGTTTTTTTCCGGTCGGTCAGCACGTTGTTTTCGCCGCAAATCTCTCTCAACCGGGCAAGCACGTCTTCTGTGACGATGTTGTAGTTCATTCTCGTCCCACCTCCTCGGCCAGCCGTTCGTTGATCATCGGCATCAGTTCGAAGATATCCCCGACAAGCCCCAGATCGGCCACCTTGAGGATGGGCGCCTCGGGGTCGCTGTTGAGGACGACGATATGTTCGGCCGTCTTCATGCCCGCCAGGTGCTGGATCGCGCCGGAGATGCCGATGGCGATGTACAGCCGCGGGGTGACCGTTTTGCCGCTCAGTCCCACCTGGTGCGGATAGGAGATCCACCCCCTGTCCACGGCGTCCCTGGATGCGCCGACGGCCCCGCCCAGGTGGTCGGCCATCTCCCTGATCAGGTCAAAATTGTCCTTTTTCCGCAATCCCCTGCCGCCGGCCACCACGACGTCCGCATCCTGAATCGCGGCGGCGTCGCTTTCGCTTTCCCGGAACCCCAGCCACTCCACCCTCCCGTCGTAAAGGCATGGATCATATTCAACGTCAACCACTTCCCCCTCCCGGCCAGGTTCCGGGTCCGCCGGCACGGTGGATCTGGGCCGCACGGTGGCCATCTGCGGGCGCCGTTCGGCCGTTTTGATGGTCGCCATGATATTGCCGCCGATTGCCGGCCTTGTCTGAAGCAGACAGCCGGTTTCCTCCTCGATGTCAAGCTCCGTACAGTCGGCGGTGAGTCCCGCACCGATCGCGGCGGCGACATGCGGCATCAGCGTGCGGCCGGTGGAAGTGGCCGCCCCCAGTATGATTTCCGGTTTGTATCTCTGGATCAGCCGCACCAGAACGTTGCTGTAATTTTCGCAGATAAAGTGTTTGAGCCGTGGGTCATCGACCAGATAGACTTTATCCGCACCCGCCTCGATGAGCTTGCGCACCTCGCCCCTGTCCGCACCGCCGGCGATCACGACGGCCGCCAGATCCGTACCAAGTTTATCGGCCAGGCTGCGCCCACGGGTCAAAAGCTCGAACGAGACCGGTTCGAGCCCGCCCGCACTCGCTTCCGCCACGGTCCATACACCGGAAAAAATCATGTGTTCCACCCCGAAACATTATGTGCTGCCCCGGCCCGGACGTTCATACCACGAGCCCGAACAATTCACGCGTTTTCATTTTTTAAATCGGTTATCTTTTCCTTTGTCATCGGCTTATGAAACTTTCGGGCTAACGCTTCAAAACTCCCAGTCTCCGCATGCAGCTGAGCACCTCCTCAACAGCTTCCTCCCGCCGGCTTTCGTCACGTGCATCAATCACTTTACCGTTCCTTGTGACTTTCGGCCGGTCAATGCTCACCACGCGCGTGGGGGATCCGTTCAACCCGACAAGTTTGCGGTCCATGGGGATATCGCTCGTGCTGCGGGGCGATATTTCTGCATCGCGGGCCGTTTTCTTCCCGCCAAGGGTCGGCAGACGCGGTACATTGATCTCCTTCACCACCGTGAGCAGGGCGGGGAGCAACAGCTTCAGCGTCTCGTAGCCGTCTTCCAGCATCCGTTCGACGACGATGTCGCCGTTTCCAGCGCCGGAGCATGGATCTTCACCTCCCGCACAATGAACGGCCTGAACCGAACTGACGTAGGTGGCAATCGGCAGATCCAGCAGCGAGGCAATCTCCGGCCCCACCTGCCCGGTGTCGCCGTCGGTGGCCCTTTCTCCGCAGATAATCAGATCGTAATCGCCGATATGCCCGATACCTCGTGAAAGAGCATAAGCCGTCGCCCAGGTGTCCGAACCGGAGAACTCGCGCCCCGACAGAAGCACCCCGTCGTCACAGCCCATGGCAATGGCTTCTCTCAGCGCTTTCTCCGAGGAAAGCGGTCCCATGGTGAGGGCGATGACCTCACCGCCATGCTCTTCCCGCAGGCGCAGGGCGCTTTCGACCGCATAAAGGTCCAGAGGGTTCAAGATGCTCTCGACTCCGGCCCGTTTCATCGTACCGGTCTCTTCATCCATCGTGACATTGCCGGTTTCGGGCACCTGCTTGACAGGCGTTATTATTTTCATTCCATCCGGCCTCCGGGCGACGGGGCAACGACCTGCCAGGGGGGCTGACTGACGCCGACGCCTTTGTATAGTTCAGGCTTTGTACAAACGAACAGTGTCCGGGCGCGTAACGTTTGCCCGATTCTTCCATAATGCAACATATAACAACAGCCCCCAAATAACGCCCTGCCCGGGGGCTGCTACTGCCGGACCATATTATACATGCAGGGGGCAATATTGACAAGAAAATCGAAATGTTGGCGCTGTAACGTTTTTGGCGCGGGGGAAGTGGGATCCCGGATGCTGCAGAACGTCCCAATGGCACAGGGGCAACGCACAACGCGCAAAAATCACGCCGCCTGCATACTTTTACCGGCTGAGTGCGGCCTCCCGGCCCTGCAGGGCCGTAGCCGGATCCCAGGCGGGCTCCACCCTGTTCAGCGGCGTTATCTGCTCGGGCGAAAGCCGGTCGTAATGGATCCGGTAGACCCGGTAAGGCCGGCTGATCACCGTTTCAAAAGCCTCCTGATTCCTGCGGATAAAGCCGTTAAGGCCCAGATCCCGCATGTGCGGCCAGTTCTGGACCAGGTGCGTAACGCCGTAGTAGCGGGCCACCGCCATAACATCACCGGGCCGCGCATAGGGCAGCCCAACAGAACGGAAGGTTTCCGGAGCGAACCATAACGGTCCCCGGCCCCGGGCCATAAAGACCGTGTCTTCGGGGAGGGTCTCGGCCATGCGGTCGGCAAGTTCTTTCGCACGCGGATACGCCGGGCGCGTCGGCGGCGGCTGGGGCAGGGCGGCTTCCTGACGTGCCATGAGATCGTCCGCCCTCGCCATGAAACCGCTCCACACCACGAAGCAGAACACGCCGGTCAGCAGCGGCAACACCCATGCCGGAGGCCGGTAACGGGTCATCGCCCCCGCCATGCCGCCCGCCCGGCCCAGCAGCACGGCAACCAGACACCAGCCCAGCGCGTACGCCGGAACCAGCGCCGGGTACGTCAGGCGCAGGGAATCATTCCAAAGCGCGGCGTTCCAGAAAACGATCACGAACAGCGCCTGCATCAGCACAAAGACGCCGATCACGCCGGTCGCGGCAGTCACGGAATCGCCACGCAGCGGTTTTCGCCGCACCAGGGCAGACAGCCACAGCAACGGCGCCAGAAAAATCGCCACCATCCCCCATACCGCCCCGCTCAGGTGAAAAAGCGTCGCCCACGGGTTGGGCCAATCCCGGAGAGGCGCAAACTCCCCCTCCGCCCTTGCCGCAACCTCGCGCAGGAACCTCACCCTCCCCGTTGCGGTCAGCTCCCGGAAAAAACTCTCGGGATAGGAACCGAGCGATTCCCAATCCCCGGGCGCCGCGTCCAGACCGAGCAGATACGGGCGCAAAAACACCTCCGTATTGCGGCGCATGCTCCGCGAATGCAGATTGGGATGCCGGAACCGGTTCCTGGGGCCCGGAAGTTCCCTGCCCCAATGGATGGAATAAAAACCGAACTGAAAAAACATGCCGTCGAAGTCGGTGAGCCCGTAAAAGGAACTGACGAAGGACTGCGTGCTGTGCAGAGGGTCGCCGAAGTGGCGCGCGTTGTAGTGAAGGCGCGGAAAAAGCAGGACCAGCGCCAGCAAGACGGCGCCCAGATGCGCCCGGCCCAGCAGGGCGCGCGGTCCGTGCAGCAGGGCCACTCCTCCGGCCAGAAAACCAAACAATATGATCTGCGAACCTTTCCCATACCACGCCAGCGCCATCGTCAGACCGCAGAGAAGCAGCCACGCACGGTGCTTGCGGGAAAGCAGCAAACCGGCGAGAAAAAGGCACAGAACGGCGGTAAGAAGTTGATCCGACAGGCCCCTCTGGGCCTCCTGCATCATCCCCGCCGACCAGAACAGCGGCAACGTGGCCGGCACCCCCAGCCAGGCTCGCCCTGTGGCCGCAATAACCAGAGCGCAAAAACAAACAGGCAACAGCACCGTGGCGATAAACACCGTCGTCATCAAAGCAATGTTGCCATCCACCCCCCAGATACGGAAGGCGGCCGCCTGCACGAACGAAAGCAAAGGCGGCCAGTGATCGTCACGGCGCCAAATATCGCGGGAATACACGTACAGGTAGTTCGTAACATAAGGTATTTCAAGGCCGTTGCCGCGCGCAAGGCTCCGCGCCTGCAGCGCATAAGCAGCGCTGTCGGCGCCCCCGACATCAAATTGATACCGGACATGCAAGAGCCGCTCGGGCAGCAAAAAAAGCGCGATGGAAAGCACCGTCACAAGCGCGCAGACGGACGGAACCAGACCCCAGGGAAATCGGCCCGGCCGCGGCTCCGCTCCGGCGGCATCGTCCCCGCAGTTTTTTTCGCTGCCAGAACGCCCGCTGGAGTTCCCGTTTTCCGTGCCCATCGCCATGGTCTTTCCCTGCCTCCAGATCCCGATAGAATCCTGCCGCTGGTGGCGGTTGTATCCGGTCGGCGTTCACCACCCGGGTAAGACAATGGGAAAACAACCGCTCCGGCCACCGTACGCTCACGATTATATACGATCGCAAAGCCCGCATCAAACAAGGCGGCCGGGCGTGATTCGTGACAAAAGAGCGGACGGAGCGGCTTCCGGCGGCGGGCGGGACGAAGGGGCGGGTTGGGATGCATCACGCGCTTTCGGAGATCGAACGCCGGAAGAAGTTGTTTTTCTTCAAGCACTGTTGTACAATGGTTATATGGTACTTGTGAATCCTCAGTAAACCATGTTGTTTCTGGAGATCCTTCCACCGGGCCTGTTCGGGTGGAAACGAGCGGTGTTCACTGAACATCTACGTTGCCCCTGCGTATGTCTGCGTTTGTACTAAAACAATTACAAGCTTTTCGCATATTGTGATATATGGGACTGGTAGAAAAAATAAAAACGGCTTTTTCGGGCGTCCGCGGAGGCCGGCGGAGGGAGATTCCCTTGACCGGCGCGCGGGGCTCTTTTTCCAGAGATGGGACGGGACATCTCGACGAGCGCAGGGCAGTCGAGCTGCAGTCGGCGGTACCGGATCCGGTCCAGGGGCAGACATGGCGGGTCGGGCTCGGCGACGGTGCGGTCATGGAGTTTGCGCCCGTCAGGGCGGGAAGGTACAACAGGGGATCCAAACGGTGGTTTGCCGGTGAAAAACCCGTCCATTGCGTGGTCATCACCCATTCCTTCTGGATGGCCAGATATCACCTTACGCAGGGAGTGTTCGAGAAGCTGGAAGGCTACAATCCGTCGTACTTTGAGGGAGAAGATCGTCCGGTGGAAATGGTGACGTGGTATGAGGCAATGCGTTTCTGCCGGAAACTGAGCCGGATGGAAGATGAGGACGGGAACCTCCCTCAGGGATACGAGTACCGGCTTCCGACAGAGGGAGAGTGGGAATATGCCGCGCGCGGTGGTTCGTCGGGCGAAGGATACCGGTACTCGGGATCAAACGACATCGACCTGGTTGCCTGGCATGGCGGCGGCATGGGGGACAGGAGGTTCTCAACGATGCCCGTCGGGTTGAAAGCGCCCAACAAACTCGGCCTCTACGATATGAGCGGAAATGTCTGGGAGTGGTGCTATGACTGGCACCGTGATTATCCCAAAGTCCGCGGGATGGTTGATCCGGCCGGCCCCGATGTGGGGTCGCACCGTCTCCTGCGGGGTGGGAGCTGCGGGTATGATGCGGGCTGCTGCCGGGTAACCCGTCGCGACGGACTGACGCCCGGCCAGAGGTATTGCGACGTGGGCTTTCGGGTGGCACTTGCTCCGTCCCTTGAGCTTCTCAGGAAGTGGTCGCGCCGGATGGGTCCGGGAAGCACGCAGCGTTCATAATCCGGAGCCCCGGCAGACGGCATGGTGCACGCCTCTGCCACGAAGCGGTCATTGCAGGGTTTCGCCGCCGACTTCGATGGTGCCTTCCTCGATGTCGAGTTCCTCGCGTTTCTGGATCTTGTCCACACGGCCGTCGCGAATATGGACCACGCGGTCGGATTGCTTCAGCATTTTATGGTCATGGGTGGCGGTGACGACGGTTACGCCGTCTTGCACTGACAGGCGTTTGAGGATCTTGATGATTTCTTCGCCGGTGTGCAGGTCGAGGTTCCCGGTCGGTTCATCCGCAAGGATGATGCTCGGTTCATTGACCAGTGCCCTGGCAATCGCCACGCGCTGCTGCTGACCTCCCGAAAGCTCATCCGGCCGGTGGTCGAGGCGATGTCCGAGTCCGACGCTTTCCAGCGACCGGGTGGCGGCAATATCGGCTTCCTCGGGCGTTGCCCCCATCAGGACATGCGAGATACTCACGTTTTTCAAAGCGGTGAGCGAAGGGATCAGGTTGTAAGACTGAAAGATGTAGCCGACGTGATTGCACCGGAAATAGGCCAGCTCCCTGCTCGATAGTTCGGTGAGGCGCAGGGGGCCGATCTGCGCATAACCCGAGGTGGGATGGTCGAGGGCGCCGATGATATTGAACAGCGTCGATTTGCCGGAACCGGAAGGTCCCATGATCGACAGGTATTCGCCGCGGAAAACGGTCAGATCCACGTTATCCAGAGCATAGACTTCTTCCCCGCGCAACCGGTATATCTTTGAGACGCCGTTGACGGTGATAAAGAGGTCGCCGAGTTCCGGGTCGCGTTGTCTTTTATTTTCTGAAATTGCCATGATAAAAGTTCCGGCTCAGAAGGGCATATCCACGACACTGTTTGCGAGGAACACAAACCCCAGTGAGAAGGTTCCTATCAGCCCCATGCCGCAGCTGAATCCCGCAAACAGTACCGGGATGATTTGCCGCCATCGCTTGACTCCGTAGCGTCGTTCGAAGACGAACTTGCCCAGCAAGGCGCCGAAAAACTGAGGTAGAATCATAAAAGGTAACGTCTGGTTGAACCCGCGAATCACGCCGTACATCAAAAACACGGGCATTCCGAGGCCGCCCATGATTAAGAAACCGAGCACTCCCAGCCCCAGCCCCCAGGCGATATACCAGAAATTCAACGCCTGTTCGAAGACGGAAAATCCGCCGAGTGTCGAAGAAAACACAATGGATTGCTGTGCGGCGATGACCTCCCACCATTCGGATGCAAAAGGGAAGTTCGGCCCGGGGACATCGCCCATCTGCCATATGACATGTGCGAAAAGAATCGTACCGACGACGATGATCGGCACCAGCAGCACTTCGGCCTTCCATATCGAACGAAAGCTCGTTCCCGTCAGTTCAGCCTGCCTGTAAAACACGGCCATCTGTCCGTAGTTCTGCGCCGGTATCGGCAGAAACCAAATTGCCACGCCGGTGTAGCCGGACAGTATAAAGCATGCCTCGCGCACAAACGGTATGGTGATGACCTGGCCGGCAATGCCTTCCAGGCGCGCGCTCATGTAACTCATTACGGGGGAGAAAATGAATGCATAGAACGCCATGATTCCCACAACGGGCCAGTAAATGGAACCGTCGGTCAGGTACAGCAGAAACGCAGAGACCACCATATACATGAAACTGGTGAAAAAATAACCGAAAAAGATCCAGCGCGGCCTGATATCTCCCCGGCTCTTCGGGATCGGATAATCGTCTTTCAACCCCCTGGATCCGGCCATTTCACGGTTTCGCCTGATCTTCTTATACCTCTTCAATACGGTATAAGCGCCGGCAATCGCTATGGCCAGGGCGATTCCGATTGAAAAGCTGAAATAGAAATCGAGGTTGGCCTTGTAAAAGGTCTGCTGGAGATTGTCGCCCGGCACCCAGGAAGAGAGGATATCCGCCCGGTAGAGCATGGGATTGGCGATCATGGTGATCAGCAGCCCGACAAATCCGCCAGTGACCGCCCAGAACGGCAGAAGCATCCCTACCAGCACGGCGCCAAGGTTGAAAGATAAGCCGATGGCAACGGCCTCGATATAGTTGCCGGTTTGCTGCGTGAAATCGACAAAAGGAATCGGTATGAACGTAATGGGTTCATCAAGAAACGCACCCGTTACGGTCGGGAGCCCCAGGAAAATGGCTCCGAAGGCAATGCCCATGACAGAACCGATGGAAAATATGCGCCAGCGCCAGGATCGTTCGCCGCCGCTTTCTCCCTCCTCCTGCTGCGATTCCTCACTCTGTTCCTCCGACAGGGCCAGGATGCCCTGGGCGCCGACGGGCGCCATCGGGAACGGCAACCGTTCGACATCGCTGGTGAGGCGGAACAACCCGTAACCAAGCACCATGTTGTCGATCCGGTCCATAATCATCCGGAAGACGACAAGACCGACCGGCAACATCCAGGCGCGCATCAGGAGCGATCGTTGTTCCAAAACGGCCGGATCATCGGGCACCACCCAGGACGGCAACAGTTCGGAAATGCCGGCGGCTTGCATGGATTCCGACTGGGAGAGGAATTGGAAGTACAGGAGGCTGAGGCCGCCCTGGAACTGACCGTGTGCCATGCCGGCCGTAATCATAATCGTTCCGGCAAGGTAGAACAAAACGAAAATATCGGCTTTCCCCAGGCTTCTGTTGGCGCGGCGCGCGACCTCGATGAAAAGGATCAATGTGACCCACTGGGCCGCCGGCCCGATACCCTGTCCGGCCAGCAATGTCATGTACATCGCCCCCGGCACCATAATCAGGCCGAGAAATAATGCCCCCAGGAGCGAGTTCCAGGAAAAGCCGTCCTCGAAATGATCGGGGGGGACCATCTGCTGGCGGAACAATTCCAGTTCCCGGTCGAACGATTCCAGACTGTCCTCCCCGCCGGAACCGCCGGCAATGTCCCCGTTACCACGCCGAAATTTTTTGAAAAAGCGCATCTTCGCAGTCAACCTTTCAATGGATCGGTTCGTTATTATTCAAATCCGTCGCCCTCGTCCGGCGGAATGTCCTCGCCAAGCGTTTGCAGCGTCGTGATACGGTAGTTCTCCACCGCTTCTTCCGACAGGGTTCGCCACACAAGGAACTGGACCCTGAGGTCGCGGAGAAAGACCCGATTCCCCCGTATCCAGTCGTTGGTTGCCCCGCTCTTGCGGGTGATACGTATCTCCACTTCGTCAACGCCTTCGATCTCGGAGGGCACGGCGGTCAGGACAAAATGCTGCGTAACACCGAGGTCAAACGGCGCGAGTGCAAGATCGGCGGTCAGCACGAGGTTACTGTCCTCGTCACGCAGTATCCCGACATCGGACGCCGCAAAAGCGCCCAGCCCGGCGTCGTCGTGGGAGCGGAAATGTTCGGCCAGGAAACTGACAACCCCGGTGATATCGTATGCCGAAACCGTGAAAGGAAAGATCATTTTCAGGTTGTCGCCTTCGGGCGCGGGCATCTTCCAGCTCCGCACCAGGCCGGGGTTGGCGCTCCGCGAAGCGCGTATTGCGGGATAGATGGCCGACACCATCACGACCAGCATAACCATGCCGATTGCAAACAGGGAATGGGTGGAAGAGAAGTTGATGGAAACCGGCTGTATGATCCCACGTTCGGCAAGCGCCGAAGCACCCAGTGCCACAAGCTGTGCCAGCAGCTGACCTCCCATACCGCCCACCACGGCGTAAACCGCCGCTTCTGCAAAAAACAGGAGCCCGACATGCCCCGGCGAAAGGCCGAGGGCCGAAAACGTGTATATTTCCCGCTCCCTGTCGGTGATCGAACTGAGCAGGGTGCCGAAAATGATCAATCCGCCCAGCAACAGGGGCACGCCCAGGGCAAAACCGCCCGCCAGTTCCGTCAGGAATGTCAGAATCATGCGTTCGATACCTTCCGGCCCCGCCGCCCAGACCGGCATGGAAAGAATTCTGCTGAACTCCCTTCCCTTGTCGATGAGATCGACATCTTCGGCCGGATAGAGGGTAACGGTATGGGGGGCGCCGCCCATGCGCCGGACCATGTCCGAGGAACCGACCACGACCTGTTCGACGGCGGTTCGTCTGAAACTGCGCTGGACTTCGGTGCGGATCAGACCGCCGCCGGTCTCCTCCTCCCGATCGTCGTCTTCCATCTCGACGGGGTCGAGCTCCCGGAAATCGACCGGGGTCACCGGCATGTTGTCAATATTGCGCAGGAGCTGGAGATTGGCAGAATGGATCGTCCCACCCAGCCCGACCGGTTGACCGTGCAGCAGAAAGGTGTCGCCGGTTTCCAGACCGAGCAGTTCGGCCATGATCACAGGCAGGTAAACCTGCCCATGCTCAAGTTTCTCCGCCCTCTCATCCACGTCCCCGCCGTCGAGGGATGCGGCCAAGGCCGGCCACCGGCGCAGTTCAGCAGGAGGCACTCCCAGCACAGCACCGATATCCACCGAAGCTCCGGTGCGTGGATTGGCAGCGGTCAGCGGCGGATCGTCCTCATGCATTCGTCCCATCCACCAGTGGATGGCGAGCAGACCGCCATCTTCGGCATGGCGTTCCAGCAGGTCGGGCACGGCCGAAGGCAACGGGGTGAAATCCAGATGACGGGCCAGAACGCCGGTCGGCATATTTTCCCCGATCGGCCCCTCATAAACGCTGCGAACTCCCACGTGACGGGCAAACGATGCGAAGCACAGGATGGTAAAAGTCAGGGCCACCACCGTGATCGCGGTGAGAATTGTGCGGGTCGGACGCCGACGCATGGTGGACATCCCCATGCCCACTGCCGCCATCATGGTGCCGGTGCGCGAGACCTGCACGTCGTGCATCGCCAGACTCTGGCCCTGAAGCGCCTTCAACTCGCCATCAAATTTGCGGATCAGGAGATAGATGACCAGAGAGGAGAGCAGGAGGATCGCAAACGCCAGGAAAATAATGATGGGCGTGGATGAAATGGCGAATCCGGGATGCATCCAGTACAGGAGCGCAAAAGTCGCCAAAAACATCACCACAAAGCCGCCTATGCGCCCGTGTATGGACGTGGCACAGACAACCAGACGTTCCATCGCAAATGCAAAAGGTATGCTGAGCACCAGCAGGAAGACAATGGCGTGCACGAGGTCGTGCATGGAGCTCAGCAGGGGCCCATACAAACGGTGCGATAGCGAAGCGCTGCTCTGGCTCAGGGATTCCTGTTCCGCCAATTTCCCGGCCTGGTCGATCTGCATCCCCACCGCTCGCGCGGTGTTGTGGAGGGTCTCCAGGTCCGGACGGGTGATGCCCCTCCCGCGCATGGTTTGCAGCCTGTGTTCGTTGAGACGCCACAACTCGTTGTAAGTATGGGCATTGATGCGGGGCGGGTGGAGCAGCCATGAGGGATCCACTCCGGCGCCGAACGGATGCCTGTCCGTGGGTTCGCCGAGCAAGACCGGACCGAGAACCTGAAAAAATTTGAACTTTTCACGGACGTTCTGGGCGGAGATATAGGCAAAGGTAAAGGAGTCGAGCGTACCGGCAAGAAAATGCTCTTCCAGGAACACTCCGTCGGTGGTGCCCCGAATCAGGCGCATGCGTCCCCTGTTGCGGTGAATGGGTCTGCTTGCGATAACACTCCCCGGCCGCGCGACCGGAAACAGGACGGGCCTCCCTGTTGCTGCCACGATATCCGACTGGATGCTGTGCCTGCTGGTGATCGCTCCGACACGGCCGGTCCCGTCAAAGCTCATGCCGAGCAGCATGTGTTCGTTGCCCAGATCGGTCCGCGCTCCCAGGATGCGGAAGCGGCCGGTGGAGTCCGTACGTTCGAAAGAGAACGGCGAAAAATCCGGGAGGGCGCCGGATTCCTTCAGGTTCTGCCAATCGCGGGTGCCCGGCCACACCGCCATCAGCGCCCCGACGGCGGGCTGCATCTCCGCGAGTCCTCCGGTGACACGCCTTGTCGCCCGCTCGCCCCGCACCCGGTTGCCGCGCCACCCCGGATATTTACTTTCGTTTTGCGAACCGAAAAGGCGCGGCAAAGATATCGCGCGCCCGTCGGCGAGGTGCCGCAGCAAAACCGCCGCGTGGCGGGACTGTTCGAGAATCCGGCGCCCGTCAAGGTGCTCCAGGCTGTCGGACGGGTGACCATCCCTGGCTCGCCGATCGAACCCCGTGACCAGCGCCACGTTGTACAACCCATATCCCCCCGCCACCTGGCCTTCGTGAACCAGAAGACCGGGAACGAATGTCCTGCCGTACAGCGGCTCCCTCAAAGCCCGCCTGGAAAGTCCGGGCAGGTCTCCGGCCCCTTCGGCGGCTTCCCCCAACGCACGGAGAACGCGAGCATAATACCCCGGGTTATCGCCGTCCCCGGGCAGAGATCTGCCGAAAAGCAGGTGATACTGATGCAGCGGCACCATCCCCCATTCCGGCCCGCCGTCCGATAGCTCGAAACTGACGTGCAGCACGATGCCCCTGTAATCCCGGATAACTTCGGAGCTCTCTTCCGTGCCGAACAGGCCCTTGCGCAGGGCCAGACGCTGCTCGTCCCTGCGGACCCTTTCGGACAGCTCTCCCAGGCGCGATTGCAGGTGAACGGTTACAGCCTCCTCCAGTTCTTCGAGCAATTGACCCTGTTTGACGGCGTTTTCCCGGGCCCTGGCCCTGCGTTCATCGCCCCACATGCGCGACTCATCGGTTTCGAAGATCCCCCTGGCATATTGCTCCCGGCGTTCAAAAAGTTCATCCAGCCGCCGTTCATAAATGGCCCGGCGAATAACGTCCCACTGGAGGGCAAGATTCTGTTTTCTTTCTTCCCTTCTTTTGAACTCGTCGTCCCGCTCAGCTTCATCAAGATGTTGCATCCGGAGCATCTGAAGATCGAATCCGATATTGTCGCGAACAAACCGCGACTGCTCCCGCAATATGCGCTGGAGCACGTCGGATCCATCGGCATCGTCGGGAAACAGGATCCCTTCGTCCTGCAACAAACCGTATGCCGTATCAACCGTCCTGAGCTCATCGTCGTGTTCGTCCATCATGTCGTTGTGTGTGCCCTGGTCCATCAGCAACGCATCGTAGATTTCTCTGGCCCCCTGGTGGTTATAACTCCGTCCGCCGAAGAACATGAAAATGATGTCCCGCGCGGGCGGCTCGTTGATGAACGTCTCGGCGGTCTGCAGCAAAGCAGCGATATTGGCGGCCCGGCGGGCCCCGGGACTGCGGTGCGGAACCTCGCCGAAGGAATCGTAGGCCACCGAGAGGACCAGGGCCTCGGGACCCGAAGTGGGCGGTTCGTCGAGGGCTTCGAGGGCCGGATCGGTTCCGGGAACGCGGGCGATAATGTTGGCGTCCCACCGGTACTGCCAGGAGAGATTGCTGTACACGGTCGCTTCCGCACGCGTGCCGTCCAAACCAAGGACGTCCTCAACATCGTTCCGATCGGCATACAGACGAATCAGGTTGGCCGGCACCGGGGCGTGCATGGGATGAGTCGGCGCTTCGTCGCCGTCGCCGAGAAAAATCACCGCCTTCGCGCCCAGCTCAAAAGCCCGTTGCCAGTTATCGTAGCTGTCATAATCCATCAATACGATCCCGTTCTCGGGCGAACGGTTGTCATAGTCTTCCATTTCGCCGCGACCGACGTAAAAAATCGGCCCGCTGATGCCGTCCTCCGGCGTGGCGGGAGGGACAGATATGTTGGGGCGCATGGGAGAGAGGGGGACGGTCTCATCCCCGATGACCATCTCGCAACGATCGGCGCTCAGGTAGGGCACCTGCATATAATACCTGAACACATCCGTTATTCCCGCTTCTTTCAGACGTTGTTCGATGTAGTCTGCGGTTTGCTGCCCGTATGTGCTGCCGGGCAGACGGTGAGGGTGCGAGGTCAAATGTTCAAGATCGGCAAAAAATTGCCGGTCCTCCGGCGACCCTTCATCATTCCCCGCCGCAGTGCCCGCCAACGCGACTGCTGCAACACCTGCGATAAAAACCAGCACGAGCGGAAGCTTCAAACCTCTTCCGGAACAAAGATATGCTAAGTGCCGACAGATCATGCCTGGCCCCCATCAATGGTGCCGACTTTGATTTTCAGATTCTCGCTGCGCTCCACCCGTTCAACCCTGCCGTCACGGATCCACATGATGCGATCGCACATTTTAAGCAGACGGTGGTCGTGCGTCGAGCAAATAACAGTGACTCCCTGTTCTTTGTTGATGCGCTGCAAAATCCCGAGTATGGACTCCCCGGTGACGAGATCGAGATTGGCCGTGGGTTCGTCGGCGAGGAGTATCTGCGGCAGATTGCACATGGCGCGGGCAATGGCCACACGCTGCTGCTGACCGCCGGACATTTCGATGGGCCGGTGCTCCCATCGATCGGCGATGCCGACCAGGTCCAGCAGATCCATGCCCCGCTCCCGCGCAACTTCCGGTTTGACCCCGGCAAAGGCCATCGGCACGGTCACGTTTTCCAGCGCGGTCATGTAGCGTATCAAGTTAAAGCTCTGGAAGATATAACCGATTTTCCTGCAGCGCAAAAAGGCCAGTTCAACGGCCGATAACTGCGCAACATCCACTTCATCGATCAGGATGCGACCGTTTGTCGGCGAATCGAGTGCACCGATCATGTTGAAATACGTGGTTTTCCCCGAACCGGAGGGTCCCATCACGGCGATCAGCTCCCCCCGGAAAATCGTGGAATTCACTCCCTGCAGGGCATGAGTGGCCGTCTCCCCCTCACCGTAGACTTTTGCCAGATCAAGAGTTCGGATGATGACCGGCCGTTCACCATTACGACCTGTGGGGACGATGTCTTCCGCGGTGTTCGCTGCGTGCTTTTCCTGCTTATCCATACGGTACCTCTTGCCCTGTTGTCCGGCCGGGGTCAAACGGCCCTGTCGTACATGAGAAGGAAAGGTGCTTGTCTTTTACTCCACGCGCATCGCTTCCATCGGCGCCAGCCTGGCAGCGACCAGCGACGGCCCCACGGCAGCAGCCGTGGCAAGCACCATGCCGGCGGCCAGAGCCAGAATGGCGGCCAGAAACATTTGCGTCAGCAGTTCGGAAGAAAAAGCGACCAGTGCGCCATACTCGGCAAGCCCCCTCAATAAGGCCAGAAGCGTTCCGAGAAAAACGCCGATTACGCCGCCGATCAATCCCTGAATGGCCGCTTCGAAGACGAACATCATCATCACAAAACCGTCCATGGCGCCGAGGCACTTCATCGTCGCGATCTCGTTAAACCGTTCCGTTACGGACATGAGCATGGCATTGGCGACCCCGACAATGCATACGAAAAACGCCAGCAAAATGAGCCAGCGCAACCGCCCTTCGAGGGAGAAAAGCCCGGCTTCGGACGCCGGGGGACTGGTACCGACAACCTCCTGGAGCCGTTCGGAGCGGGTGTAAAACTCGGCCAGCCCGGTCAGAGTTTCGGGAGGAAGCTCCACACCGGTCCGGCTCATCAGGTCACTGAGCGATTCGGCGTCCCCCGCACGGCTGCGCAGCCACCCAAAAACCAGGGGCAGCGTCAGATCCTCCGGAGCGATATCAAGATGCCGTATCAGAGCCAGCTGGACGTCGCTTTCGAGCAGCGTCGATTCCAGACGTTCCCTGGCCGCGTCGCGGGCGGCAAACTCGGCGAGACTCTCAAAATCCATCTCGTCTGTTGCGAAACCGGCATCCCGGAGTGCGGCAACGAAACCGTCCGGCTGCGCAACCAACAGATCCCGGGCACTGAGATCGGGATAGTTCTCGCTGACCGACGCAATGGCCTCCGCCTGGCCACTGCGCACACGCTCAACAATTTCAACCAAAACCGGCCATTCAGCATCGACCAGACGCTGGAATTCTTCCCGCCCCTCCAGCGGATAGCTCACAGCAAGTTGCTCAACACGTTCAGCAAACAGCTCATACTGGCGCTCATCCCGGAACCTGCGCAACAGGGTCAAAACATCGGCATCCCCCACCAGTATCGCCCTGCTGTCGTCCGGCAGGTCCTCAAAATGCGCCCTGACATCCATCACCCGGCGCGCCGTGGCGGTCGCGGTCTGGAAATCGCCCTGCGACAGATCCCCCCATTCGCGGTATTCGCTCATCCGGCCCGTGGTTTCGCGGGCGAACTCCTCGATGATCCTGGTGGCGGAATCGGGACTTGTCAGACGGCTGATCTGCCCACCCAGCTCGCGCTGCCGCGCCACTTCCTGGAAGGCACTGTATTCGCTGGAATGCGCCAGGAGGCCGTAGACCAGCGTATGCACCAGGAAAGCCACGGCAAGGCAAAGAATGGCCACCGTGATGCCCGACCGGAAAAAACGGTACATAATCCCGGACATGGCAAGTTGAAACGCCCTCGCCGGCCCCAGGCTGACCTGTTTTTCGGCCTCAATCGGTTTCATTGGGTGGTGTTCCCGAACCGTCCATGACCACGGCAATCAGCTCCCGCTCCGTCATGGTGCGGATGAATTCCATTACCGCAAGCCGCGCCTCGTGAAAAGACGTGCGATGGCGCTCTGCGAACTCGTCCACGATCTGCTCGATCGTGCGCGTGCCGTCGCAACCCTGCCAGACTTCGTAGCCGAGCGCATCCAGGCGAAAACCTTTGCGCTCGCGATACGGTAACAACCATGAAAACGGCGCCTTCATCCACCACCTCCGGCGAATCGGCGCCCAGAGGACCGGCCCGTTTTCGTCCTCCTTCAACTCGACAACGCTGTTCCGATGCGGTACTCCGGAAAGGAGTCGTTCCGGTGTCAGCCGCACCCTGCTTCCTTTTTTACTCTCCGGATGTTTCATTCGCTCGCTGTGTCGGCACCTTTCGGCCCGCGCGGCATGGGCTGCTCGCCGGCCCGGTCGTGCGCGCATTGCGCGGCCAAATCCTGCGGCAACAGATCGTCTCCCGGCTTGCATACGGTGGTGACGCGGAACAGTGAATTCGCGCGTTCACATTGCCATATTAACTCGCG
This sequence comes from Candidatus Brocadiaceae bacterium, assembly GCA_003551565.1. Taxonomy (GTDB): domain Bacteria; phylum Planctomycetota; class Brocadiia; order SM23-32; family SM23-32; genus PUMZ01. The sequence goes on along the minus strand of PUMZ01000131.1, from coordinate 7,674 downwards.
CCGGATACGCCTCTTCCCCGTGATCCGGTGGAACAACCTGTTCTGTGTTCTTGCAACGGCCGTCACCGCCCGGTGTCCGTTGTAATCGATGGTGTCGAACCGGAAATCGTTTTTCGGTTCCCTGGATCGAACAAACGATTCGGCGTCGCCGTTGAACCATGTCCCGGCCATGCCCATGCGATGGACGGCGCACTCCACCCCCGGCCTGTTATCGGGATTCCGGAATTGCATTTTTACGTCCATCGCATGCATTCTCGTCGAATCCAGTTCCCAGCCGGGCGGCGACACGCAATCGATGCCAAACGCTTTCCAGTGAATCGCCTTCCCTTCGCCCAGTTTGTCCAGACAGGCGCCCAGGATCTCTGCAACAAAACGCCCGTTGTCGACATCTTCATCGTCCCTGGCGACAATGGTCGCCTGAAAAACACGTCCGCTCTCGCGCTGCCAGCGCAGTGCGTAAGCAAGGACCGTCAGCGGGTCGATCCGGCGCCAGAAACCGAGCCAGCCGGGAACCGATTTCAGCCGGGGCAATTCATCACTGCCTGCTCCCTCCCGGCGAAAACGCGCACGCAAATCTTCCGAGCTGTATCCCAGATCGGGTTTTTTCTCACAGTGTTGCCAGGTCAACTCGAACCGTTGCCTCCGGCGGTCGACCAGCACAAGACTGCCCCGGCGGGGGGAAATGCCGTGCCTGCTCACCTCCCAATCCTCAGGCGCCCTCATCTCAAAACCCGCCCATGCTATCTCTTTGCTCAACCTCAAGCCCACTCGCTCACTGCACCCCCCATTGTGTCCTCTGGCAGACAGGCCGAAGTTAGCAGATAACAGCCGTAACGTCACGCCAGGCCGGCTCCGGCCTCCGACCACAAGCGGCCGCGAACAGACGACATGTCATTTTAAGAAGAATGGCCGGCTTTTGTCAAAAGAAAGACGGAAAAAAACTCATCAGAGAAGCGCCCCTTATTCGGCGCCTGCTCCGTTACTACTTGTGTTCCAATCTGCGGTAGTCCCATCGCAAATATGGCAGGGACGTCGACAACCTCTTCAAAGAATCGATCAGCCCGAACAGTCTTATTTCACCAAGCTCCGCCGACTGGTTCAGGTCCAGCCGGTTAAAATGCAACCGCTGGAGCTGATGATCCTCCATCATAATGGTTACAGCGATTTTCTTTTTTCGAAAAAGCGGGCGGCATCACCGTTCCCTGTCCTCATTCCCGGGAAAGGTCCTCCACGGGGACCGGTACCAGGCGGATTTCATCGAGGTTCAGGCTGCCGCCGAGCGCGGTCAACCGCAACGTGTTCCGTCCGGCCCGGAGGGAGATGCTGGCGGGGAGCGTCGTTTCCCGCCACCTCGCCCAATCCCCGGTCGGTTCAAACGTCACTTCGTCGAGTCCGTCGACCACCGTTCCGCCAACGCTCACCTCGCGCCGGGCGCGCTGCCGGGTGGCGTAGCGAAGCACGAGTTCGTAGTCGCCGTCGGCCGGGGCATGGACCGTCCATTCCAGCCAGTGGCCCGGGTCGTCCCAGCGAAAAAATGTGTCGTGCCGGGATGGCCGGTAGGCGGTGACTTCGCCGCCGCCTTCCGCAACAAAATCCACGGCCGGGATAAACAGTTCCGGCACGTCCGGCGCCGAGAGGCGGATGCCGGTCAGGTTCAGACCGCGGCCGCCGAGACTGGTCATTCGCAGCACCTGCCGTCCCTCTTCAAGGTGAACCGGCGCCGGCAAACGGTCTTCCGTCCAGGTTTGCCAGTTGACTGTCAGCGGGAGTGCGAACGACGCGAGCCCTTCGACCACTTCGCCGTTGACTCTCAGCTCGCGCGGGGAGTTGTAAAGGGTCGCATATTGCAGGTGGACGTCGTAGGCGCCGGCGTCCTGCACGTCCACTTCCCACTCGAGCCAGTGCCCTTCTTCGTTCCAGAACCGGATGAAGCCGTGCTCTGCAAGAACGCTGCGTCGGGCGTGTCCGCCGTCCTGGCGGACAAAAGCTGCGCCGTCGATCCCGATCTCACGGCCGGCGGAGTCGCGGAAAGCGAGGCCGGCCAGCCGGAGACTCGTTTCGTCGAGGCACGTGATCCGCAACGTGTTTTCGCCTTCCCGCAGCGGAACCGGAGACGGCAGCCGCACCCGGTGGAACCGGTTCCAATTGCCGGTCCTTTCCAGTACCACTTCCGAAAGGCCATCCACCGTCTCGCCGTTCACTTCGATTCTTCGGGACGTCGAAAAAAGGGCGGCATAATGCAGCGTCAGCTCGTAAGGGCCGGCCTCTTCGCAGTCGAACGTCCACTCCAGCCAGTGGTCCGGAGTGTACCAGAAGTGGGTATGCGTGGGGCCCCGGCCGGGACGCGGTCTGATGGACACCTCCCCGCCACCCTGGCCGGAGAAAGACGCCGCCGGAATAACGATCGGCGCCGAGGCATCGGCGCCGCTTTCAAGCGCCACCGTGCTGACCGGGCCGGAAACGCCAAATCGATTGACCGCGCGCGCCTCCAGCGTGTTGCCCTCCGCCTTCGGCCGCCAGGCGAACCGATCGGGGCTGGCACGCCACTGACCATCGCCCATGCGGATCTCGAAACGGTCAAAATTCGGTGTCAGCGTTCGCATACTCACTTCGAGGGCGTCCCCGGCGGGCGCCAACGCAAGCGCCGCCTGGTTGACGGGAAAATGCAGATCTTTGCCCGGATCGGGCACATCCTCGCCGGTCCGGCGGTCGAGGGCTCCATCCTCGGTGATGGTGAAACCGCGTCCGCGCTGAGTGCCGTGCTCCATCAAGTCGCTGTTCGGAATAATCGAGAACCGGCGCCGGAACGAGGTCATAGGCCGCCGCTCGCCGGTGGCGGCGTCCACACGCATCAGTCCCTCGGCGTCGTGTTCGAGCCACTGTTTCTGCACTTCGTAGGTGCTCAGCGGCACCCCGTCCTTTTCCACGTAAAAATTCGAAGTGGGATCCAGCATCACCCACTTACGGTGTTTATTCGACCAGAGCTCAGCCCATGAATGGGACGAGCTGCCTATGGGGCGGGCGACGAAACCGACACTTGATGCGGCCGAAACCAGGACAGCAGCGTCCTGGACGCAAAAAAAACCCTGCTCGCGCCGCGCCAGTTCGAGGAGCTGCAGAGCGTGGCGCAGGCCCCCCAGACCGCGCTCATACGGGTCGGTGTGCGTCCAGAGGTTATGGACCCAATCCATCAACAGGATCTGTTGCTCAAAATCGTCCGCGCCGGAAGCTATGACGTCGGCCAGATCGTAGCGCCGGCGCAACTCGTACAGGTCGGGATTCTCATAATCGTCAAACCGGTGACGCCGGGCATACTCCGAGTCGACGTAGGGCAGCATATCGAGTTCAAGCAAGCGGTACGTCTCCTCACCGAGCGTGAAAGTCTGCCCCGGCTGCATGGTTTCGATCCCGACGGGTTCGGCAACGGCGGGCTGTAACGCTGCCACAAGAACCACCCCTGCACACAACAAAAATACCGGTCGCACGATCGCCTCTCGCACCATGATAAAACACCTCCTCTCGTTTTGATTACATTCTGCGCTCCATGTTGTTGCCGGCTCACATGACCTCTTGTATCACGGTCCCGCAGCCCATTCAGTCTTCCAGGCTTATAGTGACCATGGAAACGGGGCCTTCCACTCCGAATTGGTTTACGCTGACGGCTTCCAGGCGGTTAACGAACGACTATTTCTATTCTCCGCGGGGCCGGGTCCAGCCGTCGGTCGGAGCTTCAACCGTTCCCCTGTACAGGTCCCACATCTGCCGAACAAACGGTTCCCACGTATTGCCCTGAACCATCCAGGATTGATCCGGCAGGGCGGGCCAATCCCTGCTGTCGGCGATAATCTGCCGGTTTTCCTCGTCATCCTCGGTCATCCAGCGGTCGACGTAATCGAAGAACGCATCATGCGCCCACCTGTCTTCGCCCCCCAGCAGGCGCAACACAAGCGCCTGGCCGACCCACGAACTGCTGGAGTTTGCGCGCCTGTAAGCCTCGCTCTGCCGGCCGTTCAGGCCGTCTTCCTGCCAATCACGCGGATGAAGATGTTCGTAGGGCCCCCACTGCCGGCGGGGTATTTCCCCGGTGCTGTGATGCACCCCGGAATGGCCGGCGAACACCACGTGTGCTCCGGTCCATGCCTCACCATACATCGTCTGGTTGTCTTCGCCAAAATTCACTTCTGGAAACGTAACCGTGGGCGATGCCATTTCATCGTCGCCCAGCAGGATGCCGGAGAGCACGATCGGGAACTTGCGCCCGCTGCCGTGCCCGCCCCATCCCTGCCAGCCGGGATGACCTCCCCGCACCGCCGCCCAGTAGTCGATGCCCACCTGCACGAACGGAATCAGGAGGCGTTCCTTCTCCTCCGGTTCGATGTTCAGGCACAGGATCAGTCCCGCCACGGACTGGGCCTGGCCGACCCACTGACCGTAGTGCGGCATGTTCTCCAGGGGTTGTTCGAATCCGAAAAAACCGGTGTTGATCCACGGCCGCTCGAAAACCCTTACCCAGAAATCCATATCCGAACCCCTGTTGCTCAACTGGAAGTTTCCACCGTCGGGCGGCTCCAGTGCCGGAAGAAGGTCCCTTTGCAATTCGCGGGCCAGATAGATCCGGCGCTCCGCGTCGCTGTCGCGGTGATCGGTGAAACCGGGCCTGAATGCGTCGGGAGGAAGCGGTTCGGCCACGCACGTGAGCACGGCCGCCGTCCTGACCGGGCTGTTGTCGCCCGTGCCGCGCTCCTTGCCGGGCCTTTTGTAGGGGAAGTCCCTCCCCTCCCCTTGCGCCAGGCTTATGGTCGAGACGAGAGAATCGCCCGGCCGCATCGCGATCGGGGGGGTATGCGCCAGTTCGGGACGGAACCAGTTGCGGATTCCACTGTCATACCCAACACGCTGCGCCGGGGGCGGGTTCAGCGTCGAAGCGTTCCGGGCGTAACGGCCGTCGCGCTGACGGGCGGCGCTGTCCCGCTCGCGCTGGTCGAGCTCCTCGTCCTCCACGTCATCCCCGACGCGTGGTCTGGGGTCGATGTCCCTGACCACGACCGGACCGACCACCCAGTAGTCGCCGTTCACAAACCGCCCGACGCGGACGGGCTCCTCAAAGATCCATGTGATGCCGTACTGAGAAACCCGTTCTTTCAGCGGCAAATCTTCCAGCTCCGGCGCCTGCGGCGCATTCTCCTGCGTATACACCGGAAAGGTGTCCGCCCGCACCGCCTCCGCAAACACAACCAAAATAACAGCCGCCGCCCACATCAAAACCGCAAATCGCATCACCGTTCGTCCCATTCCTGACCTCCCTCGGAAAAAAGGTGGATATTCAGTGAACCGCCTGCCCGGCAACAGGCAGGCGAAAACAGGTGACTCAGCATGGGATCAACATGGGAACATACGTGATCAAAGAGGATTGAGTCTCCGCTTCCACCTGAGCACCACGGATCATTTTTCAAAAAACGGATGCTTTTCTCTCCCTTCTCGTTTTCATATCGCCTCCCGGGCCTTCAAATATGCATAGCTTCGACAATTTCGTTATTGTAGGCGAAGACTTCCGGAGTGCCGCCGGTATGCACGAAAACGACACGGCTGCCCTCCGGAATCTCGCCGCTCCTGATCCGGTCCATAACCCCTGAAAATCCTTTGGCCGTATAGACGGGGCCGAGGACCAACCCTTCGGTACGGCCGAACAGAAGCAGCGCGTCAAGACATGCCCCGTTGGGCGTACCGTAGGACGGGCCGCCGTAGCGTGACGTGTTTTCTATCTCATCTTCACGGATCGTCACGTCGGCGCCCAACAACCGGGCTGCCTCATTTGCAATCGAGGCGCATTGTTCGCGGCTGCTGCGTTCATCGGCCGGCGACGGGCGAAAACCCTGGACGCGGGTGTTCAGGCCGAGCAGCCGTTGACCGAGCACCAGACCGGCCTGCGTGCCGGCTCCTCCCGTAACGGCAACGAAATCCGGAGCTTCTCCGTTGAGCTGTTCTGTGATTTCCACCATGCAAAGGGAGTAGGCCACGGCGCCGAGAACTTCATCGAATCTCCCGATCAGGTAAGGGTTAAGCCCCCTTTCCCGGAGCTCCTCGACGGCAAGGCGTTTGGCTTCGCCTTGCCGTTGCGGTTCAACCATCCTGACCTCTGCACCGAATATGAAATCGAGCAAACGGTTGCCCTGCGGCGGATCGTCGCTCTTATGATCTTTTCGCAGTATCAGAAGGCACGGCATCCCGGTCTGGGCGGCGGCCGCGGCGGTCTGGCGGCAGTAGTTGGACTGAGCGGCAAGCCCATGCACGAGCGCATCGCAGCCCTGTTCCCGTGCATGGCCCAGAACGAATTCGAGTTTGCGGACCTTGTTGCCTCCCAAACCCAGCCCCGTCTGGTCTTCCCGCTTTGCATACAGTCTCGCCTTGCTTTCCAGAGCAGCTGAAAGGCGCGGCAGTTCGTCGAGAGGCGTGGGCAGATGGGCAAGCGATACGCGCGGAAGCGTGGATGCACGACGCCGCAGTTCGTCAGGACTCCAGTATGTCGTCATGGCATATAGCCCCTTAAGGGAAAACAGTATCACATTCCCGGTGGCAAAAGCAATTATCAACCTTTACCGGATACCGGACAAATCCATCTCAGAAAACCCACGGTAAAACCAGCAGGTGTTGCGCTACCGGCAAAAATAGCCGGCTTTTTGTTCCTCATATTTTAGCCGGTCCAATGGGAGCTTACAAACAACGGCATTGTTCCAGTGCCTTCTCAAACCTTCCCGCCGGAGGGATTTTTCGGGACCCCATAACGTCAGAATGATCCACCGTCATACCGGCGGGCTCAGCCCCGTGATCATATAATACGTCACTCCGATAAAGACCCACAGTATGGCGTTGAACAGGTCCGCCGCAATCAGGCCCACCATCACGGGCTTGAGCGCGTGATACCCCTTGGCGCCCATCGTCTTCACGACGCCGGCCTTGACGGCCCAGCCCACCAGGAAGGCGCTGCCCATGTGCGTCATCGGGAACGTGCCCCAGACCAGGAACAAGACCGGATGGATGGGCCACCATGCCAGCCGCAGACGGGCCAGGGCGGTAACGAGAAAAAGCCCCAGCCCCAGAATGACCCATTTGTGGGCGTCCCCCATGGGCGATATCATCGCCAGGCGCTCCGGTCCGGAGGCGGCCGTGGATTCGGCCAGTACGCCCCGTGCGCTCATTTCAGACGTGTGGCGGGCAAGCTCATCGAACGGCATCCTCGGCAGTGTGCGCGTTGCCCAGCCGGAATGGATCCCCCGGTTGTGCTGCAGATACATCGTTACGGCGCCGGCCACGATGAACCCGCCGATCAGCACCACGACTATCCAGGGGGCCAGCCGGCCCGGACGCTCGCGGCCCGTCTCCTCGCCGATGCGCAGGGCCGTGTTCAGGTAAGGCATCAGGGTGGTGCGCACATCGCCGGCAAGCATGATGCTGATGAGCGCCATGACGACGTACACGGTGGGACCGATGGCCTCAATGCCCAGCAGGGCGGTGATGACGCCCACGGGCAGCCAGTAGGACTTGAGAAAAAAAATGCCCGTCTCCGATACGATGCGCGACATGACCACAAAAACCATCAGGAGAAGGATGAGAAAAAGAATGCCCAGAATAAGCGGCATTCCGGCGGTGCTCATAAAATACAATGCGATCACAAAG